>NZ_JBHMFT010000059.1:0-14587 GCF_051433195.1 Falsiroseomonas sp. E2-1-a20 | reverse complement strand
CAAAACCTGTTCCACGATACGCGACGGAACAACACTGTTGCCAGCACGGTCCCCTCAGAGCTTCAAATTGGGTTGTGGCCGCTTTGCGAACCTGCAAAGTGATTCATAGTTGGCTGGAGTTGGTACGTGGATTGGACACTGATCGCGCTTGGTGCAGCCGGCGGCGCCATCCCTGACGTAATCCGCATCGCCCAAGGCCGCTACGAGGCAGAACTGCCGGGACACCTCCGGCGGCCTGTGTTCTGGCTGGGCTTGACGCTGCTGGTTGGCCTCGGTGGTCTTGCTGCTTGGTTAGGAGGCGCCAAGGATCCTCCATCCGCACTGGCTCTCGGCTACGCGGCGCCGGAGTTCCTCTCCCGCGTCCTTTCGGCGAAGAGGCCAGTCAACTTGAGCATGCCGGGAGGACTGACACTGCGTCGCTGGTGGTATTTCTGACAGCGTCAGGCGAGCGGCGAACCTGCAGGTCGGGATCTGCGTAGGCGCTGTAGAGGAGGCCTAGCGGGTTCTTGTACCTCCGGAGCATATCCCATCGAGCTCGGTGCAACGCCCGGCCGAGTGGCTCCGGTTGCGTCTGCAGCAGCAGACGCGTCAGGAGTGCTTCGGCGAAGGCTGAGGCGAAAGCGTCCGGCATCACGGTCTCTGTGCCAATGAAGCCGAGGAATCGCTCGTCGGCGAAGATCTCGGGAAAGGAGCCAATACCGGACGGATCGACTGCAGCGCTGGCACAGGCATTAAGGAAGATCAACGGCCGGTCCGCAACATCCTCAGCCTCATCTGAAGCGAGCCGGAGGCGGGCGAGGGCGCTGCCGAGGTCGCCTAAGGTTACACGGCGTTCGCCCCACAAAATGCTGCCTGTGTGGAAGCGCAGCGTGTGAGCCTCCGCGGGCGCTCGCTCGGTCTCGCAGTGGCAATAGAAGTGATGGAGCTGTGCAGGCTGTTTACCCGCCCGCTCCCAGATGCGAACAGCGAGTTCGCGTGCTAAAGTTTCGGCTTCAGTCGGACATGTGGCATCTGGCCAAACCGGATCGAGGGCGATGTGGGCGGAATTCGCCGCAAAAAATGCTTCGGTCCTCGCCAGCCCAGGCAGACCCCGATAATAAAAATTAGCGATCGGTAGGCGTGGGAGATTTTCAAGCCGTCTACCCGACCCAGGTTGCGTTCGCGGAGATCGTCGTCGAGCCCGCCAAGGGATCCGCTGGACGATGGCGGAGAAGCCAACGAAGCGGCACGCGATTTCCCCGAGTGCATCAAGGTTCAGTTCGTCAAAGCTCTCTGGCCGATCGAGCTGCGAGAAATCGAATAACGGCAGGATCTCAACGGGGATACCATCCCCGACGCGGGCCGCCACTGTGATGAGCGGGGGAGCCAGCGCATCCTCTGCCCAGGCTGGGGTCGCCCACCCCGGCCATGCATCACGACAGATTTCGACGATCTCGCGCACTGCTCCCGAGTCGTCGCCGAGCAGCTTCAGCAGGATGCGAAAGCCGCGTTCGTAGAGGATCTTCAATGCCTGCCACGCCGAGCGCTCGGTCTGCCGTAGGCCGCCGATAGCATCGAGACCCTCCCTTAAGCGGATAAGATCCGCCCGAAGAGTACCAAAGAGTTCCGGGAGTTGGTCACGCCTCAGGTCGCCCTCGAAGGTGACCGGATTGGGGACGCCTAGCGGATGAACGCTGACGCGACTACCGGCATCATCGAACCCGATCGTGATGGCGAGCCGCGCGCCGAGCGGAAGGGTCATGCAGATGCGCCCTCAACTATGACGACTCACAGTCTGCAGCGGCACTGTGACTATCTGGATCAAGCGGTTGAATTGGCTAACTACGACAGAGATCTCATGCCGGGTGCCAGACGACGGCATGGTGAAGCCAAATGTAACAGGCTCCGAGCCGGTGTCGGGCCGGGTGCGACAGGAGGCACGGCTCCGCCCCGGTTCGAAGACGACTGTGTCTGATTCAAGTGCCACATCGAACAACAGCTCCGGCTTTTCTTCGCCTCGTAAAATACGTATGGCATCCGAAATTATAAACGGTCCCGAGCAAGTACCGGAAGGTCTAGGGGTGGATGATTGCCCTCCGAGCCCTTCTGTTTTCGTTGCGCCAGGAGGCACAGCACGGTCGGACGCAGCCGCTGGCGTCAGGTCGGGATTGAACCGTACGAGTAGGCGACCCGAGGTGCCACCGACAAAACCGGCAGCCTCCTCCAAGTGCAGAGGCGGCTCGCCGCTAGCCTTCATCACTTCCACCAGTACCTGGCCACGGAAGCGCACCAAGGAGGGCTGTGCGAACAACCTTTCGATGCGACGGTCGAACTGGGCCAGGGTGCGCTCCACCACAGAGGCGGTCTCCGTCCCATCGTGATTGCTTGGCGGCCCGGGTAGCACGGGGACCACCAGGGGTGGTGCCTGAACTAGCACTAGTACGCGCAGCTTACTTGCAACGCCATTCACGATCACCGCAAACCCCTCCATCATCGCCTCGATGACGGTGAACACCGCCTCCAGCGCGAAGCCCACGAAGAAGGCGGCAGCCGCCAGCGTCAGCGCGAAGCCGCCGAGCTGCACCGGCTCGTCGCCGCTCCAGACCACGCCGAGCAGCCCGCCAAGCATCGTCGCCAGCAGCACGCGCAGCACCGAATGCCAGCCGTCGCGGACCTCCAGCGTGTTCTCCGACAGCTTGTTGTCCAGCCGCCGCAGCACATAGGCCGCGCCGCCGATGAACCCCATCATCAGGGGCAGCACGAAGCCGGTGAGGGTGGAGATGAAGGAGGCGGTGCGCAGCTCCGTCCGCTCCCAATGGTGCTGCAGCGGCTGCTCGTAGATCTTCTGCTCGCCCTGCGGCACCGTGCAGGGATCGAACAGCGGCAGGCCGCAGGAGAGGTTGTTCCAGCGGGTCAGCCGCATCATCACGAGCTGGTTGCGCAGCAGGGCCTGGCCGAGCTGGCTGCACAGCGCATCGGCGCGCGCGCCCTCGGCCGTGTCGGCCGGGGCGAGGCCGGAGCCATCCGCCTGCGGGCACATCGGCCGGTAGCGGCCCTCTGCGTCGGAGGCGCGGGCTGGCATCCACGCGCCAGGCGGCAGCTCCGCGAGCTCGCCTTCCATTATCCGGATCTCGACGTGCGTGCCCAGCAGCTGCTGCATGGCGCGCCGGCCATTGTCCACATACGCAAGCAGCCCAATCGAACCTAGCACAGCAACGACGAAAAGTAGGGTCAGGCCGTAGATCGCCGCTCGCAGCCACCTCACGCGCACCTTCACCTCATCGGACAGCTCCTCTCCCTCGCCGGCCGATCGAAGATACGCGCTGGTCAGTCTGATACTGTTGGCAGTGGCTGGCGCCGCTTCATGGCTCAGCGCGTCCACCGTGGTGGTGAGAGTCGCGAATTGCGTCGGGTTAGACGCGATACACGTTGGGTCGCCCGTGAGCACCTGCAGCACCGAAGCGCCGTCGTCGAGCAGCGGGACGGGGCCCAACGCCCGGTCGGCGCGACGGGCGACATGATGCAGGAGCAAACGTCCGTCGCGCTGGAGACTGCGCACATCGGCCGTGGCAGTTTGCGACTCCACCGAGGGAACCAGGTTGGCCGATGTCTCCATGTCGACGATTCTGGGTTCCTGCTAAGTTACAGCAGCATGTAGAAGCGGCTGCGTGTGCGCCCGTGTGAATCGGCGCGTGTCCTTGACGCCGATCGGCATCGTAAGCGGCTGAAGTTTCTGCGTCTGCCGGGGTCCCGATTGGAACAGGCGGACGTACGCTAAAGCAGCATCGGCTGACCCGGATCTGCCGGCGAGGTCGCGCCGTCGCTCTTTTCGCCCCGTGCCACCACAATAAGCGCGAGGTCAGGCAACGGGCGTTGCAGTCGCAGCGCCGCTTCGCGCGGCGCCGTCATCCATGTCTCGACTTCCTCCGGCTCCGTCAGGATCACCGGCATCGCCTTCGGATGGGCCGCACCCACCTCGGCGTTCGGCTCCGTCGTGAGGAAGCCAAACACGTCCGCCGTCACCTCGCCCTCCTTCACCTTCCGCACCGCCGTCCAGCGCGTCCAGATGCCGGCGCGGACCGACTCTCACACCCGGGCAGCCAGCGCCGGGCCTGCATATAGCCCCTCACTCTAGATAATGTGATAGGGCCATCTTCGCGGCGGCTAGAAAGCGCTTCACTTGCGCCAACGAAGAGTAGTTTCATCAGAGTCTGGCATTCGTGACGTGTGTAAGCCGAAACCCGCCCGAGTGCTCTCGGGAGGTGGCATGTTCGCCTTCGACGAGTGCGAAATACCGAACTTCGCGCCTCTCCTTAAATGGAGCTAGTCATGGCTGACCTGGTGCATGCCGACATTGCTTACACGTACCGCAAGTTCAAAGTGGTCATTGATGAGATCACTTCACAAAACCGGACACTGGCGGCGATCGAACGGCTGCTGGTGAACGCAGGGCAGGCTTTCCGGGAAAGGCGCTACTTGGACGCTATTGAATCATACCAGGAGGCGCGCTCAATCCTGTGGCGACAGCTCTTTCCTCTGCATTTCCTTATCGAAGAGAAAGTGGCCGGAACTGATCTCAGCAAGGCGTTCGCGTCCTACGGTGCCGAGTGGCTTAATGTATTGCCGATTGAGGAGGCCGCGGCCGGGGTACGACCGCGAGAGATGGTCGACTTCGATCCCGGGCCCGTTTTTGGACTCATGAGCAGCAATGTCGATGCCAAAATCTCTGGAGCAACGGCGGATCTGCGCTTGTCTGCTGAACTCAGGGCGCGCGGGAACGAGCGATCTGCCCAGTTCTTCCACGACCGTGCCGCTGCCGCTGCCCCGACATTGGTCGCCCAGATCGAGGCGGCCAGTACAGTAGTGCCTGCGAGTCCAGGCACCCAGCCGATAAATCCTCTAATCCTGCAGCCATTGGATCGTCTTGGCCGGGTGCGATCGCTCACAGCGATGCGGGCAGCGGGCGCGATGTCACGTTTCGACACCCTATCACCCGGGGTGCTGGAGCGTCCGGTGCCGGTGGAGATCCCGCCTCAACTGACGGTCGAAAAGCGCTCCTATAGCGTTCTGGTCGGTGACACGCTCCAGGAGATGAGCTGGAGCGCTGGGGCAGCCCTGCAGGCTGACCTAGTCTTGTCAACCGTCTACGACAAGCGGCGTGCGCTGACCCGTCTACCCGATGCGCTCATCGAGCCGAAGCGCGTCGCCGATGTGGCGGTCGGCCTCACCCATGCTTGGTATTTTGAAACGCCGCTTGGCTTGGCCGAATGCTACCACGCGATGGGTAACTGGACCTCCGCCGAACGATGGTATCTGCAGGCCGCCGGCTATTCCTATCTCAACGCCGCCGTTGAGGCCCCCTACGTATGGTCTCGGCTGGCCATGCTCTATCTGGACTGGGGCAATTCGCTGTTCCGCGACGACGATGCGCCTGCGGCCCTGCCCATCTACACCAAGGTCCTGAGCGGCGACATGCTGGAGCCGGCAACTCCGCTCTATACTATCACCGGCCTGAAGCCGGCCGCTGATGCAGCGCGCAACGTCATCGCCAATCTGGCGACTCCTGAAGCGATCACCGCCAGCCCTGCCATCAGCAGCGTCATCTTTGATATCCAGGCGCAATTGGCCAAGATTGCCGGTGGGCTCGACTTCTGGGGACATTGGGCACAGAACGTGCCGATTTGGACGTTTGACTATCTGCAATCGGTGGCGATCAATCTCTGCCAGTTGGCGGTGAGCGCCGAGCGCGATGCCATTTCATTCTGGGACAAGGCTGACAACGGCTCGCTTACGCGTCTCCAGCTGTCACAAAACATCGCGCAAAGCGCGGCCGAGCGCGAGGCAGCGCTGCGACAGGTCGATGCTGCGAAGCAGGAGCTCAACGTCTATGTTTTAGGGCAGGCCATTGCCCAACAGCGCGCCTCCGCAGCCCGCGCAAATTCCACCGATTACGCCTCGAAGTCGCGGGCCTGGTCGATGCATCAGGCGCTCTCGGCGCAGATGAGCGGCGGAGAGGACGGCAACGCCAGCCAACTAAACAGACTTGCCGATCGCATGATGCAAGGCGGCTATTCGCTCTCCGGCGACCGCGGTACTTTGGCCGCGGCGGAGCAGCTCTCGGCATCGCGGCTGCAGAACCAGTATGAAATTAACCGGATGAACCGCGAGGCGAACCTGCTCGACCTCGTTGGTGTCCAGGCTCAACAGGAACGGGCCGCTGCGCAAGCCCGTGTGTCGGCTGTCGAGGCCAGTGCCAAAGCATCCCTGGTGCGGCTGAACGGCGCGGTAGAGTTGCTCAATGCATTTGATCAGCAACGCTTCACGCCAGAGGTCTGGAACCTGCTCGGCGACAAGATGAACCAGCTATCGCAGCGATATCTGACGATGGCCCTGGACGTGGCTAAGCGTATGCAGCGCGCTTACAATTTTGAGAATGACGTGCTGCGCAAGATCATTAAGCCCGATTACATGTCCGACACCGTCAAGGGCATGCTGGCTTCCGACACCCTGATGCTCGACGTGCAGTCTTTCACCTTCGACCTGATCACCAGCACAACGATCAAGCAGCAGCCGGTGCGGCAGACCGTGTCTCTAGCCCAACGCTATCCCTTCCTGTTCGAGACCCAGTTCCGCGCCAAGGGCCGCATTGAGTTCCAGACGGACCTGGATGATTTCGATAGCGTCTATCCCGGCACTTATGCAGGTCGGATCGAGCATGTCGAGGTTGTCGTTGACGGCATTGTTCCGGCGCGCGGCCTGAGCGGCACGCTTACCAATGCAGGCATTTCGCATTACCGCGTGCCTGCCTCCGCTGCCGACGGAGGGAACGGCGTCAAACACCGGGTGCAGGCGCGTGAAACCCTTGTCCTGTCTGATTACGACCTCCGCGGAGATGCCATCATCGTCGATAGCGATCGGCGGCGGCGGCGCATCTTCGAAGGGGCGGGCCTGGCCTCGACCTGGACACTGGAGCTGCCCAAAGCAGCCAATACGGTTGATTACCAGGCCATCGTCGATGTGAGGCTCACCTTCACCTATCAGAGCCGTTTTGACCCCGATCTGCGCGATCAGGTCCTGGCTGAGCTGGCTGCACGCCCACAGGCCAATGAAAGGCAGCGCCCTTATCCGCTGCGTTGGCTGTTCCCGGACGCCTTCTTTATCTTCTACGGCTCTGGCGTCCTGGACTTGACGCTTGGGCGCGGCGATTTCGCCGCCACCGAGACTGACCCGATGCTCTCCGAGGTCAGCCTTATCGTCACGGCAACCCCGCGCGCCCGTGCCGGCGGCCTTGTCTTGCAGGTCGCAGCGCCCGGCACACCGACCGTTTCCGTGACGACTGCAGCTGACGGGACGGTGGCTGTTACTGATCTGACGGCCGCAGTCGGCGGCACGGCGCTCGGCGACTATCGCGTTGAGCTGCGGGCGGCCGACAATCCGAGTTGGGTGACCGGCGGCAAGCTCGATCTATCCGGCATCGACAATATCGCGCTGGTGCTGGGTTACAGTTTCACACCCCGCAGCTGAGGGCCTGTCATGTCGATCGATGTCGGATTTGCGAGCCAGGCCCCGTCCTTGCCGGGCGGGGGTGGCGGGCTGAGCGGCCTGGGCGAGACCTTCACGCCAGACCTGCACAGCGGCACGGGTGCCTTCAACGTGCCCTTGGAGTTGCCGAATGGGCCGAACGACATCGGCCCCAAGCTGTCCTTGCGCTACGATTCGGCGGCTAGCAATGGCCCCTTCGGGCTCGGCTGGTCGCTGCAGTTTCCGCGCATCCTACGCAGCACAATGGTCGGCCGCCCGCATTACGACGGCACCGATACCTTGATGCTTGAAGGCTCCGGGCCGTTGCTCCGCTTGGCCGATGGGAGCCTTCGTCCGGAAGTCGAGACCGGCGATTGGCGGATCGAGCCACTGGGTGAGGGCTTCCGGGTCACGGATCGCGCCGGAATGCGGTATGAGCTTGGCACCACAGCCGATAGCCGGATCCCTGGTTTGGCTGGGGAAACCTGGGCATGGCTGGCGCACCGGGTGGAGGACAATCTTGGCGGGACCGCCACCTTTACTTGGCGCGCCTCGGGCCCGCAGCGCTACCTGGAGGAACTCCTCTATGGGCCATACCGGGTCGAGTTCCATCACGAACCGAGGCCCGACCTGTTGCGTTGGGGGCGCGGCGGCTTTCTGCTGCAAACCGACGAGCGATGCGCGAAAATCGAGCTCCACCTCGTGGGTGCCGCACAAAGCTTGGTTCGGCGCTGGGCGCTGGGTTATGTGGCCGGGAGGCCGAGCGGGGCCTCACTACTCAGCTCGATCACGCTGGCCGGCTTTGACGAGGACGGTTCCCAGATTTCGGCTCCCCCGCTTGTGCTCGGTTACACCGAACCCGCTGCGCCAAGGCTTCAACGGATGGAGGCGGCCGATCAGGGGGCCTTGCCTCCCGGCCTTGCCGACCGAGGGCGTGTAGAGTTGGTGGACTGGGATGGGGACGGGCTGCCTGACCTGATCGAGATCGGGGAGTCGGGCACCGCGCGGATCTGGCCAAATCTTGGGGGAGGGTGGGGCAGACCCCGCAATGTCGGCCTGGTGCCGCAATTGGCGGGCGCGAGTGCCAATGCCGCTCTGCTGGACATGAACGGTGACGGCTTGGCCGATGTGGTGCGCATCGACCAACCTCTGCGAGGGTATCAGCCCCGCACCGCCCAGGGCTTTGAACGCCCCGTGATCTGGGGTGAGGCGCCAGCTATGGCGCTCTCCTCGCCCGAGTGCCGCCTCGCCGATTTCGACGGCGATGGCCTTGTTGACGTGCTGTGGAGCAATGGTCGCGCGCTGATGCTGGCGCAACGCGAAGCGCGCGGCGAGTGGCAGTCGGTGCCTCTCGTGGTTCGCGGGACACTGGACGGACCTCCCAGCGACCTCGGCGACCCACACGTGTTCTGTGCCGACATGACGGGCGACGGATCCCCAGACCTCGTTCGGGTGGACGGCCGCGGGGTGACCTATTGGCCCTATCTTGGCTTCGGGATTTTCGGCGAGGCCATTTCAATGTCGACGCCACCACGGCTGCCCTTCGATCTCGATCCCAATCGGATCTTTGTGGTCGACCTCGACGGCGATGGTTGTGCGGATGTGGTCTACCTGGACGACGGCTTGGTGCGATGGTGGCCCAACCGTTGGGGGGGTGGCTTTGAGGAGCCCCGCGAGATCGCGCATGTGCCTACGGGGGCGCTGCGCGAGATGCGGGTCGCCGACCTGATGGGGACCGGCAATCCCGGTCTGTGCTGGTCGATGGCTCTGCCATCTGGCCGTGCCCGCTGGTTCGTGCTCGACCTTGTTGGCGGCGTGCGGTGCGGTCTCCTAAACCTGATGGACAACTCGATTGGACGGGTTACCCGGGTAAGTTACTCCACCTCCGCCCTTGAGGCACGCCGCGACGCACTGCTTGGCTCGCCCTGGGCTACGCGGCTGCCGGTGGTCCTGCCCGTCGTTGGCGAGGTCAGCATGTCCGACCAATCCGGCGGCGCGGAGAGCATAAGCCAGTACCGTTATCACGACGGTCGCTACGATGGCGTGCTGCGGGAGGCTTGCGGCTTTGGTCGCGTTGATATCGTAGAGTTGGGTGACGCGAGCGTAGGGACGCTGCGGACCACGCGCTGGTTCCATACCGGGCTCATGCCCGATGGGGCGGAGCCCGCGACCCGGGCGGAAAGAAGCTTGCGGCGCGCAATTCGGGGTCGGATGTACCGGCAGGAGCGGGCCGGGAAGGACGGTGAGCTTTTCGACCGGATGGAGCAGGAATGGCAGGTCGAGGGCCCGAGGGAGAACCTCACCGTCGCTCCGCGCCTGCTTCGCAACACCCGCACGGTGTTCGAGGGTGGGTCGGATGCGGTGCATTGGATCATCGGCGAGCAGCTGGCCTGGGACGCCGAAGGCAATGTGACCGAGGCTATGGAGCGTAGCTTCGTCGCGGGCCAGGATCAGCCCACTGCCACACTGCGCACCTTTACGGAATATGCGGCAGACCCGTCCGGGCGCTATCGTCAGCGCCTGTCACGGGCCCGGCAAATGGACGGCACCGGAAAACTTCTGGCTGAAACCCGCGCCATCTATGATGGGCGGCCATTGGGCGAGGTTGGGACGCAAGGGCTGCTAACGGCGCGCGCGGCGCTCGCGCTCACCGATGATCAGGCGGCTATCCTCTACGCCTCCGAAATGCCGAACTTTGCCGCGCTCGGCTATACCCGGCGAGCCGGCGTGAATGGCTGGTGGATAGAGATCGGCCGCTTTGAGCGGATCGAGGATGCGTCGGGGTTGCGCGGCCGCATCACCGGCCCCCGTGGCAGCCTGACGGAGCTGAGCTTCGATCCTTCCCAATGCTATCCGGTGCGCGTCCGTGACGCCATGGGCAATGAGGTCACGGCAGATTTCAACCTTCGAGTCTACCAGCCCACTACGATCACGGATCCTTCCGGGGCGCGCTCCACCGCTCATTTCGACGCGCTTGCCCGGATGTTGCGCCGGGTCGAGCCCGGCGACAGCGAGGCCGAACCGACGGTGTCCTACAGCTATGACATCACAAGCTTGCCGTTGCAGGTTCTCGTATCGCACCGCACCTCGGGCGGCCAGCCGCGTCGTGTCGAACGCCAATTCGTTGATGGCAGCGGGCGCTTGCTGGAGCGGCGCGTGACGGACGAGCTGGGTGATATTATCGAGGCGTGCAACGTGTTCGGGCCACGCGGAGTCCTGGTGCGCAGCCATCTGCCTCGACGTCCGACCGGAACCGCCTATGTGCCGCCATCGCCGGGGGATCCGCACACCGGGATCGTTTATGACGCCATGGCGCGTCCGATCCGCACCACAAGGCCGGACGGCGCGGTGGCTAGCATGCGTTACCTCCCGGGAGTGATCGAGGAGGTCGATGAGGAGGATAACCGGACGGGGGCAGGGGCGGTGCATGCCGGTACCGTCACCCGGCGGTTCGTCGACGCCGCGGGTCGCATTACCCGCATCGAGCAGTCCCTCGGCACCCAGATACTCGCATCGACTGATACATACGACATTAAGGGTCGCTTGGTGGAGCATGTCGATGCGAGCGGAGCGCGCACGCGCTTTACACACGATATGCTGGGCCGTGTGCTGCGCATTGAGCGGCCGGAGCAGACGCAGATCGCGGTCGTCGACGTCGCCGGAAACACGGTGGAAACGCGTGTTGGTTCAGAGCGCGTGCTGCGCCGCTTCGACCTTGCGAACCGACCCAGCGAGATCCGCCATGGGGACGACACCTCCCCGGTCGTGGCGCGCTACACTTACCACGACAACGGCGCGCCGGCACCGGCCGGTGCGGGGCACCGCACTGCTGGAGGCCGGTTGGTGCGGACCGACGACGAGGGTGGTACGACCCTCTACGACTACGACGAACGGGGGCGGATTGCGCAGAAGACCATGCACTCGGTTTCCGATGGCCCCTTGGTGCTGAGGACACTGCATCGTTCGGACGGGCTGATTGACCACGTGACCTACCCGGACGGCACGCTTGTGAGCTACCTCTACGACGGGCTCGGGCGTTTACATTCCGTCGATGGGGTGATCGACAAAATCGAGTACGACCTCAGTGGCAGGCGTACCGCCGTGCATTACAGCAATGGCACAGTGCAGCGGGACGGCCAGGATCCCCTGACCGGCTGGCGGACATCTTCCGTCCTGTCAGGGCCATCCGGAACCCTTCGATCGGTGGGTTACAAGCACGACTGGGTTGGCAATGTGGTCGCGCTTGAGAGTGCCGATCCGGCCCTGGCCTGGCAATATCAGTACGATGACCTGTACCGGCTGACACGAGCCACCGGGACGGCTGGCGACTGGCAGTACGCCTATGACCCCGCTGGCAACATGCTGTCAGCCTCCGACATCGGTACTTACACCTATGGCGGAGGCGGCGTGCCCACGACATGCCTGCGAAGCGCCGGGACCGATGCCTTTACCTACGACCATCACGGCCATGTAGCCACTGCCCCGTGGGGTACCCACAACGTGGACGCCGAAGGCCGCTTGCGCAGCATTGATCTCACCGCTGGCGGGCGGGAGGAGTTCACCTACAGCCACATGGGCAACCTGGTCCGCCGCCGCAGCATCGCCGCAGGCGGCGGCACCGCAGAGACCTGGAGCCCGGACAAGCTAGTGCGTGTCGAAGGGGGCGTGCTGGTCCTGCAGTTCACCGATGGCGTGCGCATCGTGGCGCGCGAGCGTGCTGGGGTCAGAACCTGGCATCATGTGGACCACCTGGGATCCCTTGTCCTGGTGACGGACGCCATTGGGGCGGTACAGTTGTCGGTCCACTACGGACCCTATGGGCAGGAACTCGGACGGACCGGCTTTGCGGCCGCGCCGCAAGGCTTTGCCACAGGACAGGCCATTGGGCCCGGCTTGGTTCTGATGGGCGCGCGCTGGTACTCCCCGCGAATCGGTCGGTTCCTGTCGCCCGACTCTCTGGTCGGCGACGCCGACGATCCGCTTGCCTGGAACTTCTACGCGTATTGCCGCTGCAACCCGACCAGCTATGTTGATCCGAGTGGGCGATCCTTCTGGAAGATCTTTGCGGCCATCGTGGCGACGGTCGCCATCATCGCACTGGCGGTCATTGTCACGGTCCTGACCTTTGGTGCTGCTGGGCCAGGTGCCATTGCGCTCACGGTCGGAGGCCTTTCCGTTACTTGGGGGGCGGTCTTTGCTGCGACAGCGATCGGGATTGCGGCTGGCGGTGTGATCGGCGGAATTGCCGCGGCGCGCGCAGGAGGCGATGCCGGCGACATTGTGCTGGGGGCGCTGGTCGGCGGGGCGGTAGGAGGCTGGGCTGCTTTTGGTGCGGCTTTTGCCGGCGTGGCCGTGGCTGGCGGGCTTGGGCTTGCTCAAGGAGGCGTAGCGGCAGGAGCGGTGGCAGGTGGCGTCAGCGGTGCCATCAACGGTGCCGCAATGGGATTTGCCGCGGGCTTCGCGGGAGGCAAGAATAATGGCTTCAAGGACGTGATGGAGAAGGTTCTCGTTGGTGCGATCATTGGTGCCGCGGTCGGAGCAGCCCTCGGTGCTCTGAGCGGCGTGAAGCCACCCGCTGGCGAGACGCCTCAGCAGTCCCTAGAAAAGGCGATGAAGCCGGACATGACGGTGCCGTCCACACCTCAAACTCCGATTAACAACATTCCTGACGCGGCGAGCAAGGTTGGATTGGGGCTGGGGGGGAAGGCGGCCGGTGCCCTTGCACCTCATGCGGCCCAAGCGACGGCCGGCCTTACCGGCAGCATCGTCTTTCAGATCGTCATGGTGGATCTGCACGCTGCCGCCGCTTCAGCGTTCTGGGATGACATCCAGGAGTACGTGCGTACCCACGAGGTGGACCTGGGGCCGGTTAACTTCATCAAAGGGGAGTTTTGAGTTCCTCCGCGCCACCTTGGCGACGGAAAGCGAGGGATCTGTCAACTTTCGCGCCAAGGGCCACGCCGATTCACAGGGTCAACGTTGGAAACTGGCTACTGACCCAGTCATGCGCCTCTTTCTTGTTTGTTATCAATATATATCGGCTCAATGGGTGGAGTTGTCCGTCGTCGAATGCTTTGAGACAGCCGAGCCAGTTTGCTAGAGCCGTTTCACTTCGACCGGAATCGCGAATGGGGATTCCGGCACGGCCTGATATGTGAATCATCGGCCTCTGTTGGAACCGGAGGCGAGGATGACGTGGCGATCTGGGCAGGCGTATTCGCAGGATTTGCGCGAGCGCGTGCTGGCGGCGGTTGATGGCGGGCTACGGGTGCGCGAGGCCGCGCCGCTGTTCCGGGTGAGTGTCTCCTACATCTACAAGGCGCTGGAGCGACGCGCCTCGACCGGGGCGACCGCACCCGCAGCGCGAGGCGGCGCGCAGCGCAAAGTAGTGCTGTTCGGCCATGAGGCGGCGCTCCTGGCACATCTGCGCACCAAGCCCGACGCCACGCTGGGCGAGTTGCGGCGCTGGCTGTTCGAGACGCGCGGCGTTGGCATCAGCGTGGGCGCCTTGTGGAAGGGCCTGGACCGCCTGGGCTGGACACTCAAAAAAAGTCGCAGCACGCGGCCGAACAGGAGCGCGCGGACGTGGCCGCTGCCAGGGCCGAATGGCGTGCCGCCCAACCCGGGCTGAACCCCGCTCACTTGGTCTTCCTCGACGAGAGCGGCTTCAGCACGAACATGGCCCGGCGACAGGGGCGCAGCCCACGCGGCAAGCGCCTCGTGGCCGCCGTGCCGCACGGACACTGGAAAACCTCGACGCTGGTCGCGGGCCTGCGCCTGGACGGCATCGTCGCTCCGCTGGTCATCGACCACCCGATGAACGGCGTCACTTTCAGAGCCTTCTCTGATGGGGTGGACGGCCCCTGAGCGGCATCTGTGTGCCAAGCTCGGAGCTGTTGAAGGCATCGAGCGAAAGGAGCCGTCCGCCATGAAGATTAGCGCAAAGGCCGCCCCGACCACCATCGGTCTCGACATTGCCAAGAACTTCTTCCAGGTCCATGCGGTCGATGACGCCGGCCAGGTCGTGCTTCGCAGGAAGCTCAGTCGCAGCGAGGTGCTCCGCTTCTTCGAGGCGCAACCCAAGGCA
>NZ_JBHMFT010000058.1:0-15980 GCF_051433195.1 Falsiroseomonas sp. E2-1-a20 | reverse complement strand
TGGGCCGACCTGCTGCAGGGCCTCCTTGAGGATCTCCGCCTCCAGCGTCTTTTTGCCCAACAGCCGATGCAGTTCATGGATCTGTCGCTGCAGCGCCCGATGCTCAGAGGCGGGAACCACCTCCTCGCCAGCCGCCGCCGCGGTGTAGGCGCCCTCGGCCGCCAGGCGACGCCAGGAGAAGAGCTGGTTCGGGTTCACCCCGTGCTGGCGGGCCACCGAACTCACCGAGACACCCGGCGCGTAAGTCTGCTCGACCATGCGCATCTTCCCGGCCGCCGACCATCTCCGACGGCGCTGGACGGAGGTGATGACCTCCCCCTTGGGCGAACTGTCAGTCATAGACACAGACATACGCCTACCCCTTACGGAAGTGCGAGACCGTGTCCGGGCATCAAGGGGGCGGGCTCAGGAACGTCTCGGCCTTAGCCGGCCCGATCACCGCCACCGCACTCTGATCGGAGATTCGGGAAAAATGCCGGCACGCATTGACGACCTGCTGGTCCTCAACGCCAACCTCAACAAGAGCGACTTTGCGAAGTACCTGCGCGACCGCGAGGCCGTGCTGCCCAACGACTTCGGTGGGCTCGGCGACGGCGTGGCCGATGATCGCACCGCCATCCAGGCGGCCTTCGATCGCGCGGGCGCAGGCCAGAAATTCGCGATGATCCCACCCGGGATCTGGAACGTCTCCGGCACCGTGACGCTGCCAGGCGGGGCGCGCGGCCTGATCATGCAGGGCACCATCCGCTACACCGGCACGGCGCCCACCTCCGTACTGGTGCTCGGCGATGGCGCCACCCGCCGGAATGCGGAGAAGCTCTACACCAGGCTGAACGTCATCCGCGCCACTCAGTCGGACTGGTCCTCCAAGGCCGATATCGGCATCACCGTGCTCGCCCCTGGCGGCACGGCACACCGCCGGGGCGCAGGACTGCGAGTACGATGTCGCCTGGACCAACACCTACCTGGTCGGCATCGTCTATACGGCGACGGCCAATCGCTGCCGCAATGCGGTGATCAGTCGGCACCGGGCGCCGGCGTCGCGGTTCCAGCGCTTCCTGGCCGGCGTGCCGAACACCCGCGCGGCGGCGTTCCGGCAGTCGGCGACCGAGGACGGCGTGGAAGGACTGATCACCATCGCCACCTCCACCACCACCGCGACCTTCATGGCGCATTCCTGCTTCAACGGGCAGACGGACATGACCCCGACCGACCGCGCCGTGACGCTGGCGGCGAACCGCGGGCTGGGGTGGATGCTCGACACCTCCCAGGCAAAGAAATTCGCGCTGGCGCATTGGCTGACGAGCGGCGCCTCGGGAGGGCGGTTGTTCGTGCGCGTGTTCGATGGGGCGGGGAATGTCCGCGAGGACATTGCGGGCGACGTGCTGGCCTCCATCACCACCATGCAGTGGAACGGGCCGGCGAAGGGCTGGAACGCCAGCGCGCCGATGGATGATGCGAACTTCAATCGGCGGCAGACCATCCGCGTCGGCGCGTCCGTGACCTATGCGGAGGTGGCGGTGATCGGCTTCGACGGGCCGATCGACCTGCAATCGCTCCGGCTCTACGGGCTGCCGGAGGCGGCACCTGCGGTGCTGAACGGCACGCCGTTGCAGACGGCGGCGCGGTTCGGCTCGGGGCGGCGGGAGTTTGCCGCTGAGGTCTCCTGGGATCTGCCGAGCCTGGCGCCGGGGGCGACCGCGCTGCTCGACGTCACGGTGAACGGGGCGCGGGCGGGCGACCTGCCAACAGCGTCGCTGGTGTCGTCCACGCGATTCATCGAACTCGATGCAGCCGTGTGGTCGAATAACACCGGTTGCCGTGACGGCCAGGTCTTAGGACCACCGATACAGGGAAGGGGCGCGCCGGCCAAAAGCGCTTTCCCTCCGCCATACCTCCCGGCCTGTCGGGGCAGGTATGCGGCCGGCCCTAAGGCGGCCGGCCTGGTGGGCTCCAGAGCAGCGCAGCGCAGGCGGTGTCGGTCGGTGACCTCACTGGTCTATCCGGCAGATCACCCATAGCGTATACGCCCTTAGATCACTCCCACCGGAGGCTCTCGCCCCTTCCAGCCTCGGGCGCGCTGCCGGTCGCCTGCCGGTCCATGCTCTCCAAAGCCGCCACCGCCAGCGCTGCCACCTGCACCATTCGCTGCCGCGCCTCGACCATGGAGCCCTCGCGCGCCTTCACCCGCGCCCATCCGGCATAGTCCCCGATTAGTTGCACGAAGCCGGGAAGCGCAAGGGCGTCGTCGCGCCCCGCCCCGCCCCACTGCGCGTCTTGTCGCGTCCGCTCGGCCGCGACCTCAGCCAGCACGGTCTGCGTCGTCATGCCCTTCCTCCTCCTTGCGCGTCGGGCCTCGTCTCGGCAGCCGCGACCCGCGGCACCGTCGCGGCAAAGCTGTCCGGGTTGACCGAGATCGAATCAATGCCGTGCTCCACGAGGAAGGCGGCGAATTCGGGATGGTTGCTCGGCGCCTCCCCGCAGATGCCGACGGTCACGCCGCAGGCATGGGCGCGCGCGATGACATCGGCGATCATCCGTGTCACTGCAGCATCGCGCTCATCGAACAGGCCGCGCAGTTCCGCGGAATCCCGGTCCACACCGAGCACCAACTGCGTGAGGTCGTTGGAGCCGATGGAGAAGCCATCGAAACGCGCCGCGAACTCCTCCGCCAGGATCACGTTGGAGGGGATTTCGCACATGACATACACAAGTAGCCCGTCGTGGCCGCGTTCCAGCCCGTGCCGCGCCATCTCCGCCAGCACCTGGTCGGCCTCGGCGGGGGTGCGGCAGAACGGCACCATGACGACCACATTGTCCAGACCGATCTCCTCCCGGACACGCACGAGGGCGCGGCATTCCAGGGCGAAGGCTTCGCGGTAACGCTCACTGTAATAGCGCGACGCCCCGCGCAGCCCGAGCATCGGGTTTTCCTCCACCGGCTCGAAGACGGTGCCGCCGATGAGATGCGCGTATTCGTTGCTCTTGAAGTCGCTCAGCCGGACAATGACGGGGTTCGGGTGGAAGGGCGCCGCGAGCTTGGCAATGCCGCGCGCAAGCCTGTCCACGAAGAACTCCGTCTTGTCGGCAAAGCCGCGCGTCAGCGTCTCGATCTCCTGCCGCGCAGCGGGCTCCGCCACGCGGTCGAAATGAACGAGCGCCATGGGGTGGATGCGGATATGGGCGTTGATGATGAACTCCATCCGCGCCAGCCCCACGCCCGCGGAGGGCAGCCGCCACCAGCGCAGCGCCGCGGCGGGGTTGGCCAGGTTCAACATCATCTTCGTGCGGGTCTGGGGCAGCCCCGCCAGGTCGATGTCCGCTACGGAGAATTCGAGCGTTCCCGCATAGACATGGCCCTGGTCGCCCTCCGCGCAGGACAGCGTCACCGCCTGGCCATCACGCAGCGTCGCCGTCGCAACGCGGGTGCCCACCACGGCGGGCAGGCCCAATTCGCGGCTGACGATCGCGGCATGGCTGGTCGGGCCGCCCTGGTCGGTGACGATGCCCGCGGCGCGCTTCATGATGGGCACCCAGTCGGGATCGGTTGCCTCCGTCACCAGGATGGCGCCGTCGCGGAACTGCGCGATGTCCCGCGGGCCGCGGATCAGGCAGACATTGCCCGTCGCGATCGCGTCGCCGACGGCGGCCCCGTTGAGCAGTGGCCGCGCCCGGCGATCCTTGAGCCGCCAGGTGCGCAGGCCGCTCGATGCCGCGCGTTGCGCCTGAACGGTCTCCGGTCGCGCCTGCACGATGTGCAACGCTTGGGTCTCGCCATCCTTGGCCCATTCCATGTCCATCGGCCGGCCGTAGTGCCGCTCGATGGCCACGGCCCAGCGGGCCAGTTGCAGGATCTCGGCATCGTCCAGCACCAAGCCCTCGCGCTCGCGCCGCGTGGTTTCCACCATCGCGGTGCGCGCGCTGCCGCCGGAAGCGTAGATCATCTTTTGATCCTTCGCGCCGCGCGACTTTTCCAGGATCGGCGTGAAGCGGGGCTCATCGAGCAGCTGCTTGAACACGAGGTACTTGTCAGTCTCCACCGTGCCCTGCACCACCGTCTCGCCCAACCCCCAAGCGGCGCTGATGACCACGGCGCCGGGGAAGCCGGTTTCGGTATCGATGGAAAACATCACGCCCGAGCCCGCCAGGTCCGAGCGTACCATCGTCTGCACGCCGATCGACAGCGCGACATCGAGGTGGTCGAAGCCCTGCGCCTGGCGGTAGCTGATGGCGCGGTCGGTGAAGAGCGAGGCGTAGCAGCGGCGGCAGGTGTCGAGCAGCTCCTGCTCGCCGCGCACGTTGAGAAAGCTCTCCTGCTGACCGGCGAAGCTGGCCTGCGGCAGATCCTCGGCGGTGGCGCTGCTGCGGACGGCGACGGCGGGCGCCGCCGCACCGCCGCGGCGGCGGCCAAGCTCGCGATAGGCGGTGCGTATGGCCTCTGCGATGGCCGGCGGGAACTGCCCCGCCAGGAACATGGCGCGGATCGCCTCGCCCGCCTCCTGCAGCGTCTCCTGCCCGGCTGCGAGGGCGGCGAGACGCGTGCGCAGCGGCGCCTCGATCCCGTTGGCGGCGACATAGTCCCGGTAGGCGCTGGCGGTGGTCGCGAAGCCATCCGGCACGCTGACACCCTGCTTTGCCAGGCTGCGAGCCATCTCGCCAAGCGAGGCGTTCTTGCCGCCCACACTCGGTACATCCTTGAGCCCAAGTTCACCAAACCAAACGATGTCGACGTCCGACATGGGGTGTTCCTCCAGGATCTCCGATCTGCGCAAGTCGCTTGTACCGGGTTTTGGCGGCGGCAGGCCGGACCGTCGTCACGACATGAGTGTGGCTGCTGCACCCAAGGCCGAGCCGCTCGATCAGTCCCAAGCGCAGGCCACGTTGCAGACTGGAGATGCGAGACTCTGCTGGCGGCGTCGGCCGCCCCTGGTCGGTCCAAGGGCGAGCTTGGTGGTCACGCGCGTTCCGGCCCTGCGGGTCGGGGCGGGCCGCATTCAAGACTTGGTCGGGGCCTCGACCGTGGCCGACGTGTTTGGGGAGGCCTTGCCCACCGGGGGGGGCGTCTTGGCCTCCTCCTCTGGCGCGGACGCTGCCCGCACGCTCAGCATGCCGCAGGCGAGCATCCAGTGATCTTCGGCGCGCCCTTCCGGGCATCCTTCGTCGATCCACAGGAAGTAGGCGATTTCGCGGAGCTGGCTTTCGTGCTGGCCATCGATCTGGGGCATCTGGTCCTCCATTTTCTTAGGCGGATTTCTTTGGCAAGACGGATTAACGCCCGACATCGCGGCGTGCTGCATTGATGCGCATCAAGCGGCATGGCGAACCGCATGCAGGGCGCATGGTTCTCCCAATGCGTCTGGACCGCACCGGCATCCATCGCCCGCGGCGCGAAGCTCCGTCGAATGTCGGGTGATGAAGGGCCGACCGGTTCCCTCCGTTACCAGCTCTGACCAGATTGATCCAAGTCAAGGCAACTCGCCGCCGAACTCCCCTATCGTCCAATTCATACGCGGCGCCATGCCCGGGTGCATCCTCGCACCTCGGACCGCACCAATGTGGCGCGCGCCGCGGGCCGGAGCCCAGCCTTTGTCGGGTGCGGATTTCACTGCCGGTTTGAGGCGTTCGCGCCGGGGACCCCCCGCAAGGGACGCAAACGCATCAAATAGGGAGAGCCAAATGACAGATGGAACATCGCACAACCCGAATCGCCGCGGCTTGCTGTCGGCGGCGAGCATCGGGCTCGGCGCTGGAATGGCGGCGTTCGGCGGCGCACAGGCGGCCACCCTACCCGCGCCACAGGCGCAGCAGCGCGCGGATGTGATCGTGATCGGCGGCGGCATGGCTGGCTGCGCGGCCGCGCTGGAGGCAGCCGAACGTGGCGCATCCGTGATCGTGCTGGACAAGGCGGCACGTCTCGGCGGCAACTCGATCCTGGCCGCCGGCATCTTTGCGCTGCCGCTGGGCGATTCCGCGGCGGCGCGGCAGGACTTCGCCCGCGAATACGAGCGCATCGGAAAGGGGCGCGGCAACGCCGAGATCTTCACGCTGATGGCCAACCATGTTCGCGACAACGTCGCCTGGCTCGAGCGCAACGGCGTATCCTTCGGGCCGGAGGGTGAGAGCGCGCCGTTCCGCGTGGCCGTGCGGACCGTCGGGCCGGGTGCCTGGCGCGGCATGCCCGTGCTGTTCCAGGCCATGCGCCTGCGCATCGAGGCGCGCGGCGGGCGCTTCGTCCTTGGCGTGAAGGCACGCGAATTCGTGATGGACAGCCGGGGCCATATCGGCGGCGTACGCGCGGCTGGGTCGGAGGGCCTGGTGGATTACCTTGGCCGGACGGTCGTGGTCGCCGCCGGCGGCTACGCGGCAAATACCGCCATGCTCGAGGCCTTCGCCGATCCGAATGCCGGCGCGCTGATGGTGCGCGGCTACCGCGGCGCCACCGGCGACGGCCACCGAATGGCCGAGGCCGCAGGTGCGGGCCTGCGCGGCATGGGCGGGATGATGGCGCTGCACATCGCGGCGGTGGACCCGGATTCGACCGCCGCGGGACAGCCTGCCTTCGCCATCCCCTACGCGCTCAGCATCAACCGCGCGGGGGAGCGCTTCGTCGATGAGTCACGCGGCTATGTCGCGCTCGGCAAGGCGGTGCTGACACAGCCGCAGGGGCTGACCACTTTGGTGTTCGACCAACGGATCGCCGAAATCGAGGCGGTGGCGGGCGTGGTCGGGAACTTCCGCCGCCTCGGCCTCGACGTGCACCAGGCCGACACGATTGAGGCGCTGGCCGCCAAGGTCGGCTTGCCGCCGGAGGCGACGGCCCGCACCATCGCCGCCTTCAACGCCGCGGTGCAGGACGGCGCCGCGCCGGGGGCCACACCACCCAAGCGGACGCTGGCCCGCAAGCTGGAGCAGGCGCCCTTCTTCGCGCTGCACCCGCTGGTTCCCGGCATCACGCTGACTTTTGGCGGCGTCATGACCGACTCTTCGGCGCGCGTTCTGGAGCCGGATGGCCGTGTTATCCCGGGGCTGTTCGCCGCCGGCGAGGGCGCGGGCGGCGCCTTCTTCGAGGATTACATCGGCGGCGGTGCGCTCACCCTGTGCCTGGTCATGGGACGGATTGCCGGCCGCAGCGCGGTGGCATAGCGCCTGGCCATAGCGTCACGCTGCCGAACTGTGAGGCGTGACGCGCTGCGGACCAAGCAACGGTGTCGCCGCGGTCCGCGCCTGACACGGCGCAGCCTTTCGCCGAATGTCCAGACGGTGGATACGCTGCGCCTGAAGCGCGACTGTTGGGAAGTAAAGATGCCCCACCACGGCTCCAGACCAACACCGCCGATCGAGACGGGTCGAAAGCTATCGGTTGCCGCGGCGTTGCTGGGCTTCGTCCTGCTGGCTTGGCTGCCGCTTTTGCTGGCGCTCGCCGCGGCGGAGGAGCCCGGTGGCTGGCACGAGGAGGCGGGGATCGCGCTCGGCCTGGTCGGCCTGTCGCTGCTGCTGCTACAATTTGCTCATTCTGGCCGCTGGAACCTCGTCTCCGGCCGCAGTGGCATTGATGTCACCATGCGCTTTCATCGCGCCGCCGCGATCCTGGTCCTCGTCATGGTGCTGCTGCATCCAGTGCTTTTCGTGCTGCCATTGCTGCTGGATGATCCGGCGCGCGGCCTTGCACGGTTGCACGCGATGTTCACGAGCCCCCGCATGACCACGGGCAAGATCGCCTGGATCGCCCTGGTCGCGACCGTGTTGCTCGCGCTTGGCCGGCGAGTCGTCCCCTATCAGCATTGGCGGCTGCTGCACGGGTTGGGCGCGCTGGGCGCGGCCGGGGCCGGTGTGTGGCACGCGCTGGAGGTCGGACTCTATTCCAGCTTCCCCCCGCTCGGCGCGCTGTGGTGGGCGGGGCTTGTCGGCGCGGCGCTTCTGCTGGCCTGGGCATGGGGCTGGAAGCCCTGGCGCGCGGCGCGCGCGGGATGGCGGATTGGTGCCGTGACGCCGGTCGGCCCGGGCTACTGGGACGTCACGGTGACGGGGCCCACGCCGCCACGCTTCGCTGCGGGCCAGTTCTTCTGGCTCGCCTTCGGTCGCGCCGCCCCCCTGGGACGACAACCCCTTCTCGGTCACGTCGGCGCCGGGTGCGTCCGACCTGCACTTCGTGATTCGCGAGGCAGGCGACCGCACGCGCACGCTCGGTACCCTGCCAACCGGCCTCCCGGTGTGGCTCGACGGGCCGCATGGGGTCTTCACGCTGGAGCGCGCCGGCCCTGGGCCGCTGCTGCTGCTCGCCGGCGGGGCTGGCATCGCGCCCATACTGTCGCTGGTACGTGCCTTGGACGCCACGGATGATCCCCGCCCCGTGGCGCTGCTGCATTGCGCGCGCACGTCAGACCGCCTGGTCTGCCGTGCGGAGGTGGTGGCGATCGCGGAGCGGCGGGGCTGGCACAGCCGCTTCCTGGCCGAGGAAGCCGCGTCCGAGGGAGTCGCGCAGGGCCGTCCCGACCGCGAGGTGTTGGCTGAACTGCTGCGCGGCATGCCGGCGGAGGACGTCACCGTGATGATCTGTGGCCCGGAGCCGATGACCATGTCCGTGATGCGCGACCTTGAGGCGTTGGGCGTGCCTTCCGCCCGCCTCGTCTATGAACTGTTCGACTATGCGTGAGCCTTTGCCCGCAGCCGAGCGGCGACTCCGCCGGCGTATCCGAGGGCTGCTGGTGCTGGTGGCCCTCGGTGTCCTGGTCTTCGCGCTGCGCGGGCTATGACCCTTAGCTCAGCGTGACCGGTAGGTCATCAGCCAGGCGATGATGGCGGCCCGCCGCTCAGCATCCGGAACATAGTGGTCCGGCAGGAAGCGGTCGAGTGTCGCGGCGCGCTCCGGCAGCGGCATGTCCAGGTAGCGCCGCATGAAGCGCGCCGGAGTGCGGTGGCAGGAAGCGCAGTCCTCAGCATAGGCCGCTTCGCCCAACGCGACCTGCTGATCGGTGGCCGAAGCCTGCGGTGCGGCTAGGCCCACGCTGAGTGCGATGATTAGCTTGGGGGCCACCTTCGAAACGGCCGCGCGTGTTGCGCAGAGGATGCGTTGCACGATGACCCTCCCTTAACTCTTCCTTGAACCTAGAACGGCCAGCCCAAATGTCCGTCGTCGAATGCTTTGAGACATCGGACGCGGTTGGCTAGCTGGAGTGCACCCCATCAAACCGGACACTCGGCTTGGGTGGCTGACTGCATTGCGATGAACTCACGGGGCGAGCGCATGCGCAAGCCGCTGTGGGGGTGAACCTCATTGTAGTCGTCGAACCAGACGGGGAGCTGGCGGAGCACGGAGAGGGCATCGGGGCACGGGTTCACGCGGACGTAGTCGCGCTTCAGGGTCTTCACGAATGCCTCGCAGACCCCGTTGCTCTCGGGGCTGCGGACTGGCGTGAAACACGCCACCAGCCCGAGCGCCGTGGCGAAATCGATGGTCTCTCCCGCGGTGTAGGGCGATCCGTTGTCCGCCAGCCACTGGACGGGATGCGGGGCGCGGATGCTGCCGAACCGGCGCTCGACGCAATCGAGCATCATGTCGCGCACCATCTCGCCGGAGATGCCGCCTCCCGTGGTGGCGGCCCAGGAGATGACCTCGCGGTCGTGGGTGTCTATGGCAAACGCGACGTGCACGGTCTCGCCATTCCAGCAGCCGATGCTGAGCCCGTCCGACGCCCAGCGCTGGTTGAAGGCTGGCGCCACGACCGTGCCCTCATGGGTGCGGCCGATGCGGCGCGCCGTGCAGGGCTGCAGGGTGAGGCCGGCGAGGCGCATGAGGCGCAGGACGCGCTTTCGGTTAACCGGCGGCTCGCCTGAGCGCCGCCTGGCCCGGTTCAGCAGGGCCGTGATGCGGCGGTAGCCGTAGGTCGGCCGAGGGTCTGTGACGGCGCGGATGGTCACCAGCAGCTCGTCGTCGCCCTCGCGGCGGTAGGGGCCGCGGCGAGGCCGCTCGGGGTGCTGGAGCTGATCTGCGAGGTTGGAGCGGGCCACGCCGAGGGTGTCGGCCACGGCCTTCACCGGGAACCGCCCGGTGGCGGCGACGGCAAGCGCAATGCGAGTTTTTTTGGGCGTGCGTACTCCAGGGCCTCGCGGAGGATCTCGGTCTCCATAGTCTTGCGGCCGAGCAGGCGTTCTAGCTCGCGGACCTTGGCCTCCAGCTCGCGGACGCGACTGGCGGCGACGACATCGTCGTCCGCCCGGACCGCCTCAAGACCTCCTTCGGCCATGCACCGCCTCCATCCGAACAGGAGGCTGGGGGAGACGCCGTGGCGCCGGGCGACGGCGGAGACCGTCATGCCGGGCCAGGTCGTCTCCTCGACCAGCCGGACCTTCTCATCGGCAGAATAGCGCCGCCGACGCTCGCGGCCGGTGATGATTTCAACGCGTTCGATGGGCTTCGACATAGGCGTGCGCCTAGGCTTGAACCTAGGCCCTCCGGGCTACGCCAGGTGTCCGGTCGAAATGGGGGGCGCTCCACTAGCGGAGGTTCTGGCGCATCGGGTTTTGAGGTTAGGCGGCGTGTTGCTGGTGGATCAAGCGGCGTTGTTGGATGGCTTGCCGCTTGATGCGCTCACGGTCGAGCAGGATGGTCTGGCCGCGGCCGAAGTAGACATCGGCCGGGGTGAGATTGCGCAGGCTCTCGTGGTAGCGCTGATGGTTGTAGTGTTTGACGAGGGCCTCGACCTGCGTCTCGAGGGCGCCCGGCAGGTAGTAGTTCTCCAGCAGGATGCGGTTCTCCAGGGTTTGGTGCCAGCGCTCGATCTTGCCCTGGGTTTGCGGATGGCAGGGCGCGCCACGGACATGGCTCATGGCATTGCTGGCGAGCCATTCGGCAAGATCACCCGCGATGTAGCAGGGCCCGTTGTCGGACAGCAGGCGCGGTCGGTGCCGCACGCGGGCCTGGGTGCAGCCTGAGGCGGTGAGCGCCATCTCCGGCGTCGCGGTGACGTCGCTGGCGGCCATGCCGGTGCAGAGCTTCCAGGCGATGACGTAGCGCGAGAAGTCGTCGAGCACGGTGGAGAGGTAGAACCAGCCCCAGCCGATGAGCTCGAGGTAGGTGAAGTCGGTCTGCCACAGCTGGTTGGGCGCGGTGGTCTTGGTGTGGAACTCCTCGGCCGCCTTGACCACGACGAACGCCAGGCTGGTGATCAGGCCGTGCGCCTTGCGCAGGCGATAGACCGAGGCTTCGGAGACGAAGTAGCGCTGCTGCTCGGTGAAGCGCACGGCGAGTTCGCGTGATGACAATTCCGGCTTGGCCAGCGCCAGGTCGATGATTTGTCGCGTGTCTGGTCCGGGATGCGATTCCACACGCGATCCGGCCGCGAAGGCCGGTCGGCCAGGGCTTCCGGGCCACTGCCCTGGTAGCGGTCGTACCAGCGGTAGAACGTCGCCGGCGGCACGCCCAATTGGCGCAGCGTAAGCTGTGCCGGCAGGTGAGACTGCTCGACGAGGCGTAGGATTTCGAGCTTCTCGTGGGCCGGGTACCTCATGTGCGGTCATCCCCAGCCGCGATCATGCTTTTTTTTCAGCAAGCGCAGCTCGAGCGCCTGTTCGGCGACAATCTCTTTCAGCGTGCGGGCCTCCTGGCGCAGGTCCTTAACCTCGTCGGTCGTGGCGGCGCGGGCGGTATCGCCCGCCAAGCAGCGCTTCCCGGCTTCCAGGAATTCCTTCGACCAGGCGTAGTACAGGCTCTCGGCGATGGCCTCGCGGCGGCACAGGGCGGCAATACTCTCCTCGCCGCGCAGGCCTTCAAGGACGATGCGGATCTTGTCCTCGGCCGAGTGGTGCTTGCGGGTGGCGCGACGGATGTCGCGCACCACCTTCTCGGCCGGCGACTTGGCCGGGGCGGGGACGGAGGATTTCTGGCTTATCTTCACTCTTCTGGCGGTTACGATGAGCCAGAGATCCTCCGTTCCTCAACTCCGCTCATCTGTCCCAGGGGTGCTGACGCCGGACAGATCGGCCCGGCGCCGGGGACGCGCATTTTCCTGGCCTGCGGCCACACCGATATGCGACACGGCATGGATGGGCTGGCGGCATTGGTGCAGCAGGCCTTCGGCGCGGATCCCTTTGTCGGCGCGGTCTGGCTTTTTCGCGGCCGTCGCGGCCGGCTGGTGAAGTGTCTCTGGCACGATGGCCAGGGGCTGTGCCTGTTCGCGAAACGGCTTGAGCAAGGCCACTTCCCCTGGCCGGTGACGAGCACCGGCAGCGTCGCTCTGTCAGCTGCCCAGGCCTCGATGCTGCTCGAAGGAATCGACTGGCGAAACCCGCAGCGGACCTGGCGGCCGAGCGCCACCTAATCGCTGCGCGGATGTCGTTTTCCGCTTGCCGCGACGCGGGCGCATCGGTGACGATTCCCTTGTGCCGGACGACATCCCGCAAAGCCCTGACCAGCCCGACGAGACCGCCTTGCTGGCGCCGCGTTGCAGGCGGCGGAGGTCCGGATCGCGGCTCTTGAGCAGATCATCAAGGGCTTCCAGCGGGCCCGCTTCGGGCAGAGCAGCGAACGCGTCGAGGTTGGTCAACTCGCCCTGGAACTCGGCCACATGCCGGTGCTGCCCGAGCCCGCGAACGACACGCCGGCCAAGCCCCGCGATCGCCAGGATGCCGGCCGGCGCCGCCGAAACCGCGGCGCGCTGCCGGCACATCTCGAGCGGATCGAGGAGGTGCTCGATCTCCCCGACCATGGCTGCCCCTGCTGCGGCATCGCCATGCGCCGCATCGGCGAGGACCGGTCGGAACGGCTCGACGTGGTGCCGGCGCAGCTGCGCGTCCGCGTCACCCTCCGCCCGCGCTATGCCTGCCGGCGATGCGAGGAGGGCGTGCACCAGCTCCCCGCCCCGGCCCGCGCCGACCAGCCCGACATCGCGCGGCGCAACTGGACCGTCTCCGCAATCAGCGGCTTCTGCGCCGCCCTCATCGTCGGCCCCGAGCGCATCGCCACCGAGGCCTGGCTCCGCATGATCTTCGGGCCAAGCCTGCCGACCACGCCCATGGGCCTCGCCGCCGCCGAGGCCGTGCTGGATCACCGCAACGCCGTCCATCGCGCCCTTCACATCGACCAAGGCCGGCGCTGGAGCCCGATCTACATGCGCACCGACGACGGCACCGTCCTCGCCCGGCCCTGGGCCGCCAGCTTCATGTTCGCGGTCAAGCGCTGGCCGGTCGCCTGGCGCCCCATGTTCGAGCGCAACGACCATGTTGGCCTCATGCTGCCGATCATCGCCTGCTCGGAAGCCGAGGAGGTCGAGAAGCTGATTGCTGGACGGCCGCAGGAAGTTCGCGACCACGAGGGCCGCGCCTACCACCACGTCCTCGAAGCCGTCTGCGGCATCCGCGACTACTGGCGCCACCTCCAAACGACGCGCTGAACCAGGCTTCGCCACACCTTCAAGCCATCATCGCCATGGGATCCAGACAACGATTACATTCCTGCGACCATTACGGCCCGAAATTTGGCCGACCCATCCAGCAGCGAAGGCTCCGTATCCTGTCGGCATTCTTCCTCGCCGTTGAGAGGCTCGGAGGCAAAGTGAGCGGTATCACGCATGCCTGTGAGAAATTTGGAACCAGCGTCGCAGGCCAATAGCTCCACATCTTATTCGCGGTCGAGGGGCAGCAGTTCGGCGATCCCTTCTTCCGTGGCCGCGGCCATTCAAGTCAGGGGGGCGACCACCCACGCTTTGACATCGTCACCCATAGCCACGATCGCGATCCACCGATCCGAACTTGGCGTGATGACAAGACGCCACTCGAAAGCCAGCTCAGCGATATAGTCCGGAGCATCTTCCTGAGGGCTGAGGAGGACGCGCGTGACGCGACGATCCGGCAGTATCAATATCAAATAGAGGCTCGCGCTGCCCGTATTCGCGACGCACGCGTGGCAGCAGAGCGCGCAGCGCGGGAACGCATCGCTCGTCGAGAAGCCAACGCCAGGGAGCGGATCCAAGTGCTGCTCGACGGCGCTGATGCTTTGGAACAAGCAGAGCCTATTCGTCGATACCTTGCGACGGTGCAGCAAAGGGTGGCAGCCAGATCGGACGGGTCAGAAGCGGCGGTACCGGCAGATTGGTCGGCTTGGGCATTGGCTCAGGCCGATCGCATTGATCCCGTAGCGGGAAGTTCCTGGGAGGGTACGTTGATGCGCTGCCCTCGATCATGACAATGAAGAGAGTATGTGCCTGCCGGGATCGCGGGCGCTGCCGAAGTGATCGACAGCTGGTTGCCACCATGTCCGCCCCCGCCCGGGCTTCTGCTAAGATCCAGGTGGCTCGAAGGGGTTAAGGATAGGGACGCCGAGGCCGCCGACGTCGGCAGCGTTGCGTGTCACCAGCACCAAGCCGTGCACGCTCGCAGTCGCAGCCAAGAGCGCGTCAACGACGGGCACGGAGCGGATGGCCGAGATCCGTCCCCAGCTTTCCGCAACGGCAGCGTCGACACCCAGCACGCGCGGCCCAAACGCCGCTACGACAGCGTGCAACCATCCTTCGAGCGCACGCGCCTTGTCTGGATCTCGGCCCCGGACACCCTCCACGCCCTTCCTGATCTCGCCAATGGTCAGCGTGCTGAGGAAGAGGTCTCGATCCTCAACGCTGGACCACCACGCCTCGACGGCAGGATGGCAGCGCGGCCCTTTCCGGACTTCAGAGATGATATTCGTGTCGACAAGCCAGGTCACAGTTCGACCGTGCGCCCCATGTCGCGCGGGTGATCGAGGTCAATCCCGTCAAGCGGCGCGGAAGCAAGAAGTTCCTTGAGGCTGCTGGCCGGCTCTGGAGCAAATCTGCGCAACAGCAACGCGCGCGCTTCAGCAGCCTGCCCGGGGTCTGTGAGGGCAGCGGCAATCGCACGAACCAGCGGGGCGTCCTCGCCACGGACCTGCACCTCAAGACGCTGCAGCCCGCGGCTTCGCAGCCGCTGCCTGTGCTCGGCGAGCGCCCCGCTGGACGCTGGGCGGGATTTCGATGGAGGGACAGGTCGCTGTTTTGGCATTCCGGAAATCTATCCGGAAATCGGCGCGAACTCAAGGCAAGGATGGGTCCGGATCCGCGGCCCGGCTCCAGTCGGTTTTCCAACCTCACATTTCCCATGCGCCAATGGCGCCCTGAACCGCAGGTTTCCTGGGGTTTTGGCGCAATGGCTTGAGGGCTGGAGAATGCGACGACACCAGAAATCGCTCTCCGGAGGCCCCGAAGTCTCCGAAGCTTGGGACTCGGGTGATGTAGTCGACAAGCTCTAACGCATTGAAATCGTCGAAAGAGTTCCTCCGAGATGCGCCGGCTGGTCGCGGATCTCGACCGTCTACCGGTCGAATCTGGGACCGCACCATTTCGCCATTGTTGCAGTTGGCCCCATTCCACAATCGGCTAGGCTCCGCCCTGCCCCAATCCTCTGAAACAACAGAGGAGAAGGGGCAGGTCGGGTCATCCAAAATGGCTGCATTAGAACAGCATCAACTGATCCGGCGTGCCCTTACGCCGCTTCTCGCGGGCCGAGCCGCGGAACACCGCCATTGTCTCGAACTGTTTGTCGGTCACCGACAGCACATGGACCTTCCCGTCCTTCGGCACCTGCCACGCGATGGCGCGCAGGCGCGCATCCACCTGCTCCCGGCCGACGCTCCAACGCAGATAGATGGTAGGCGCAGCGACGGGGCCCCCGGCGCGCCGGGTTGACGGTCAGGCCTTGTCGGGGTTCGCCCAGCACCACGGCATGAGCTTGTCGATGCGGCTGTTGGGCCATCCGTTGACGAGGCGTTTGAGCACGTCGGTGAAGTAGCGCTGCGGATCGACGCTGTTGAGCTTACAGGTCTCGACCAGAGAGGCCACGGCCGCCCATCTTGCCCCGCCAACGTCGCCGGAGGCGAACAGCGCGTTCTTGCGGCGGAGGCAGATCGGCCGGATGGCGCGCTCGACGGTGTTGTTGCCGAGCTCGATCCGGCCGTCGTCCAGGAACCGCACCAT
>NZ_JBHMFT010000057.1:0-17417 GCF_051433195.1 Falsiroseomonas sp. E2-1-a20 | reverse complement strand
GCTCCAACTTGGCCAGCATGGCAAGGCGCCAGGGTTCGGTGACGGGGCGCGGTGTCTTGGGCTACGGTGGGGGTCGGAAGTTGTAGGGGCGGTGCGGCTGGGTATGGCCGACTGCAACAAGCGGCTCGATCCCCGTGCCTCGAGAGCGGCGACGGCCTTGCCCGAGGCGAAGCTGGTGTCGGCCAGGACAATCCTGGGCAAGCCGATGCCCCCCTCCGTGCCAAGGAGGGTCAAGGCGAAGCTCGGCGTGTCTGCAGGGGTGGCGACGACACTGGTGGCGAGGATCAGTTGCGAGCCCTCGGCGCAGATGACAGCCTGAGCGTTATGGGCTTGGCGGTATCCTGATGGCAGTTATCATCTGGCGGCTGGACCGGGTGCCAACAGCCACGCCGGCAATCCTGCTCGTGCTCGCCGCATCCTGCTGCTCCTGCTCACGGCGGCCTTCGGCACCATCGACGGAGGCCCAGCCGCGGCAGGCTTGATGCTGGCATTGGTCGCGCTGCTCGTGACGGAACGGGCGCTCTGGCTGCCATTCGCGCGCGGCATCCTGTCGGGCCCCAATCCATCGCGACCGAACATCTGACGCGCCCATCCCGAACACGATTACGATGCTCAGATCGAAGTGTGGATCGGCACAGGCGACGCGCCGACCTGCGGCTGTCAGGGCGTCCACTGGCGGCCCCGCAGCGCCGCTTCCTCCTCGGCTGAAAGCGGCGCGGAAGCGCCGAGCGCGTCGAGTGTGGCATCCAGAACGGCGCCGGCGCGGTCGGAAGCGGGAGTGATTCCTCCCGAGGCGGCGACGGCCATTTCTACCTGCCAGGTCGCGCCCCGCTTGCAGGCAAGGCCGCGCAGCCCTTCGTCGGACCGCTCGAAGCTCCGACAGACGCCGTCCGGCACGGCATAGCTGCCGGTGACCCGCGTCCCACCGCCTAATGCGGCGCCGGAGGGCTGCGTATCGAGCGCCGCAACGAGTTCCGGCCCGGTGGCGAGCAAGCCGGGGGCGCCGCTGCGTTGCCCGGCCAGGTAGCCGCCCAAGACCGCGACCCCGGCCACCGAGGCAGCCATGGCCAGCGTCGCCGCTCTGCCGAACCGCCGGGCGGGGAACGGCACGACGTTGCTGGCGGGCGGGCACGTGGCGGCGCCGACCAAGCGCTGCGGCACCGGCGCGGATATGATGCCAGCGAAGGCCTCGCGCGCGGCCTCGCCCGAGGCGCGGAAGGCAGCGATGCGCGCGGCGACCGCCGCATCGCTGCGCGCCGCTTCGGCGACCGCCTCGCGCGTCGCGTCGTCCAGCTCGCCATCGGCGAAGGCCATCAGGACCTCATCGGGATACGGCTGCGCATCAGCCATGACCGACCTCCTTCTTCTGCAGTTGCTCCGCCCCGAGGGCTGCGCCGACCGCAGACCTGGCCCGGGCGAGCCGGCTCATGATCGTGCCGACCGGCACCTCCAGCACATCCGCTGCCTCGCGGTAGCTCAGGCCCTGGACGCAGACGAGCACAAGGACGGAGCGCTGGGCCTCCGGCAGTCGGCCCATGACATCCCGCACCTCGGCGAGCCGCAGCCGCAGTTCCGGATCGTCGCCGGGTGGCGCTTCCAGTTCCAGCGCCGGGCCAAGGTCCGGATCGTCGAGCGAGAGCTGAGGGCGCGCGGCCCGGTGCAGGTCGATCCAGCGGTTGCGCATGATCCGGAACAGCCAGGCATCCAGCCGCGTGCCTGGCGCGAAGCTGTCCGAGGCGCGGAGCGCACGCTCGCAGGTCGCCTGAACGAGGTCGTCCGCAGCGTCCCGCGACCTGGCAAGGGATCGGGCGAAGGCGCGCAGCCGCGGCAGGAGGGCCACGATTCCTGGGCCGAGTTCCGCTGTCATCCCGCCCAACGCGCCCCTGTCCGACATCCCGTGTCCTGCCCCTACAACGTGGGGACCGGCCGATCCATTCCGCCGCCTTGGCATAAATCTCCGGCCGGCACGTTATGGTCCCTGAAGATACCTCGGCTGGAGTTGCAGCATGCCCCTTCTCACCACCCTGCTGCGGCGGCTGCGCCTGCCGGCCTGCGCCATCGCCCTGGCGGTCCTCGCGCCATCTCTGGCGGCACCTCTGGGCGATGCCACGCCGGGCGGAGCGGTTGCCTGGGCTGATGATGACGACGATGATGACGACGACGACGATGACGACGACCGTCCGCGGCGGCGTCCCCCGGCACGGGTCGCGCCTGAATTCGTGGTGTCCGTGCCGCTGGCCGCCGACCTGCAGCGCGTGGTGGGGCGGGGCTTTTCGGTGCAGGCACGGGCGGATTTGCCGTTGCTCGGCGGTATCGTCGCCCGCCTGCGCGGTCGGCCGGGCGAGAGCGCGGCTGGGGCGCGCAACCGCCTGCGCAGGCTGCTGCCGGGCGCGGTGCTGGATGACAACCACCTCTACCGCCCCAATGCCTTCGCCTGCGATGAAGCGGGCTGCGATGCCTTCGAGATGGTGGGCTGGGCGACCTCCGGCACCACCTGCCCAGCCGCCGCGCCGATCGGCCTGGTGGACACCGCCGTCGATCCCGGCCATCCGGCTCTCGCCGGTGCCACAATCGAGCGGCTGTCGGTCCTCGGCCCCGACCGCCGCCCCGCCGCCGCCACCCACGGTACAGCCGTGGCGGCGCTGATCGCGGGACGGCCGGATGGTCCGGCCCCGGGCCTGCTGCCCGGCGCGCCGCTTCTGGTGGCCGAGGCCTTCCATCGTGGCGCGGCCGGTGACGACACGGCGGATGCCTTCGACGTCACCCGCGCCCTGGGCGCGCTGGTGGGCCGTGGCGTCGCGGTGATCAACCTCAGCTTCGCGGGACCGCCCAATGCCGTGATGGAGCGTGCGGTTGCCGCGGTGCGGGCGCGCGACGTGGCGATGGTGGCGGCGGCCGGCAATGGCGGGCCACGCGCCGCGCCGCTCTACCCTGCCGCCTATCCGGGCGTAGTCGCCGTGACGGCGGTGGACAGCGCCGGCAGGGTCTATCCCCGCGCGAATGCCGGCCCGCATATCGACCTGGCGGCGCCCGGCGTGCGTCTCTGGACCGCCGGTTCAGGTGGGCGGCCCGGGATGCTGCGGTCCGGCACCTCCTTCGCCGCACCCTTCGTGACGGCCAGCCTCGCCGCGCTGCGCGGTGCTGCGCCGGAAGCCGGCATCGGCCTGCTGCTCGACCGCCTGACCGCCACTGCGGAGGATCGCGGCACACCGGGCCGCGACGCGGTCTATGGCTGGGGGATACTGCGCGCCCCGGGCTGCGGCGGCTGAGGGCGGGTCAGGGCAGCAGCCCGACCCAGCGCCACCAGCTCAGCGTGAAGATCCCGATCAGCAGCAGGTGCGCCGGCAGCAGCAGGGCCGAGAGGCGAAGGAGGTCGGAGGGGCGCCAGCCACCCTCCTCCTGGAACATCAGCAGCGCCTTGGAACTGACGGGCGTGGTCAGGCAATAGTCGATGCCGATGGTCGCCACGAAGGCGACTGCGGCAAGTGGCAGCCCTGCCTCCTCGGCCAGCAGCAGCACCGGCGGCAGCAGCGCGGCGGTGCGGGCGGCATGGGAGGTCATGGCGAGGTGTGCCGTCAGTGACAGCACGGCGATGCCGGCCAGCAGGGCCGGGCCGGCGCTTCCGGCATGGAGGCCGAGACAGGAGGACAGCGCGCCGAGCAGCCAGGCGGCGGCGCCGGTCGCGATCAGCGCCTCGCCCAGCACGAGTGCGGCGGCGACGAAGATGACCAGGTCCCAGGCAACGCCGCCCACCGCCTCCTTCCACGATAGCGGGCCGAAGCCGGGCAGGGTCAGGGCGAGCGCGCCGAGCACGGCGACCGTCGCGGGGTCGAGCGCATGCCGCGCCGAGCCGAGCCAAAGCAGCACCATCCCCGCGCCGATGCCGAGCGTCGTCCGGGCGGGTCGGCCGAGCGGCGCCGGTGGCGCCACCTCAATCTGCAACGGGCGTTGCCGGATCGGCCGGTCCAGAAAAAGCCAGCCGATCGCCACGCAGCTCATCGCGCAGGACATTGCTGCGAAGGGCAGGCCATAGAGCATCCAGGCAGCGAAGCCGATGCGCGCCCCGCCAGCCTCGGCCAGGATTTCGTTGGCCATCAGATGCGAGCCAGCGCCGACCAGGGAGCCCGTTGTGGAAAGGAGAATGACCACCGGCGCGAGCAGCATGAGCGCCCGCGTCACGCGCGGATCGTCCGCCGCCTCGGCCAGTGGGCGCAGCACCGGCAGGGCGATAGCGGCGCGCGCCGAGGTCGAGGGGATGAGGAGGGCGAGCGGCACCAGCGCGAAGGTCACCAGCCAAAGCAGCCCCCCGACGCTGCGGGCCTGACCGGCGACCAAGGCCGTGAGTCGGTCCGCCAGGCCGGTCACGCGTATCGCATGGCCCAGCATGAAGGCACCGATCATCAACCAGACCACCCCGTTGCCGAGGCTTTCCAGCAGCGCGTCCTGCGGCGCCGCCCCGCCCAGCACGGCCAGCAGCGCCGTGCCGAGGGCAACCGCGGCCGCCGGCAGTCGCGTTCCGGTCCAGAGCAGCAGGGCGAGGCCGAAGGCGAAGAGGGCGACGCGGCCACGCGCGTCCAGCCCGTCGGCCAGCAGCAGCGCGGTGGCGAGGAAAGCGGCGAGGCCGGCGAGGAGTGCGGAGCGGCTTCGCAGGATGCAAGCCAGCGGGAACCGGTTGCCCTCCATCCCGGCCAGACGCGGCGCGGAGGGAAGGTGAGTCGCGGCGATGGGAGGTACCGCCGGCTCAGGCGGCACGGGCGGCGGGTCCCTGGCAGCGGAGTGCGGAGATGCCAGCGCCAAGCAGCACGCCGCGCAACGCCTGCTCCGCGGTCCAGGCGATATCCGCGGGCGCCCGGCGGATCGCCTCGGCCAGCGGGACGGCCGCTCCGAGGGTGGAGAAGACCGCGCCGATCCCGGCCCCATGCACCGCGCCGGCCCCCTCTCCGATACAGCCGGCAAGCGCCAGCACAGGCACGCCATGGGCCTGCGCGCGGCGTGCAATCACGGCCGGGATCTTGCCATGCGGCGTCTGCGCATCGATGCCCCCCTCCGCGGTCACGACGAGGTCGGCAATGGCGATCTCGCGCTCGAGCCCGATCCCCGGAAGCACGACCTCCTGCCACGAGCGTAGACGTGCCCCTAGCAGCGCGTGCAGCCCGGCACCGAGGCCGCCCGAGGCGCCACCACCGGGTAACGCATCCAAGCCGAGGGCGCCGCAATCCCGCGCCGCGATCGCGGCAAACCGCTCCAGCCCCCGCTCCAGCCGGCGCACCCCTTCGGACGTCGCACCTTTTTGCGGCGCGAAGCCGCGCGCGACGCCGGCGGAACCGGTCAGGAGAATGCGGGTGTTGCAGGCGACCTCGATCGGCACCGCGGCGAGGCGCGGGTCGAGCCCGCTGGCATCGATCCTGGCGAGGTCGGCGAGCGCCCCGCCGCCCTCCGGCAGCTCGGATCCAGATGCGTCGAGGAAGCGGATCCCGAGTGCCGCGGCCATGCCGGCGCCGGCGTCGCTGGTGCCACTGTCGCCGCAGCCAAGCAGAATGCGCTTCGCCCCGCGGTCGAGCGCCCGGCGGATCAATTCGCCGACGCCGCGCGTGGTGGTGCGCAGCGGGTCACGGCCATTGGGCGGCACCAGCCGCAGCCCGGCCGCCGAAGCCATCTCGATCACCGCCGTTCGCGCTGGCGCCGTGCCGAACCAGCCGAGATGCGCCTCGACCTCGCGGCCGAGCGGGCCGCTGACGGTGACTTGCTCCACAGTTCCGCCGCTGCGCAGCGCGAGGGTGCATGCGAAGCCTTCGCCACCATCCACAACCGGACAGCGCACGATTTGCGCCCCGGGGCTGGCACGCAGCAGACCGGCCGCGATCGCCTCCGCCACCTCGGCGTCGCTGCAGCGGAAAGGCCTGCTGGCCTCCCCACCCGTCACGGCGACCCCCTGCTTCAACGACAAGTTTGCGCTGTTGCGGGACGCCCCTCTGGCCAGGCAGACGCTGGTCGCGGTCGGATCCTCCGCCACTTGGCGCAACCTCGATATCCCGACACTGGAGCGTCGCCTGCCGGGACTGCGCGGGATCAACGCCGCTCCCTGCTACCTGCAGGTGGACCAGACGGCCTTCCTGGCGCAGTTCTTACTGGCGCGCATGAGGCAGGTGGAGACGCTGCTGGTGGTGCTCGCGCCGCGTGATTTTGAGGCGTGCACCGATAGCGATACGGCGTTCTTCGATCCGCGCATGGTCGGCGCCTATCTGTCCGGCCTGGCACCTTCCTGGTTGGTCCACTTCACGGCATTCCGCCCGCTCTGGCTGCTGCGCGAGGCGATCCGCCAGTACCGGATGCGCGACATCAGGGCCGTCCGCTACGCCGAAGACGGCCATGGCACCAGCGTATTGCGCCAGACCCACAGCTATTTTCCGGAGCCCGTGCTCGATCGGCGTTGCGATGCCGCGATAACCCGAATGGAAGCGGCGGCGGCGGCGCACGACGTTCGCCTTGTGGTGGTGACGTTGCCGGTGATGCCCGCCTGGGCCGCTTCCTTCGACCCGGATGGCTTCGTGGTGGAGGAATGGACCCGCCGTATCTCGGGGGCGCTGCGCCGGAACGAAAGCCTGCTAATCGATGGCCGTGGCCTGGCCTGGTCAAATGACCGCTTCGCCGATCCCGTTCACCTGCTGTATCCGTACCACACCGAATTCAGCGAATTCATCGCGGAGAACCTGTCCGCCTCGACGTCCAGGCTGCGTGGCACCAACACCCTGGGCAGCCGGTAGCTCGGCCGATGCTGTTCAATTCGCACATCTTCATCTTCGTTTTCCTGCCGCTAACGCTGGCCGGGTTCCTGGTGCTGACCGCGGCGAAGCGTATGCAGCTTGCGCGCGCCTGGCTGCTGCTCGCCTCACTGGTGTTCTACGGCTGGTGGAGCGTGCCGTATCTTGGTCTGCTGGTGGTGACCATTATCGCCAACCACCTGATGGGGAAGGCGATTGCACGGGCGCTGCATGGACCGCGGCCGCAGCTTGCCGGCCACCTCATGGCCTTCGGCGTCGCCGCCAACATCGCGATGCTCGCCTGGTTCAAATACAGCGCGTTTGTGATCGGGAATGTCGGCGCGCTGACCGGGCAGGCATGGACGATTGAGGCGGTGGTGCTACCGCTGGCAATCTCCTTCCACACCTTCCAGCAGATCGCCTTCCTGGTCGATGTGCGGCGCGGTCAGGTGCCGACCGGCGGGCTGCTGGACTACCTGCTGTTCGTCACGTTCTTCCCGCAGCTCATCGCCGGACCCATCGTCCATCACCGGGAGCTGATTCCGCAGTTCCAACTGCCCCCTGGCTGGCGCCTGGAGAGCGCCGACGTGGCCGCGGGCATCGCTTTCTTCGTCATCGGTCTGTTCAAGAAGCTGGCCATCGCCGATCCAGTTGGCGCGCTGGCGACGCCAACCTTCACCAGTGGCGGCATGCCCGGGATGCAGGAGGCCTGGCTTGCTGTCAGCGCCTTCACCATCGGGCTGTATTTCGACTTCTCCGGCTACTCGGACATGGCGGTAGGGCTGGCGCGCATGTTCGGCATCCGCCTGCCCTACAACTTCGCCTCACCCTACCAGGCGCAGTCCATCATTGAGTTCTGGCGGCGGTGGCACATGACCCTGTCGCGCTTCCTACGCGACTACGTCTATGTCCCGCTCGGCGGCAACAGGCTTGGGCCGCGGCGGCGGTACCTGAACCTGGTTCTGACCATGCTGCTTGGCGGCATCTGGCATGGCGCCGGATGGACCTTTCTGGTCTGGGGGCTCCTGCACGGGATGTATCTGCTGGTCAACCACGCCTGGGTGGAGGCTGCCAGGCGCGCCGTGGCGGCCGGGTGGCGTCTGACGTTGCCGGGGCCAATCGCCTGGGGGCTGACGCTGTTGGCGGTGATGGTCGGCTGGACGTTGTTTGCCTCGCCGGATTTCACTACGGCGATGTCGGTGTTGTCCGGCCTGTTCGGGCTTAACGGTATTGGTCCACGCCCTCCCGTGGTGGGTCAGCTTGTCGATGTGCTGCTAGGCCGCCACGCCGTGACGCTGGAAGGCGAAACCGGCTTTGGTCCGATGATTGCCCTGTTCGCCTCGCTAATTGCGTTGGGCGCCGGCTGGGCGATCGTGCTGTTCGCGCCGAACTCCCAGGAGATCGTGGACGGGGTGGGGCGGCGGCACAATGCCGTTACGCGCGGGCTGCGCTTCCGGCCATCGGTCGCCGCAGCCATGCTGGCCGCTGCGGCCTTCCTGTTCGCCCTGACGCTGATGGCCGACGTTAAGGAGTTTGTCTATTTTCAGTTCTAGAAGCCCGTCACTGCGACGCCTTGAGCTTGAACTTGCGGCTGAATGTACTGCGTCCGATCCCGGCACCTCCGATCAGGCGAGAATCTTATCCAGGTCGGCCTGCCCACCGTCCCGCCCAGGCCGGTCGGCAAGTTCCTGGTAACACAGATGGCCGCCGTCGCCGAACTCGAGGCCGGGCTGATCAGCCAGCGCACGCGCGCGGCGCTGGTCATGGCGAAGGCGCGCGGCGTGGTGCTTGGCAACCCGCGCCTGCGCGCCGGCACGCCCGATCAGGCGCACGCGGCGGCGGTGGTGAAGCAGCAGATCTCGCGCGCCCGCGCCGCCGACGTGCTGCCCTGTGTCGAGGCTGCGCGTCGCGCCGGCGCGACGACGCTACGTGCGCTCGCCGCGGCGCTGACCGCACGCGGCGTGCCGGCGCCTGCCGGCGGGCACGCCTGGCACCCGATGCAGGTGAAGCGCATCGTTGATGCCGACGGAGGCTGAGGCGGCAAACCCTACTGGGCCATGTGCCTGGAAGCGCAACCCATACCAAGAAGCCTTTGGCGAACCCGAAGCGGTCCAGTGGATCTCGAATTGCGCGCCAGCCGCGGTCAACGGGGGCGGCTTTGCCAGGAAGCGCCGGAGCGCGCACCAGAAGGAGAAAGCGACAAGTCTCTCCTATAATCGAGGCAGGTGCAGCAGCACCAAATTGGCAACGGTGCCGAAGAGAGCGCGTGAGTCCACGAAGACCGTGGCCATCTGTGAGGTGGCGAGGAACAGCACAGCATAGAATAAGCCGCGATGCCGAAGGGCCAGCGTCTCCACTCTGCGGTCCAGCAACTGCGGCACAGGCAGGCTCGCAACAGCCAGCATGACAAGGGTGCCGACGATGGCCCCAGCGATGATATCCCCAGGGTAGCGCATGCCCAAGTAGACACGTGGCAGGCAGCTGGTCAGCAACGCCCAGACCATTGCCACGATACCGAGCCTGCGATGCTCCAGGAAGACGGCGGTGGCCATCGCAAAAGCAAGCACTGCGTGGTCGCTGGGAAAGGAACTCAGCCCCTCCAGGATGGCCGGGTCGAATTCGTCAAACAGCACGAAGCCACGTTCGAGTAGCGCTGGATCATGTGCTGGCCGAAGGCGCGCTGGCAGCAGGTTCTGCATGGCGCGGGCCACTGCGACAGCCATCAGAACGCCCACTACGGTGCGTAGGATGACGCTTGCCCGGGCTTGGCTTTGCGCCCGATGCCAACTCCACCACAGCAGCGCGACCAGAACGCTGCCCTTCAGAAGGTGGGAATGAGCGATCCTGAAAACGAGGTGGTCAAAACTCCAACTTGTTCCGACCCAACCGTTAATCAAAAGGAACAGCGACTCATCAAGTGTCAGCATACCACCTCCGAGGTCCCCGAAGCACGAATGGATCGGCATCTCCATCCTCAATATCCCGGGAACCCCCTCCTACATGACAGATATGTTACGTGGCAATATTACCAGAACTCACACTTCATCGAAGAAATGCTGCCGCTTAAATGGGGCACCAGCTTCGTCTGCTTGGGTCAAGGTCAAGGAGGCCAAGTTTAGCGGCCTGCGCACAAGTAGTGGCCCTGCCCGAAGCGCCCGTTCATGAGCAGAACCTGTTCTCCATTGTCCCAATGCGGGGCGCAAAGGCCGCTGAGTGCGCTTTGTTGCGAGGCCCCTCTGAAAATCAAATTTTCTTTTCCCCCGCACAGCATCCTAGCCGCCAGCGGATGAAGTCTGTAGCTTGGCACAATGCGAATGAGCGTGATTTGTCCGGTCTACAACACGCCGCCGGATCTCCTCGCGGCGGCCGTTGCATCTGTGCTCGCGGAAGGCGGCGATCATGTGATCGAACTGCTTCTTCTGGACGATGTATCGACCAATGCCGCCACAGTGTCCGAGCTTGCGCGTCTTGCCACGAGCGACTCTCGCGTTCGTGTAATACGCCAGCGTACGAATGGCGGACCGTCCGCAGCTCGGGGGGCCGGACTTGAGGCTGCTAAAGGAGACTGGATCGGATTTATCGACTCCGATGACCTGTGGATTCCGGGTCGAATCGAGGCAACCCTCAATCTGCTGCGATTAGCGCCCGATGCACAATGGATCAGTAGCCGTATTGTTAATATCATGGCAGACGGCAGCCGCACAGCGCCGCCGTCACTGCTAAACGAGACAGACGGGGAGAGATTGGCGGATCGTATTATCCTGCTAAAAGGAACACAGCTTACTCGACACTTCATCAGTAATTCCTGGCTACACCTGGGTTCCACTATAGCGAGGAAAGATACTCTGCTGCGCGCAGGCGGCTTTGCACACAATCTCTATTTTCACGAAGATTGTTTTTTGATGACAAAGCTTTCAATTATTACTAAGCTGTACTTTATGGATATTGAAACTTACGCTTGGCGCCGCGAACGCGAAAGCCTGATGGCGTCGGAGCGGCGACTTTCGCCTGCATATGTCCTCATGCATGAGGTCGCGCGAGCTGAGCCTCTGCTGAAGGACTTTGCCCGCGAGCTGCGCTGGGCACGGTACGCGGCTTACAAGGGTCTTGCGCTGAACAACCTGCTTTCAGGGCGGCGGGCGGCGGCGATGCGCTTCGCACTCGGCGCATGGTCCATTGATCCGCGTGAAGTGACGGACCTTGCCCGCTTCGTACGGCTGACCCTGACAGCGGGGCAGAACCTGGATCCCTCACTGGCTGCGGCTTACAGCCGGGCCGAACGCTTCGTCCGGGCGAGCGGGCGTGCCGCCGATTGAAGTAGCGGCGGAGCCGGTTAGGTTCGCTGCGGTATGCCGCCAGTGGCCTTATTCACCCCGTTGACACTAGGCCGCAGCAGGCCACGGTAATTCACGGGCTGAATACTTGCACGATTTCAGGATCGGCACGTCAACCGCCATTTGCTATCATTATCCGTAGCCCCGGTACGCGCAGGGCCACGCGGCGGAGCAACTCGAATAGATCCGTCTCTGCGCCTAGCTTGCGGCCGGACACCGCCCACAACGCTGACAGCATAAGGATGTAGCTGCTCGCGCCAAGGGCGACGCCCGTGAGCAGCAGGCGCGCGGCATCAACTGCGTTTGGCGGCGCCGCGGCCCAACCGAGACCCGTCTTCCACATCAGCAGCGCCATGGCGACTACGGAGACCACTGGCCGCCACAGCCGCGCTAGCAGCGCTGGCAGCCGCAGCCCCACTAACGAAAGCGCGAACAGCAGCAGCGCTAGATGTTCGCTGATTACCGTGATGCTGACAGCAAGGGCCGCGCCGGTAATGCCATAGGCCGGCACTAACATCAGCAGCAGCGCGATGCGCAACGCTGCGGCGGACAGCGCGATGCTGAGCAGCGTCGCCAGACGTGTATGCGCACTGAGCAGCGCCATGCTGACGTTGCCGAAGGACGTCAGGATGCCGCCGATGCCAAGCACCGCAACTACCGGCACTGCCTCCAGCCACGCCTGCCCGAAACCGAGTGCCACAACCGGTCCGGCAACCGCTGAGATGCCGACGCCCGCTGGCAAGATTAGTAAAGCCATCAGCGACATTATGCGGAGGTAGTCATCTTGCCCAGAGCCACCACCGTCGGCACGCCTGCTAGCGGCGAAGCCAGGCATACAGGCACGACAAATCGGGTCCACCAATTCTGTCGCCGGCAGCGCGGCCACTTCCATTCCTACCGCATAGTGGCCAACAGAGGTAGTGCCGAGGACGCGGCCGATTACTACGCTGTCAATGCGGTCCTTAATCATGTGAGCAACGTTGATGCCCCAGGACCAGGCAGAGACACCTGCCAAGTCGCGCCAAGCCGAAAGCGTCAGCCGAGGGCGGAAAGGGTGCATAAGGTAGCTCATCAAAACCGCACCGAGCCTGTTGGTAAGAATGCCGGCTACCAGCGCCCAATGGCTTTGCACCAGGAAGGCCAGCGTCACCGTTACCACGATGCCGACCATGCGAGGGTAAAGGTTCAGCGCAAATTCCCGTTCGAATTGTAGGTGCCGCCGGAAATCCGCGACGCCAATGTTCGCGAGCCCACTGAGCGCCGCCGAAAGTGCGAGCGCTAGCAGCACCGGCTCTAATCGTGCATCACCGAAGAAGCGCCCAGCCGGCGCAGCAATTAGCACGATCAACACGGCCACCAGCAGGCCGCGCAGCAGGTTCAACGTAAAGCCTGTATCGTACATCGCGCGGCTTGGCGCCTTAGCGCGCACGATCTGGTCTTCCACACCGATCACCAGGCTCGCCTCCAGCGCCACCGCGAAGGAGGTTGCGAGAGCGATCAGGCCAAAATCCCCTGGTGCCAGCAGCCGCACCAGAATCAGCGTGCTGCACAGCCCCATCACTCGTGTGGACATGCGCCAAGCCACGACCCAAAAGGCGCCGCGCGCAGTACGGGCCAGCATGTTGTTACCGGTAGGTTCTGTTGTCATGCCAGCGCGATCTTTGCCCTGGTCAACGGGGCACTGCAGGAAATAACTCTTTTTGAGTCCGAAACGTAGCAGACTGACAAGAAGACCTTCAGTATTCTCGTACTTAATCCGCACAAAATACTCTGCAGCGCCCGCAGTGGCTCGCTGTAATTGTATGCCAACCAGAAAGTATCCTTATTGAAGTAGATAATCATTCGGCTATCCTCTGCCATCGGCTGCGCACCACTGGCGAGGTCGAATATCGCGATGCACCGGTAGTTGAGGCCGACGTGCGGGTTCGCAGATCTGGTTTCGCTACTGAGCTCGCGATGCCGCCGCAGGCCCGCCGCGCGAAGCAGCGGCGCAAAATCCTGTGTCGCCGGATCGAGCGGGTGGAACAGACCCATAAGGCCACACATGTACGACATCTCCAAAAGCTCTGTGACCAAACCATCTAGCTAAAGTCTGTTCCGGTCTTCGGGCGCGCTATCCTATAAGTTCTCGATGCTTAGAAAAACGCGGTTATGACCAGGACAAGTCTGGACAACACCTAATGGGTGTCACTGAGGCTGGTGGTGCAGCAAATTTCCTCTGTCTGCGACGCCTCGAAGCGCCGGCAAGTGGACAGATGCAGTTCGTACCGACCAGTGTTCAGCGTGCAGAGCGCGCGGGCGCGGTTTCCGCCGCGAAACCGCGCAAACGGTTGCATGCCGCGGGGGGCTCCACACTGCCACCATTGCGCCGGCGATCCCATACGTAACCATGGATTGGCGGCACAAGCTCCAGTGGCGTGGAATGCGCGGCGATCACCTCCCGCGCCTCGGCCGTCAGCCAAGACAGGGCAAGGTCCCCGCTGACCAGCAGCCCGCGGTCGAAGCAGGCGAAGATGGTGCGCAGCGAATCGGCGCTGCTGATCATCGGCGTACCAGTGCGAAAATCGCGTACAAATTCATCTGGCGGATCGTTTTCCAGCAGCTGACTGCGGTTCATGAAGAAGTCAGCGCGGCCAACATGGTAGGCGGCCTGTAGGTCGTCATCGGCGATGAACACCTCCGCATCCCACACCAGCGGCACCAGCCGGGCGCGGTTGGCCTGCCAGCCGCGCCCGACATCCATCACCAACGGCCGATCCGGTGACAGCACGATAGAGCGCACCGTCCGCTCCAGCATCGAAGTCTCCTTAACCAGCAGCGCCGCCAGCAGCAGGGCGACCGCAGCGGTGACGAGCGGCCGCGCCAGCCGCCAGCGTTGTGCTAGCAGGACGATCAGGCGATCTCGCAGGGCTATCAGCAGCGGCCAGAGTGCCATAGCCCAGAGGGCAGCGAGATGCGGCATGAGGTAGGCGACGTAGCGGTCCTGCTTCATGCCGCCAAAGGAATGCAGCACCAGCCCGCCCGCCAGCACCACCCCGCAATACAGCGCCGGGCGCGGACGGAAGGCAAAGGCGGCCAGCGCGGCCAGCGGCAGGTAGTTGCCCAGTATACCGTAATGCCGCGCTAGTAGGTGGTAGTAGAAAAACACGTTGTCCCGGTTCGGCTCCGCCCAAAGGGCGGCAGAGCGGTAGGTCTGCAGCAGCCTGGCGCCAAATCCGGTCTGCGCCACGGCGTAGGCCAGCACGCCGGTCGCCACCAGCAGCCCAAGCCAGCCCAGCACGAGCCACAGGCGCGGTACCGCGTCGCGCATACGCCAAGTGAGGTACAGCGCCGCCCATGCGCCGAAGGCCGCTAGCCCGATTAGCGTGACGATCTGCAGCCGTGCCGCGGCCACCAGGAGCAGCAGTGCCACGCCAGACAACATTGCCGAACCGAACCTTGGCCGAGCTTCTACCACCACCCGGTACAGCAGCGCCGTACCGAGCCAGAACAGTAGCGCCTGCAACGCATAGAAGCGCACCAGTGTGCCGACCAGCACGTTGGGATACAGGAAGATGAGCAATGCAGCGGCGATGGCCGCGGCGCCACGCCCCGCCTCCCTTCGCAGCCAGAGATACAGCGTGGCGACGAGCACCGCGCTGGCCAACAGGGACGGGACGCGGGCGGCGCTGAGGCTGTCGCCGAACAGGCTCATGGCGGCCGCGACAAGACGCGTGAAATCTGCGGCGCGAAGGTAGGTACCTGAAAAAACGCTGAGGCTGCCATCGGCGAGGTACGACCGCGCCGCGTAAAAATGATACAGCTCGTCGGCCTGCGGCGGCAGGCCCGTCATCGCGTCCATCCTCACAAGCAGCGCCAGCACGAAGACGAGCACGGCTTCGCCAAATGCCGCGATCGACCAGCTGCGCGACTTCGGCGGGTCGATGCGCAGGAACGGAGCCACGGGGACGGGCTCGTGCAAGGCGTCCGGACGATGCAGGCTGGTCAGAGGAACCTCCACGGCTGCGCAGGGGTGCGGAAGCAGCTTTCGCCACCGCGACAAAGCCGCAAGCGGTAGGGTGCTGCCAAGCCAGCAGCGCACAAAAACACGCACGATGATGGCTTGTTGATCCATCGGCGGGCGCCACCCGTGTTTTTAGCCGCCGCCTGGCGACCGCATGAGCCGGCTTGGCCGCGGCACCACCGGAAGTCAGCGTGCCGCTCGCCGAGACGGACTACGAGCTGTTGTTTTAGGTGATTGCCGACCGGGCGGAGAAGGCGGCGGTGATCGCGACAACCGACCTGCCATTCTTAAATGGACTACCTCTCGAACCGGCCGCCGCGGGCCTCGCTGGGGCGCTGGCCGCCGCTATCAAGGCGCGCTGGGTATGCGAGCAGATACACCAGCAACTTAACAAGAGCTTGGCTTGTGCCTCCTTGAAGACAGGTCCTAGACGGTCTGCACCGGCACGTGCTGATGACCTGCATGGCCTTTGCCTACTTGGAGTCTCTCGGCCTCGCCAAGCGAATGTCCAGGCTGCCGACGGATACTCCGCCTACGACCTGATTTGAAACTGCCCAGGCAATTTTAGCATTTTTGGTGTGTGGACCCGTGTGCCTAAAACTCACCGACAGCTACCCCAGGCCGGCACCGGACCGGCTGCTCGAGACCGGGAGCTTTTGCGCGTTGGCGCTGATGGGGCCAAACGGACATGCCGGAGAGCAGGCTAGTTGCGGAAGACTTAACCCGCACTGATGGCAACGCCCTTCTTGAAAGAGGACGAGCATCCTGTCGCGAGGCATGCGCGGCTCAAGGCCCATAATGCAACGGATGAAATGCAACATTGTCTATGGCATCCGTATCTTTTCCGCCTTAATTATGCTAATTTTTAGTTGGTCTGTCAACGGAAGGAGTCAGCTTGGTAGTGGCTTTGCGGCAGATTGCCTTCGGCTGTGCGTCGGCGGGCTCTAAGCTGAGAGTCTCCGTACCGGCGCCTCACCCTCGTCGGCGCAACCTGTATTGGCGGAAATGACTGTGGACAACCCATCGATGGCCAAATGTGCGCCAATCAGATCATCCAGACCGCGCGCATGACAGGCGTGCCATCGAGCATACCTGTGTCGACTGCGGCCATGACGACGATAAGGCGCGCGTCTTCGTCTTCGGCCGGAAGCGCAGCGCCATGACCTCCATTTGTCGCGAGATCAGGCACAGAGTTGCAATCGAGCCAGTGATTGGGCATCTGAAAAGCGACGGCCATCGCGGCAGCAACCTCTTCGCCGGCGCCGCGGACGGCGCCATCAACGTCATTTCCGCCGCCGCAAGCCACAACCTCCATCTCCTCCGCGCCTGGCTGATCCGGCTTCTCGCATTCCTTCTCCTCCTTTTCGCCATCAGCAGACCGACGGCTCCACCGCCATCCGCGTCGCTCGCTGCGGGCTGAGACCGCGTTCTTCACGCACGACTACCGAAGCATGGCGACATTAGAAGCACGTCGATAACGTTGCTGTCGTCTCGAAAATCCAGATCAGAATTGCAAAAAGACGTCTCCGTTCGACAGCAAGGCGGCCTGCGCGTTCAGGTTTGCGCTGTTCAGCTCGAGCGATTCCACGTAGAGGTTGCGGTCGGCGCTGGCGGTGCCTCCCCACAGGTCATTGGTAAAGCGGACCCCGAGAATGTGATCGCCGGGATCGAAGTCGCCGCGGATCTCGATAAAGTCACGCTCGCCCGCGGCGTGCGACGCATCGACGCTGCGCAGCCCGCCGAGTTGCTTGCCGTCGAGGAACAGCAGGAAGGTCGCGTCGCCCTTGTAGGCATCCTGCGACAGCGCCACCCGCAGAACATCCGGCCCGCTGCCGATGGTCGCCGCAGGCACGGCTTCTGCCGCCGCCTTGAACTCAAACTTGGCGGTGCCGTTGATCAGCAGGTCGGCCGACTTCTTCAGGTCGATGTCGTTGAGGATCAGCTTCTCGACATACAAGTTGCGGTCGGTCTTCGCGGTGCCGCCCCAGAGGTCGTTCAGGAAGGTGACGCCCAGCTTGTGCACGCTGTCGTTGAAGTCGCCCGTCAACGTGATGATGTCCATCTCGCCCTTGGCGGCGGAGGCCTTCGCGACACGCTCGCCACCGATCTGCTTGCCGTCGAGCGAGATCGTGTAGCGCGCATCGCCCTGCCAGGCGTCCTGCGCAATGCCGATCTTCAGCACGTCCAGCTTCACGGGATCGGGAGCCGGCGTGACGATGACGGGCTTCTCGGGTGCGGGCGCCACCAGCGCGGGTGTCGCGGGTGGCGGTGTCGCGGGTGCCGGAGCCTTCGAGGGCTCCGCGACAGGCGTGCTTGCAG
>NZ_JBHMFT010000056.1:0-17444 GCF_051433195.1 Falsiroseomonas sp. E2-1-a20 | reverse complement strand
ACGGCGTGGCAGTCGCCCATGCCTGCCGACGGCGGCTTCCTGGACTGCCGGTCGTTTATGCGACAGGCAACCCGGAAAGCCTTGTTGGCCGGCCGCTCAGCGCGCGGGATTGCGTCGTGGCGAAGCCGTTCACGTCCTACGAACTTGTTGCAGCGGTGCGCGAAGTCGGGCTGCCGACCCGCATCGTGCATGCGGCGCGACAGCAAGCGACGGAACTATCGGCGCGAGCTAGCCTGTGCATGTAGCGTGCTCAGGCAGAGGGCGCTGTTGCTTCGCGCGGCCTTGCCCCTCACCTGCATGGGTAGGGCTCCGCCAGCATCGTGCGGGTCCAGGTCCCGCTTACTCGAGGCGTCGGCACCTATCGTTGATCGGCGCTGAAGAATTGGTGCAGGCGGCCAAGCGACGGTCTGGCTGGTAGATGCGACGTCAGGAAGCTGATACTGGGACTGAATGAAATGCAATGGCGCCTCCAGCGACAGCGGCCAGAAGCCCTCGAGCGCCGAGACGGGCAATGCTGCGCCAGTAGCCTCGGCGCAAGCAGATGCACATCGGGAGCGCCTTCGTCAGTCGTAGGCCATAGCGGCTCAAACGGCCCGTGCCAGGGCGGCGGGCGGCAAGCCGACTGAGGAACAGGCGGTGCGCCTGATTGCGGAGTTCAACGCGCGCGGCGGCGGGATTTCGGCTGTTCCGCCGTCAGACGATGATCCCCTGGATGGGCTGGACGGTGCCAAGCCGCTCAGGCGCTCACCAAAATAGCGCGCCGGTGCCGGCGTTATGCTGGCGCGCTCATGCGATAGGTCGTGCCATTACCCACGCGACGGTCGTATGCGTCCAAGCTCCTGTGCCCTGGGGCGCCGGAACGCCCCGCTTATTCAGCGCCCGCGCCAACGCCGCCTGGCCAGCGACACCCAGGGCGCGTAGGTGCTCCACCTCCAGCACCAGCCGATGCGCTGCCTGGGTCGCGGCCTTTCGGCGCGCATGGGCCGCGGCGCCACTGTCGGGCTCCACTGCAGGCCTGTAGCCCCGGTCGCCGCCCAGCACCGCCCCACGTGTTTTAGCGGCCGCCAGAGCTGCCCGGATGCGTTCGCTGATGAGCTCCCGCTCCTTCTGCGCCATCGCCGCGTAGATCCGCGGCATGAGCTCGTCATCGCCCGGCATGTCAGCCGCGCGGATCGACACCCCATCCTCCAGCAGCTGCGACAGCGTGTGGGCCCGCCGTGTGATCCGGTCGAGCCGCGCCGCCACCAGCACCGCCCCGAGTTGCCAGCACCCTGAGCCGCCGCGCGCGTCAGTGCATTGTGCGCCCTTGCGCTGCAGCGAAGCTGGCAATCCCCTCTGACTCAATTGTCGAGAGCGCCTCCTCGAGGGCGGCCTTGTCAGTGGCGAACTGATCGTCCCAGACCGTCGAACCGCCGAGGTGATCGACGACTTCGAGGATCCAGCCCGTGTCTTCCTTGCCGCGATAGATCAGGACCTCAACGCTGATGTTGCCCTGCGTGACCCGCTGCTCCTGCGGTGAGTGGATGATCCTGTAATCCTCTTCCATGGGGCGGCCTCCAAATGGGGTGCGGCACGATAGCTCCGCCTTCGGCCGTCCGTCAGGTGGGGTTGCCCTACAGCCCGCCGCCCTTGGAAACAGTCAGCGGGCGGCGCTGAGGCGCCCTCCTTGATGCGTGGCCGCCGCTCAACCTGCGGGCTTGATGCCCGCGCGCCGAGCCGTTTCTGCTATCAGCGCGCGCTCCCGCGTCAGCCAAGCGGCGAAACCCTCTGGCTGCTGCTCACTCTCCGCGGCGATCTCTGCGCCGAGTTCTGCCTGCCGGGCACGGTAGTCAGGATCCGCGAGCCCTGCACGGACCGCCACGCCCAGGGCGGCCAGCACGGGCGTGGGCGTGCCGGCCGGCGCCACCAGCCCGGCCCAGGACCCGCCCGTCAGGTTCAGCCCATTCTCGATCAGCGTCGGAACCTCCGGTGCGATGAGCATCCGCCCCGCCGACGACATCGCCAAAATGCGTGACATGCCGTCGCGCCAAGTGGGCAGCACCGTCGAGATCTCGGCCATCACCACTGGAATAGCCCCCGAAAGCACATCCGGAACCGATTGGCTGGACCCCCGATAAGGCACATGGGTCAGGCGCACATCGGCGGCAGACATGACCTGCTCGATCAGAAAATGGGTGGCGCTTCCCTGGCCCGAGGAGCCGATGGCCACGTAGCCCGGCCGCGCCCGGGCCGCCTGCAGCAGGTCAGCTACGCTGCGCCAGGGACTGTCGGCGCGCACTGTTAGCGTCACCGGGCTGCGGCTGATCATGGAGATCGGCGCAAAGTCCGCCGCTGGATCATAGGAGAGCCGCGCCTGCAGCACCGAGGCGTTCGTCAGCGGCCCGTTCGAGCCGAGCAGAAGGGTATGCCCATCAGGGGCCGCCCTAGCTACAAAGTCGGCGCCCACCGTGCCGCCCGCACCGGCCCGGTTCTCGACAATCACCGGCTGGCCGAGGCGCGCCGCCATCCGTTCGGCGAGCAGGCGACCCTGGATGTCGGAGGAAGTCCCCGCGGCGAAGGGCACAATGATGCGAACGGGGCGCTGCGGAAAGTCCTGCGCGCCAGCGGCCGGTGCCAGCAGCAGGCCAGGAGTGGCAAGGACGAGACGGCGGTACAGGCGCATGGACACATTCCTCTCCTCAACGAGCGGAAAGCTGACACGCTGCTCCCAGCAGGACCAACGAGATTTCACCGGCAGCGGATCGTCCAACCCAAGATCCGTCGGCCCCCATTTGCCCGGGAAGATCGCGTCGCTGCCGGCCTTAGGCTAGCGTGCCTCATGGAATAGCTCGTGCCACTACCCGCGCGATGGTCGTATGCGTCCAAGCTCCTGTGCCTTGGGGCGTCGGCACGCCCTGCTCATTCAGCGCCCGCGCCAACGCCGCCCGCCCCATGACACCCTCGGCGCGCAGGTGCTCCACCTCGAGCACCAGCCGATTCGCCGCCTGGTCCGCTGCCTCTCGGCGCGCATGGGCCGCGGCGCCGCTGTCGGGGCCATTTGCTGGCCGGTAGCCCCGGTCGCCGCCCAGCACCCGCCCTCGGGCCTTTGCCGCCGCCAGCGCCGCCCTGGTACGCTCGCTGATCAGCTCCCGCTCCTTCTGCGCCATCGCCGCGTAGATGCGCAGCATCAGCTCATCCGCGCCCGGCATGTCGGCAGCCCGGATCGCCGTGCCGTCCTCAAGCAGCTGCGACAGCGTGTGCGCGCGACGGGTGATGCGGTCGAGCCGCGCCGCGACGAGCACCGCCCCAAGCTGCCGGCACCGCGCCAGCGCCGCCTGGAAGCCCGGCCGGCGGTCGTCCTTGCCGCTCGCGATGTCGGAGAACTCGGCCACCAGCGTCCACCCCTGCCCCACCACGAAGGCCCGCACGCTGGCCTGCTGCGCCTCAAGGCCCAGCCCGCTCTGCCCCTGCTCGGCGGTCGAGACCCGGTAGAGGCCGACCGCCAGGCGCGAGGCGCTGTGCTGCGCCCGCATCAGGCCGACACCGCGGCGATCTGGTAGACGCTGTAGCTGCCGCGGCCGTCGGTCTTGTTCGGGCCGACCTGACGCACGCGCTCCAGAACCTTTACTTCGATGCCATGGCGGGTCCGCAGGCCGGCGAAGAACCCGCGGACCGTGTGCGGCGCCCAGCCTGTGGCTTCCACCACCTGCGCCACTGTGGCGCCCTCGGATCGGCGCAGCAGCACCAGCACCGCCGCCTGCTTCGTGCCCTCGCGCGGCTTGCGGGGGGTGTCGGCTGCTCGGGGAACGCGCGCCGGCCGGCCGGCTAGGATTGCGCGCAGGGAGGCCAGGTCGGCATCGAGCGGCTGGGAGGCTTCCCAGGCGGTGACCACGGCGGTAGCGGCGACGCGCAGGGTGAGCCGACCAGCGGGCGCATCCTGGAGTGCGGAGGTCGCCGCCGGGCTCAGAGGCGGGCTGTCGGAGGCGGCGGTCGCGTGGGTGTCGCCGGAAGGCAGTACCGGCGACACCGCGGCGGCGGGATCAAGACCGATGGAGGCCAGGCCCTTGTCGGTGATGCGAAGCGCGATCCACACGCTCGCCTCGTCCTGGCGCCATGCAAGCCCGACATGCTCCGCTGGCGCCGGCACCTCGGTGAGAAGGCCGCCCTTCAGCATGCTGTGGAAGACGGCGTTGCGCGCTGCTGCGGGGATCTTCGGCAGCGGGGCCAGCCTCGCTTCGTGCTCGGCGGCCTGGCGCAGGATTTGGGACTGGGTGTCGGACAGCGTCATGGTGGTGGTCTCCGGCATCGGGCCCCGAGGATCGGGCCCTACCACCAGGCGCCCCGCCGGGATGAACCGGTCGGGGCGTGACGAACGCATCGCTCCGAACTCGAGCAAAGCCAAGCGCGTTCTGCACGTAGCGGCTCAACATCGACCGTGTTAAATTTCTTGATCCTGTTCGAACTCTGTCGCTATGCGCCGGATACGGAACACATGCCGGCAGCGTCGCGGAGCCAGTGTGCCAGGATCGCGGTCCCGGCCAGCAAATCGTCAATTTCCATGGCTTCGGCGGGATTGTGGCTGCCATTGGCGTTGCGCACGAAGATCAGGCCCATCGTGATGCCGGCCGCCGCGAAGGCTGCCGCATCATGCGAGGCCGGGCTTTCCAGCGGTCGCCATGGCAGGCCGAGCGCTTGTGCAGCGCCCTCCAGCGACGCGCGGATTACCGGATCGACGGGCCCGACCGGCGCCGAGGTCCTTGCGCCCAGCTCAAAGCTTACGCCCCGATGCGCCTCCACCTCCGTCACCAGGGTCTTCATGCTGTCTTCCAACCGCGCCAGCGTCGCCTCGTCATAGGCGCGTATGTCGAGGCTGAAGTCGAAGCTGCCCGGGACGATGGTCAGCCCATGGTGCCGCGCATCGGTATGGAAGCGGCCGATGGTGCAGGCCATCGGGATGCCGTCCGCATCGTATTGCTGCCAGATGCGATCCAGCCCGACCGCGAATTCGGCGGCCGCGAGCGCGGCATCCCGGCGGAAGCGCCGCGGCAGTCCGACATGGCCCTGTTCGCCCTGGATGCGCGCCGCCGGATAACGGAAATTGCCCGGAATGCCGGTGCCGACGGCAACCGGCAGGCCCGCCTCCACCAAGCTCGGCGCCTGTTCGATATGCAGTTCGATGAAGCCGCCGATCCGGCCGGGCGGCAGGAAGGGCGGGGCCCCCAGCAACGCCGCCGGCCGGCCGCCGAGCTGCGTGATATGCTCGGCCAGCGTGCGACCGGTATCGGTGCGGCATGCCTGCAAGGCAGAGGGCGGCAGCGTGCCGAGCGCCGCGCGGCTGCCGATGTAGGAAACCTGGAACCAGATGCTTTCCTCCGCGCGGATCGCCATCAGGATGATGTCGCAGGCCGGCTGGGCGCCGGGCAGGCGCTTCAGCGCGGCGATGGCGGCGAGGCCTGCCACCACCCCCGCGGCGCCATCGAAATTGCCGCCCTGCGGCACCGAATCCAGGTGCGAGCCTACCATCAGCGCCGGCAGCGCGCGATCGCGGCCCGGCCAGGTGAGGTAGGTGTTCAGCGCGGCATCACGCGAAACCTCCAGCCCCAGCGCCGCGGCGTGCCGCACCAGCAGGTCATGCGCGAAGGCCTCACCTTCGCCATAGGCCGCACGCGTCACGCCCGGGCCATCGCTCGTGCCGGCGCGGAGTTCGTCGAAGAAGCCGCTCGCCAGGTCACGCTGGGCGGCCACCGCATCGGCAAGCGCGGTGGTGCGGGGGTCTGCGGCCATGTCGCCTGGATCCTTGTCCCTGGAGCCGGCAGCGACGCCGGCGATTCAATTGCGCCATTTGTAAAGCGGAAGAACCAAACGTTGCACAGATTTCGGATTTCCGCCTAGGCTTGAACCAGGCACGTGACAGGGGTGGCATCAGGGATGCTCGACACGACGCTCGAAGGCCGGATCGACGGCGTTTTCGACGCCCTCAGCGGGCAACTCCGCAGTGCCGCACGCTTCGTCGCCGATCATCCGGCGGAGGTCGCCATGCATTCCATGCGACGGATCGCGCAGCAGGCCGGGGTGGCGCCGGTCACCATGCTGCGGCTGGCGCGGCGCCTGGGGCTCGGGGATTACAACAGTCTTCGCAGCATCTGCCGCGACCGTGTGCGCGAGAGCACGCCGGGCAACCATTTCGCACAGCGCGCCCGGGCCTTGCAGGCACGCGGAACCGCCAGCGAGGGTGGCGGCCTGGCGACGGACCTCCTGGCCGCGGACCTGCTAGCCGCCGACCGGCAGAATCTGGAACACACGCTGTGCCCGCAGAATGCCGCAAGGCTGCAGGAAGCAATGCCGCTGCTGGCCGAGGCGCGGCGCGTGCTGATCGTGGCGCGGAGAAGCTGCTACCCGGTCGCCTGCTGCTTTCACTATGCCTACAGCCTGTTCCGCACCAATGCCGTGCTGCTGGAAGACCGCGCCGGCAGCTTCGGCCCGGAGCTCCTCGACATCGGCCCCAGCGACGTGCTGCTGGCGGTGAGCTTCGAGCCCTATTCCGCCGAGACGATCACCACCGTCGAGACGGCGCGGGAGGCAGGCGCAAGCATCCTGGCCCTGACGGACACGGAATTTTCCCCACTCGCCCGCGCCGCCACCGTCACGCTGCTCGCGGCGAATGGCAGCCCGGCCTTCCTGCAATCCATCGTCGCCGCCACGGCGCTGGTCCAGGCGCTGGTTATCGGCGTCTTCATCAGCGCCGGCCAGGCCGCAGTTTCGGCGCTGGAGCAGAAGGAGGCGCGTCTCCGCGCGCGCAGCGCCTACAGCAGCGGCCCGGCGCCGGCGCCAGGGCGTGTCGCGCGAAGCACAAACCGGGTGGCGAAGCGGATGTCATCTCCAGCCCGGAGCGGACCCGCCGCATGAACTCAAACAGGAGGATGATCGCATGAACAGGAGAGGGTTGCTCGCCACCGGTGGCGCGCTGGCGCTTGGCGGCGCCACGGGTTTCAACATCCACAGTGCCCTGGCGCAGCAGCCGCGGCTCGCATCGTCCCAGGTGCTGCGATTCGCGGTTGGAGTCGACGACATCCGCTCGGTGGACCCACATTTTTCGATCGGTGTCGGCGAACAGCCGGTGACGCGCTCGGTGTATGAGGGGCTTCTGCTGTTTCCCGACGGCGCAATCAGTGGCGAGGACCTGCGCCCTGGCCTGGCGGAGCGCTGGGCGTCCTCGGACGACCGCAAGACCTGGACCTTCCATCTGCGCCGCGGCGTGCAGTGGCATCACGGGCATGGATTGTTCAGCGCGGATGACGTGGTGTTCTCGCTGGACCGCGTGCGGGGCCGCGAGGCCGGATCTCCGTTCCGCAACACGCTTGCCGATATCGAGGCGGTGGAGGCGCTGGATTCGCATACCGTGCGGATCGTGTTGAAAAACCCGGACGCCAACTTCACCGGCCTGCTGGTCGACTACGCCGCCGGCTTCATCGTCTGCAAGCGCGCGCTGGAAAGCGGCGTGGACCTGCGGACACGTCCGGTCGGTACCGGCCCGTTCCAGGCAACGGAATACCGGTCTCGCGAGAGCTTCACGCTGCAACGTCACGACGCCTATTGGGGCGGCAAGCCCGCGGTCGAGCGCATCGTGGTGCAATTCATGTCGGATGCGAGCACGCGGGAGCTTGCGCTGCGCGGTGGCGAATTGCACGCGATCGAGATTGCGGCCCGCCAGGATGTTGTGGACCGCATGCGGCGCGCGCGCATGGAGGTGGACCTGACGGCGCCCGCCAACATGTTCACACTGCACTTCAACACCAGCATGGCGCCGTTCAATGATATCCGCGTGCGCCGCGCCATCGCCCACGCCACCAACCGCGATGAATTGCTGGCCTTTCTCGGCCGCGACGTGTCGAAGCCGGAATTCAGCCCGCTACCATCCGGCTATGTCGGCCACACCGGCGAGGTGCCGCGCTACGCCTTCGACCAGGACCGCGCGCGGGCGCTGCTGGGCGAGGCCGGACTTGGCAGTGGCATCACCTTGAACACGCCGGTCAGCAACAACTCCATCTACCTGCCGCCGATGCAGGTGCTGCAGGAGCAGTGGAAGAAGGTCGGCGTCAATTTGGACCTGCGCGTGGTGGATCACCCGACCTATCACCGCCTGATCCGCGAGAACGTGGCGCCTGTCGTGATCTATGGCGCCTATCGCTACCCGCTGACCGGGCGGCTCTACTTCGACCAGTTCTACCACTCCGGCGCCACGGTCGGACGCCCGACGGCCATCACGAACTTCTCCCACTTCTCCGGTGCCGATGCGGAGATCGAGGCGGCCCGCTTCGAGACGGATGCAGAGAAGCAGAAGCAGCTCTGGATAACGGTGCAGCGCAAGATCATGGAAGAATCGGTGGCTATCCCGCTGTTCACACGATCCTACGCCATGGCGCGTTCGCCGAAGCTGGATCTGGGCCATGAGCAGAAGAGCTGGTCCTTCTACACGGTCTCGCCGCGCACGCGCCTCCTCGCCTAGCGGCTGAAGGAGGAGGGGGACTCACCGCATGTGGGCGTATTCGGCGAAGCGGCTGGTCTCAGCCGTCATCATCATGTGGGCGGTGGCGACGGTCGTGTTCCTCGCCATGCGCGTGGTGCCGGCAGACCCGGCCGAGGTGGTGCTCGGCGACCAGGCCTCGCAGGAGGCGCTCGATGCCTTCCGCGCCAGGTCGGGCCTCGATCGTCCGTTGACCGAGCAATATGTCGAGTTCTTCACCGGCGTGCTGCATGGCGATCTCGGCCGGTCGCTGATCACCAACGAGCCGATCGCCGAGCAGATCTGGTCGGTCTTCCCCTTCACCTTCACCCTGGCCTTCACCTCGCTCGCGGTCGGTGCGCTGATCGGCGTTCCGCTAGGCGTCTGGACGGCGGTACGTCGTGGTGGGCTGGTGGATTATTTCGGCCGGATCTTCGCGCTGGTCGGTTTTTCGTTCCCGGCCTTCTATCTCGGCATCGTGCTGCTTCTGATCTTTTCCGTATGGCTCGGCTGGACACCGATCATCCACTCGATCCGCGGTGGCAGTTGGCAGGAACATGTGCAGAAGCTGATCCTGCCATCACTCAGCCTCGGCCTGATCCAAGCGGCCTACATCACCCGCCTCACCCGATCCGCCATGCTGGAGGCGCTGGGCCAGGACTGGGTCCGGACGGCCTTTGCCAAGGGGCTGCCGGACCGGACGGTGCATTTCAAGCATGTGCTGCGCAACATAATGATCCCGGTGGTGACGGCGATGGGGCTCTACACCGGCACCATCCTGGGCGGCGCCGTGCTGACGGAGACAGTGTTCAACCGGCCGGGGCTCGGCAAGCTGCTGGTCGGCGCCATCGCGCAACGCGACTACACGCTGATCCAGTCCGGCCTGATGGTGTTCGCCTTCATCATCACCACGGTCAACCTTCTGGTGGACCTCAGCTACGCGCTGTTCGACCCGCGGGTGAAGTATGAGTGACGCGGCAGCCCTTCCGATCGCCACCGTTGCCGGTGCGGCGGACCCGCCAGTCGGCATCGGCCAGGCGATCCTGCGAACGCTGCGCAGCGATCCGGGTGCGGCCCTCGGCTGCCTGTTCATCGCGATCTTCGCGCTGACCGCGCTGCTGGCGCCGTGGATCTCGCCCTATGAACCGACGGCGCAGCACATCGTTCGCGCAAGCGAGGGCCCGAGTGCGCATTTCTGGCTCGGCACCGATGATTTCGGCCGCGATCTGCTCAGTCGCATTATCCACGGCTCGCGTCCCGCGCTGCTCGTCGGCGTGCTGTCGGTGCTGGTCGCCATCGGCCTCGGCGTGCCGGTCGGCATGCTGGCCGGCTACCACCTCGGATGGGTGGACCGCGTGGTGGGATGGGTCGTCGACATCATGCTGGCGCTGCCTTCGCTGTTGCTGGCGCTGATGGTCGTGGCCCTGCTCGGGGCGTCCACCGGCGTGCTGGTGCTGGCGATCGGCATTTCCCACGTGCCGATCTTCGTCCGCCTGGCGCGCAGTTCCACCATGGTGGTGCGCAATCTGGAATTCGTATCCCAGGCGCGGTCCTTCGGTGCATCGGACCTGCATATCCTGCGCCGCCACATCCTGCCGAACATCATCGGTCCGCTCATCATCATGGGCACGCTTTCGATCGCCGGTGCGATCCGGGAGGAAGCGAGCCTGTCCTTCCTCGGCCTCGGCGTGCAGGCGCCGCATCCATCCTGGGGCAATCTGATCCGGGATGGCGTGGCCGACATCCTGGAATCGCCGCATCTGGCCATCCTGCCCGGCATCGCGCTCACCCTCGCGGTGCTTGCCTTCAACATGGTCGGCGATTCGCTGCGGGACATGCTCGACCCGCGCGACCTGACCGCATCCGACGTCAAGAAGAAGTGAGGACGAACCGCATGCGCATCGCCATAGCCGGGTTGAGCCTGGAATCCGTCAGCTTCCTGCCGATCGAGACCACGATCGAGGATTTCAAGCGCACCGAATCCTCGGGCGCCGGCATGCTCACCCGCTACCGCGGCACCAACACCGTCCCTGGCGGCTTCATCGCGGTGTGCGAGCGGGAGGGCGCCGAACTGGTGCCGATCCTGCGCGCCGAGGGCGGTGCGGCCGGACCTGCCTCGGATGAAGCCTTCGTGCATTATTCGGACCGGATCTGTGCCGGCCTCAAAGCGGTGGAGCCGCTCGATGGCGTGCTGCTCAACCTGCACGGCGCTATGGCAACGCCGACGCGCCTCGACCCCGACCGCGAATTGACGGAACGCGTGCGCGCGGTGATCGGCCGCAAGGTGCCGCTGGTGGTGGCGCTCGATTACCACGCCAATATCGATGCCTCCCTGCTGGAGATGGCGGATGCCGTCTTCGGCTATCGCTTCTCCCCGCATGTGGACATGGGCGAGACCGGGGAGCGTGCCGCCGACTGCATGATCCGCATGCTGCGCGGCGAACTCCGCCCATCCTGCGCGCTGTTCAAGCCGGGCGTGATGGTGCCGAGCATCTTCAGCGCCACCAGCCTGCCGCCGCTTTCCGATATCGTGGCTGAATCCATCCGCATGTCGAAGGAGGCGCCGCATTATCTCGACATCTCCGTCTTCGCCGGCTTCTCCTATGCGGATGTGCCCAATTGCGGCTTTTCGGTGCTTGCGGTGTCGGGTGCCGGCCAGGCCAGCGCAAACGATGCGGCGCGCAAGCTCTGCGACAGGATTTACGCCGAACGGCACGCCCTGGTGCATCGTGAACTGGTGAAGGGGCTGGAGGACGGCATCGCCCATGCGCTCGACCACGCGCGCAACGCGAAGAAGCCCATCGTACTGCTGGAACACGCCGACCGGATGAATGATTCGACGCATGTGCTGCGCGCCCTGATGGGTCGCACCAACGGCATCCGCGTCGCCGTCCCCTTCGTCTGGGATCCGGCGGCCGCCGCGGCGGCGGTGCAGGCCGGACAGGGTGCGACGGTGAGCCTCGACATCGGCGGCCATTCCTCGGACGGCGCCGGCGGGCCGGTGCGGATCAAGGGGCGCGTTATCTTCGCAGGCGAAAAGCCGTACCGCACCACCGGGCCAATGCGGCACGGCAATCCGGTGGAACTCGGCCCGACCGCGGTAATCGAATCCGGCGACCTGATGATCTCCGTGACCACCGCGCAGACCACCGCGATCGACGAGGACTGCTTCATCCAGTTCGGCATGAAGGCTACCGATTTCGGCATCATCGTGCTGCGCTCGAAGACGCATTTCCGTGCGGTCTATGAGCCGCTGGCCGAGGAGATCCTGATCGTCGATACACCCGATTGGGGCCCCGCGGAGCTCTCAACCCTGCCCTATCGACATGTCCCGACCGACCGGATCTTTCCCTTCACGGACCCGACCTGAGCATGAACACCGCTGAGCCGCTGTTGTCGGTCCGCGACCTGCGCATCGCCTTCGATACCGCACGCGGCCGTGTCGTCGCCGTCGATGGTGTCAGTTTCGATGTGGCGGCGGGTGAGACGCTCGGCATCGTCGGTGAATCCGGCTGCGGCAAAAGCGTCACGGCGCTGTCGATCCTGCGCCTCGCGGGTCGCGGCGCGCGCATCCTGTCGGGTTCGATCCACCTCGGCGGGCGCGACCTGCTGAAACTGTCGGATCGCGATATCCGCGATGTGCGCGGTGGCGAGGTCGGCATGGTTTTCCAGGAACCGATGACCAGCCTTAACCCAGTCTTCACTGTGGGGGACCAGATCGCGGAACCCTTGATGCGGCATCGCGACCTGTCCCGCCGCGCCGCGCTGGACCGCGCGGCAGAACTGCTGGACACGGTGGGCATCCCGATGGCGCGGGCACGACTCGGCAGCTATCCGCATGAGATGTCGGGCGGCATGCGGCAGAGGGTGATGATCGCCATGGCGCTGTCCTGTCAGCCCAAGCTGCTGATCGCGGATGAACCGACGACGGCGCTCGATGTCACTGTGCAGGCGCAGATCCTGGAACTGCTTGCGGGGTTGCAACAGGAATTTAGTACCGCGGTCATGCTGATCACGCATGATCTGGGCCTGGTCGCCGAATTCGCCCAGCGCGCCGTCGTCATGTATGCCGGCCGCATCGTCGAACAGGCGGATGTCGCGACGCTGTTCCGCCAGCCGCTGCACCCCTATGCCGAAGGGCTCCTCGCCAGCATTCCGCCGATGGATGAGGATGTCGAGCGCCTGCGCGCGATCGAGGGCACGGTGCCCAGCCCGCATGCCATGCCGGATGGCTGCCGCTTCGCCCCGCGCTGCCCGCAGGCGCAGGCGGAATGCGTGGCGGTGGATCCGCCACTAATTCCCTTCCCCGGCGATCACGGCGCCGCCTGCATCGCCCACACCGGCTATCGCGTGCCGGCGCCCGGCGCAGTGACGCAGCTTCCAGCCGGTGCCCGGCCATGAGCGCGACAACCGACTCGCCGCTGCTGCGCGTGCAGGGGCTGACCAAGCATTTCGCGCAGCGCAAGGGCTTCCTCGGCCTGCGCCCGGCCGGTGCGGTGCGCGCGGTGGATGGGGTAAGCTTCGACATCGCCAAGGGCGAGACCCTGGGGCTGGTTGGCGAAAGCGGCTGCGGAAAATCCACCACCGGCCGCTTGCTGGTGCGCCTGCTGGACCCGACCGCTGGGCGCATCCTGTTCGACGGAACCGACATCGCGACGCTGCGCCAGCGCCGCCTGCGCCCGCTGCGGCCGCAATTCCAGATCATCGCGCAGGACCCCTACGGCTCGCTCAACCCGCGCATGAGGGTGGAGGAGATCCTGCGCGAACCGATGCAGGTTGCCGGCATGCAAGCGACTGACCAGGCACGCCGGGTGCGGGACCTGCTCGATCGCGTTGGCCTCGCCGCCGGCCATGCCTCGCGTTTCCCGCATGAATTCTCCGGCGGGCAACGGCAGCGCATCGCCATCGCGCGGTCGCTCGCGCTGCGCCCGCGCCTGGTGGTGTGCGACGAACCGGTCTCGGCGCTCGATGTCTCGGTGCAGGCTCAGATCATCAACCTGCTGAAGGACCTGCAGCGGGAGATGGGCCTAGCCTATTTGTTCGTAGCGCACGACCTGTCCGTGGTGCGGCACATCTCGGACCGCGTCGCGGTGATGTATCTCGGCCAGATGGTGGAGGTGGCGCCAAAGCGCAGCCTGTTCGCGACGCCACGGCACCCCTATACGCGAGCCTTGCTGTCTTCGGTGCCGGTGCCGCGCCCAGGTGCCGCGCGGCAGCGCATCGTGCTGTCGGGCGACGTGCCCAGCCCTGTCGCGCCGCCATCCGGTTGCCGCTTCCACACCCGCTGCCCGCAGGTCCAGGCGATCTGCAGCAGGGAGGAGCCGCTGCTGCAGGACAATGGCGACGGTCGCGCTGTCGCTTGCCACTTCGCCGACCCTTGAGGGTTGACCTTTGTTGATTCGGTCAAAACAGATCAGGAGTACATGCGCGAGGACCAACCGCAGGAGGTGCTGGCCTCCGGCACCACCATGCAGTGGAACAGCCCGGCGAAGGGCTCGCATGCTGGCGCGGTGATGGCCGATGCCTCGCTGAACCGTCGGCAATCGATCCGGGTCGGCGCAGGGTGGCGTTTGCGCAGGTCGAGATCGTGGGCTTCGACGGTCAAATCGACCTTGAGGCGCTGCGGCTGTTCGGTCTGTCGGTGGCGGCCCCGGCGGTGCTCTATGGCACGCCGCTTTTGACGGGCGCGCTTTTCGGCTCGAGGCGGCGGGAGCTCGCGGCGGAGGTGTCCTGGGATCTGCCGAGCCTGGCGCCGGGGGCGACCTCGCTGCTCGATGTCAAGGTGAATGGGGCGCGGGCGGAAGACCTGGCAGAGGTGTCGCTGGTGTCGTCGACTCGGTTCATCGAGATCGGCGCCGCGGTGTGGTCGAACAACACAGTGCAGGTGATGGCTCGGAACATCTCCGCGGCGACGTTCGATCTCGGAGCGGCAACGCTGTCCGTGGGGGTCACGAAGCGGCGGGTGCCGTGACGTTCTTCACCGAATGGACATCCACACAGCGAAAAGGCGCCCGCGCAACAGCGCGCCCTCTCCGCCTCCTTTCCCAGCATGCCTGGCAGTGTTCACCAGGTCAATCGCGGGCCTACCTCAGGGTCGGACGCGTTCTCGTGACGCTTGATCGGCCGCGGGTCCGCTCCCACCAAGCGGAGAGACGCGGGCGGCGCGCGAGCGCCACTCGCCCCTCCTCGGTCATGGCAAAATACTCCAGCATCGGCGCAAGGTGGCAGTCGGCGAGGCTGAATGCGTCCCCGCAAAGGAAACCCTCTACACAACCGCCGCCCGCCAGGCTTTCGACGGCCGCAAGCGCCCGCTCGGCCTGGGGCAATGCCTCAGCGATCACAGCCGGATCGGGCACGCCCCCCTGCATCGGCACGATAGCGTTCTGCCAGAAGATCTTCATCACCAACGGCTGGTAGGCGTAGCTGTCGAGTACGCCGCATACCTGTGTCATGCGCGCGCGAGCTCGGACATCCTCAGGCTGCAGTCGCGGTCCTGGGAACGCCTCATCTACGTAGCGGGCGATGGCGAAGGTCTCGAACAGGGCAAAGCCGTCATGCTCGAAGGCCGGGGCCTTGCCCCAGGGATGGCGTTTCAAATGCTCAGGCTTCTGGCCCTCGCCGCTCAGAAGGTGCACCTCGTTCAGCGTGTAGGGAACACCCTTCTCCTCGAGCACGAGGCGCACGCTGCGAGCGTAGTTGCTGTAGGCTGGGCCATGCAGGACCACGGACATGGACAGTCTCCTTGTTTCCTCGGCCGCACCAGTGCAGGAAGCCGTTAGGCGGAGCCCAAACCGGCCGGTTACAGAATACCAGCGCGGGATCGCGAAAAGTATTGCGATCGGTGGTGACGGATCTTGTTCTACTCGAGCGGCGGTCTGCCCCCACGGTGCGGCTTCAGCACGGCGTAGAGCGCGGCATGATGCGGCGTTGGAACGCTCAGGCGGCGACCCTCGCGGACGATGTGGCCCGAGAAGCCGTCCACCTCGAGCGGACCGCCCTTGGCAATGTCGTGGTAGGTCGACGCGTACATGCCGGGCGGAAAGCCCTTGAGCCGCGTCAGCCAGATTTCCTCGATGTCGTCCGGCAGCGTCGCGCCATCGGCACGGGCAACGGCCGTCGCCTCGGCGATGAGCGCGGCGACAACCTCGAGAATCTCAGGATCGGAGTAGAGCGGACCGGCCGGCAGCCGCGCGGCTGTGGTCATCGCGGCGTTGGTCGCTAGGCCTATCAGCTTCGTCCACAGTGCACTTCTGGCATCATCCGTAACTTCGGCGGCGAACCCCGCACGTCGGCAACGCTCGGCGAAGTCGACGGACTTGGCGCGGGCTGCCTCATCCTCGACCGGGGAGCCAAAGATGATAGACGACATCGCACCAGTGTAGCGGATGTGCCCCGGTGCCGAGATCACCGCGGAAACATATGCGCAGCCCGGCAGGATGATCGCGCCCGGCAACGCCGTCGCAATGGTGTCGGGTCCCGTGATGCCGTTCAGCAACGAGATGCCAAGCGTCCTCGGGCCGAACAACGGTGCCGCGGCGCGTGCCGCATCCTCCGCCTGGTAGAGCTTCACGGCGAAGAGCACGATGTCAGCGACGCCGAGCGCCCGGGCATCATCGCTCGCGTCCATACGGAGGGTGTCGTCGCCGCGCGGCCCCTCGACCCTCAGCCCCGAGTGTTGGATGGCAGCCAGATGGGCGCCTCGGGCCAGGGCGACGACATCTTCGCCGGCCATGGCCAGCATCCCGCCGAAATAGCCTCCGACCCCACCCGGGGCGACGATTGCGATGCGCATCGATCTGTCCCCGGCGATCATGTGTTGGCGTCCCGGCACTGGTCGGCGTCGGGGCGTACGGCGCCTGGAGCGGGGCCCCGCACGCAATGTTCAATACCGGGTGGCGGGACGAACCATGCGTGGTTCGACTCTTCGAAGAGCGAGACCAGAGGCGTTGGGAAGGTCGGGTCTGCGAGGGCGCTGGCGGGAATGTTGCAGATCCCGGGAAACTTCGCGGTCCTGGAGTACACGGTCGTGCCGAATTCCGGGCAGAAGTGCCGCTCGATTTCGTGGCGTTGTTGACCTTCGCCTTGGTGGATCTTGTAGGTCCTTTCCAGGCGAACGTCCGACGTCTGGTAGAAGGCATTGTAGGCAAAGGCGGAGCCGGAACGTCGCTTGAACGCCAGGCAATGGCACATGGCCACAGATCTCAGTTCTCCGTTCACGACGGAGCGGAACTGGCCGCACATGCATTTTGCTACCTTTTCCATGGAGCTTCTCCCTATTCTTTGTTTTGCAAAAATCCAGAGTGGTCAAACGCGTTCGACCACCGCCGGAGGTCAGAGGCGGTTTGCCGTTCGTCTCAATCCCCAGCGCCGAACGGGCGGGCCGATGGCGGCTCGGATCCGACCGACGCCAAGGCTAACACGCTGCCGACCTGCGGAGGGACCGTACCCATACAAAAACGGTCTGCCTCCACATTCTGCAGGCTTCAGCGCGGATCATACCAAACTCAACAGAATTTGGCGGCAGGGTTACGATCTTTGATGCACCTGCACGGCGCGGAATAAGCCGTACCCGAGCACCATGGCTATGGTCGAAGCCGTCGCGACATAGAAAGGCGTGGTCGGACTGCCAATCAGGTCCTGCAGGTGTCCGGCGAGGGCGGGTAGAGCCGCGAAGATTGCAAAGTTACAGGTCTGAAACACGCCCATGCCGACACTACGGCTCTCAGGCCGTAGTACCTCGCTCGGAAGCGACAGGAGCACACCAACCGGCAGTCCCATCATCAGCCCTGCGATCAATAGCGGTAGCGCCGGAGCCATCAGCGGCATGAGCAGCAGGCACAGACCCCAGCCGAACAGCCCCATCGGCACCAACGCGGTCGCCCGTCCGCCTCGCTGGGCGAGAATTCCACCAGCCTGCACCGATGCGACCACCAGCCATCCTGCCGCTCCAACGATCATGCCA
>NZ_JBHMFT010000055.1:0-17592 GCF_051433195.1 Falsiroseomonas sp. E2-1-a20 | reverse complement strand
ACGGGTTCCTGCTCGATCAGCTCGAACACCGCCTCGCCGAAAGCCCGGACCAGCTTCGTCGCGTAGACCGGGCCGATGCCGCGGATCATGCCGGAGCCGAGGTACTTCTCGATGCCCTCCAGAGTGGTGGGTGGGCTGGCCTTGAGGAAGGCCGCCTTGAACTGCAGGCCGTGGGTGCGGTCGTTGGTCCAGGTGCCGCTCATCTGCACCCACTCGACGGCGGCGATGGCGGCGGCGTGGCCCACTACGGTGACGAGATCGCGCTGCCCGCGCACCTTCACGCGGAGCACGCAGAAGCCGCTGTCGGCGTTGTGGAAGGTGACCCGCTCCACCAGCCCAGCCAGTGCCTCCGTCTCCGGCCCGCGACCGGCAGGCGTGGCAACCGCGGGCACGGAAGGATTCATCCCGTCATCATGCAGGTCGAGCGGTCGCATAGGTCGTTGTCACGGGTCCGAACCTGAAGTCACGGCAGCACTTCTCGCCCTTCTTGAGTCAGTCGCCTTACAACATACTGTAAGTCGACTAGCAGTATGAGGCGTATGCCAGACACCTATGTACAGACAGCCTACCCCTGACGCCTATTGACACGGCGTCAGCAGTCTGGGGTAGGTACGGCCTGCCATCGTCCAGCAGGGGATGAGGAATGCCGGTCATTAGCATCGCTAGCACCAAGGGGGGTGTAGGCAAGACTACACTATCGCGCATCCTGGTGGCGTCGCTGGCCAGCGAAAGTGCCGACTTTGTCGCAATCGATGCCGATCCCAATGACGCTCTGAGCCGCTGGAGGTCAAAGTTCTACTCGGGGCCTGACTTCGATCTAGTGCGCGAGCCTGACCACGATCGACTGGCGCATCTGATCCATGAGCGAGCCCAAAGCCGCGAGATTGTTATCGTGGACACCGCCGGCTTCAACAACCAATCTGCAACTATTGCAATGACATTCAGTGATTCTGTGCTGATCCCGATCATGGCCGACGAGGCCGACATGGAGGGCGCGGAGAAAACTTGGCAACGATGCCGAGGCGTGGCGCTTGGAGCGCGGCGCGAGATTCCAGCCTGGGTGGTAATGAACTCAGTCAAGAAAACCTCGCAGATTCATCAGCACGTCCTAGGCGAGCTGCAGCGCCTGGCCGAGGAGGTAGGTCTGCGCTGGCTCGACACCAAACTGTCCAACCTAGTCGCCTACAATGAGATTTCGTGGAGTGGATCGTTGCCTGACCGCGGCCCAGCAGTACAGGAGATCCGGCATTTTATGGATGAGCTGCGGCGCCGCAGCATTTTGCCTCCAGCCACGGCGGCAAGTCGAAAGACGCCTAACGCCTAACGCCTAACGCCTTACACCGACGACTGACGTCCTACAACCGACGCCTTGCTTCCACCGCCTTACACCTTAAAAACTACACCCTACGACTTACAGCAGACGGCTAACGCCTAACAGCAGACAAGGATGACGATGGCTCGTAACCTTAAAAGCCGCGGCTCGAGCCTGAGTCCGGAAGAGGCAATCCGCATTGCGGCTGAGGCCACGCCTGATGCACCTCCAGCAGTCATGCGCGCAACAGGATCCGAGGCAACGGAGGAGGCGATAGGGGCCTTCGTTGCAGCACCAGGGACGGCCAATGTCATTTCGAGAGTGCAGCGCCATGAAGCCCCCCCTGCACCCCCTAGCACCGCCCTGCACGTCCTCGACCCGAACGCCAACAGCGTGCTCTCTCACCGCTATCGGGAAGCTAGCCTGATGAGTATTGCGCGCGTCGCCAAGGCGCGTGGAATGACCCAAAAGCAGTTGCTCAGCGCTGCCCTCGTTGCCTTCGGCGTCGAGTTGCACCCAGCGGATCTTGGCGTGCGACCACCCATCCGGCGCCGCTTGAATGAGGTGTGAGGGGAAGAGGCCAACCTGTTGACTTGGCGTCCAGCAACCAGAAGCCGAGCTTAGGCGGCACGCTGAATTGGTCAGGTTAAGCAGGGTGCGCCGATTTAACCCTTTGAGTTACCATATAATTCGTGTTTCTGCGATTTGACGCTCCTTGAGCAGACGCCTTACCGCAGACAACTGACTGTCAAGCAGTCTGGGGCCAAGGCACCGAGCTCTGAGCCTGCGACTTATAGGGAGCTTAGTATCTCTTATAGGTATGTCGTACCAATTCAGCGTGGATAACGCCGGTTCTTCTGGCCGATTCAGCGTGAAGCTGTGTGTCCGGATCTGACCGATTCAGCGTATTCGACGCACGGCGCAGCGTGGGCGAATCACCACCTACTGACCGTTTCAGCGTGGATAACCCTACGGAGAGGCCGCGACCTGACCGATTCAGCGCAAAATCCGCCGCGTCACGCAGTATGGTCGCCTACCGAATCCGATCGGAACGCAATGAGCGACCCACCGGCAACCCAACTCAGCCTTCTGGGCATCGAAGAGGCCATCCGCCAGGGCAAGGCGGCAGCTGCTTCGCCTGTTGAGCGCCGGCGCATTGAACGTGGCTGGGAGCTGGCGCAGGAGTTGCTGCTCGACCCACCGGCCGAGGACGATTTCGCCTTCATGCATTCGGGCTTGTGCCAGACCTACCTGCCGCACAGCCGGCCGCGCAGTAACCAACAGGTCTGGACCCGCAGCGCCGGCCGCTTCACGCTGATCGTCCAGCCAGGCTTAATTGATGATCGGGCGCCACAGGTAAGAGGGCGCTCGCCCACCCCTGAGGAACAGGAACGTATGTTCGTCGGCGTGCCGTACGGCGCCCGGGCGAGGCTGATCCTAATCTACCTGCAGTCTGAGGGCGTCCAGCGGGGCAGGGAGGTCTCTCTTGGTGCCAGCCTATCAGCCTGGATCCGCTCAATGGGTCTGGCTGTGCAGGGCGGTGAGCGGGGCACTATCTCGATGGTTCGAGAACAGGCCATGCGAGTGGCCCGCTGCCAGTTCACCTTGCAGTGGGACGGCTCGGACGGGGCAGGTCAAACACGGCGGGCGCTGCGCGACATCAGGCTGGTCGATGGGCTGGATTTAGCCGCTGATGACGATGCCAAGATGTTCCCCCGTACCGTGCTGCTGAATGAAGCCTTCTATGAGCATTTGCGGGAACATGCGGTACCTCTCGACCGCCGCAGCATCGGGCGCCTAGTCGGCAACTCGCTAGGTCTCGACTTATACGCAATGTTTGCCTATCGCCTACCGCGGCTGAAGGCCGGCCTGCACCTCTCCTGGACACAACTCCACGCCCAACTCGGAGCCAACTATAAGTCGGCTGACCAGCTTGCTAAGAAGATCAAGCACACGCTGACAGAGGTGGCCTTCGCTTATCCTGAAGCGAAGGTCGAGGTGACGCGGCATGGCCTGCTACTGAAGCCATCGCCAAGCTCCGTGCCCCGAAATACGAGCGTCAACGGTTTCAAGTTGATGCTGGGCGGCAGGGCCATCTAGCCGGATCGCCAATCGGACCGACCTCGTCGCGCGTGCTAAGCAATAGCGACGAGGGTAATCGGCGAGGTCGGGATCAGCGCAACCTGCTTCCACGGGGCTAGTTTGGCTCCCTGCTGTCACGTCAAGCCCGAAACCCCAAGCCGGCTCGCCACCACCTCGAGCAGGGCGAGATCGCCCTCGCGCCGCTGCTTCCGGCTCAGCAGGGCGAGGGCCGCGCCGGGTGACATTCCGAGTGCGGCGCCGATGGTGGCGGGCGTGGTCAGGTCTCGCTCGCTCAGCGCCCGGCCGATCAGCATGCGGAGGCGGATGATCTTCAGCCGCTCCGCTTCGTGGGCACGGCGCGCCTCGGCGGTCAGCTTGGGCTTTGGCGGCGGCGGGTCGGCGGGGAGGGTCATGCCGGCGCATATAGGGCGCGCCGCGGCGGCCGTCGCCACAGCGTCTCACGGCAAAGGTGTGGCTGGCTCAGGTGCGCAGGCCGGGGAGGGTTGCCTGGAGGCGAAGGCTATGGCCGCGCGTTGGCGATGTGCCTGGCGGTTGTGGGTAGGGTGGCAGCGGCCGCAGCGTCGAAGGCCGGCAGCTGGGCGCGCAGACGCACCAGCAGGTCGGCGATGCGAACCGGCTTGATGAGGTAGTCGCTGGCGCCGCAGCTCAGGCCCTCTAGCCGGCCCTGCTCCCCGGCCGAGCCGGTCAGCAGGAGGATCGGGATCTGCAGGCCGCGCTGTCGCAGCTGCCGGCAGAGGTCGCGGCCGTCGCCGTCGGGCAGGCCAAGATCCAGCAGGATGGCGTCGTAGGCGGCGTCCGGGCTGCCGAGCAGGGCCTCGGCCTCGGCGATGGTCGCGGCGGCATCGACCAGCAGATCCCGCTCGCTGGAGAGCACGTCGACGAACAGGCCGCGCAGGCAGGCGTTGTCTTCCACGACCAGGATGTGACGGGGGATCGGCACGGCGTCCTCCTGTGTCGGCGCCGCCTAATTGGGCGGCTAGTGCAGGCGGGGCGGGTCAAGACGCGGGGGCGGCGCCGTAGCCGCGGCCTGCAGTTGTGCGAAGACCAGGAGCGCCTTCCGGTCTTTGCGCGACATGGTGGCCCAGAGACGGGTCAAGTCGGCGATTTCTTCTGGAAAAGGAAAATAAGAATAACTTGAAGTAAAGAAAGTCACGTTTTTGATCCTTGTCTGCCGCCGCTGACTGATCACGAGGGCGAGAATGGCGTATACCGCTATGATCAACAACGTTTTTGTTCTGGGTACATGTCGATTACACGATCGGTCGCTCGAGACGGCAGGAAAACCCGACCCTTTCCTGCCCGGCGCGACCGGCTGATGCAGAACGCAAGGCGACCCGCGAGGTCATGCGCCTGCCGCAGGCGGGCCGCCCCCGGCCGGTCAGGGGCGCTCGCTGGCCCTGCGCGGCGTCTGGCCTGCTGCTGTGGCGGCCAGGGTGACGCCGGGGAGGCGGCGGTAGTGCGCGCGGCCGGGGCCAGTCCGCTGCACGAAGCCCTCGATCCAGCCCTCATGCAGCCGATGCCGCAGGGTGCACAGGGCTGGCGGGATTCCGTCGCCGGCCTGAAGCCGCGCCAGCAGGTCTCCGGCGTCCAGCGCCTCGCCCGGTGGCATCGATGCCAGGACCCGCTCGAGCGGCCACGCCGCCAGGTCCCCGTCCAGGGCGCCGACGTTGCGACCTTTGACCGGGGCCGGCGGTGCTGTGCGCGGGGCCGGTTCAGAGGCGGTGGGGCAGGGACTCATCATGGGCGGCTAGAGGGGGCGTCGGCCGGGATCGCCAGCGTCCGGAGCATGGCCTGGCCGGCCTGCCAGGCATCCTCGGCGTAGCGGAAGGGCTGGTCGGAGTGCTGCAGGACGATGCCGTTGGCCTCGCGGAGGATGGACCAGCCCCAGGTCTTGGGGAGGCGCGAGCGGATTTCGACCTTCACGTAGCCGGCGATGAAGGGAGGGCGTTCTTGCATGGTTTCGGCCTTCCGGGAGCGGCCGGCCGGTGGGATCGGGCGGCGTTCGGGTCGGAGGTATCACCACACGTTTCCGTGATGACAGCGTCGAGTATGCAATCCGACAAAAAGCCACGAACTAGCATGTCCTGGTTTCTTGACTTCCCCGAGATGCTACCCGAAGGCGATCCGCCGCCGGCAGGGAAGGTGAGCGCATAGGCGGAGGGGCTCAAAATCCTTGTGTGCTCCAGGACCGCCTCCTAAGGTTTCTCACGGAATCGAGAGAAGGGGCTCGTGATGGCCAGAGGAATCGTGCTCGTGCCGGCGATGTCCGTGCCGCTCTGGATCGGCATCTACTACGCGGCCAGCTTTCTCTTCTCGAAAGCCTAGCCCCGGCGCCAGGCGCGCCCGCTGGGGCCCGGCACCCCAAGCAGGGATGCCCGGTACCCCTTCAGGGCGAGACCCGTGCCCAACGCCTCAGTGAGGCCTGCTCCGGCCACTCACGACAGTCCGAGCCAGCGCGCCCAGGATCCGGGCCCGCGCGGGGCAGGGGGCGCGATCTGCGTCACCTGGAACCGGTCCGCCACCGCCTCCGGCATCGCCACCGGGCCGAAGTAGCGATCGCCCCGCAGGTCGGCCGGCGCGCAGATGACCACGCCATCCTGCCACTCCTGCCGGTCGACCATCTCCGGCCAGTCATCGCCGCGCCAGAGCAGGGGGCGCAGCCCGCTCGCATCCTCCACCCAGTGCCAGCCGCTGATCTCCGGCCTGACAGGGACGCCATCCCACCTGTTGCTCATGCTCCTGTCCAACCTGTGCCCGTGATCTGCAGCGTAGCAAGCACCGTGCCGCCGTAGTGTGGCGAAAAGGGGTGAGCCGACGCCCGTGGTTCGCCCTGCTGTGAATCGGCCGCTTATGGTGCTGCTCCAGGTCTGGCTTGGTGGCCAAGGCCGGATCGCGGAGCGGTTCAGGGATGACGGCTGGAGGTCGCAATGGGTATCAGTAGGGATCCCATTCCTCGCTGCGTTGAGCCCGCCAGGTGCTCAGCCTGTGCAATACAGGGGGCGCCAAGATACCGCTCAGCAGCCCGACGACCAGCATCAAGAGCATGTCCACGGCAGTCAAACCGCGACCAGGTCGAGCCGCTCGACCAGGCGTCGGTGCCGCCAAGTCGACGCAGCAACCGCGGCAAAGCGAAGCGCCAGCGACCGGCGCTTCGCCTGCTGCGTTGGTACACCTGGCAGAGACCATGCGATTGCCGTCTCGCCGTCGACCATCGCATCTGCAGCGCCCATAGGGATCAAGCGCGCCGACGCGTGGACCAAATCGGAAGACATGTTCACGACCAGCAACACGGGCCGATCGGTCGCCGCCAAGTCAGCCATTCCCTGCCGCAGCATGAGGGCAAAATGCGCTGTAGCGGCGCGCTCGGTCTGGACCAGATCCAAGGGTTGGGCACGTCGAGGCGCAAATCCTGCCGTGGTACGCAAAGCGGCATTGATATGCATTTGCTGGGCCTAATGGCTGACTGAGGTGCCGTACGGTTGCAGGGCAGCCGCTCGGGGTGGGGGCGGCAACAAGGAGGTAGCGCATTTACTCACATTCAAAATTTGACATGTTCTTGAGTAATTTAGCAGAAGGTTATTGTGCCGAGTTCGTGACGTACTGATACCCGATCAGCTTCGGGTAAGACGTCTCCCTGGGCGCTCCGCCTCGGGTACGTGTCGGCTGCACCACCCTTGGCGGCGCCCACGGCCGTTGTAGGGCCGCGCTAGCCCCTACGGATCATCACCTGTGCCAGGTCGCGGCCATGACGCTCAAGCCAGACCGAGACTGCACCAGGCCGCGCAGCCGGCGGTGGTACGGGCGGCAAGGCGCGCCTCGGCAGGGCATGGACATGCGGCCCGCGCGGGAGCCGGCCACCATGCTTGGCCGCTCCTCCCGCCGGCGGCGGCAGCGGTTGGCCAACTCGGTGCCCCGTTCCACCTTGGATGCCGCAATGGCGGCGGGCCTTGCCCGGTTCGGCCCGATCTTGGATGCCGTGGTGCTGAACTGACGCCGCTGATGACGGCGCGGAACCTGCGCAACCTGACGCCGGACGAGACAAGCCTCGGGATCACGCTTGCTGGCCGTCAGCCTCGCCGGAAGAACCTGCGCAGGGCCCGCCTCAGCGGCCCCCCCGCCGTCCATGCCGCCAGCTCCGACCGCGCCGCCTCTGCCGTCTGGCGTTCCGCTTCAGCTTGAAGCAGCGCCCGCGCGACCGCATGCTCGCGCGCCGCATCCTCGCGGAGAGCCGCCCGCAGGGCCTCGGCCTCGCCTTCCGCCCGCCCAGTACGCTCCCGTTGATCCGCCAGTTCTGCCTGGGCGGCCAGGCGGGCCTCACGCTCCAGGTTCACCAGATCTTCCGCCAGCTCGGCTCTGTCCTCTGCGACCTGACAGACCTCTCGCTCCGTGTCGGCCCGTGCCTCCGAAATCTGCAGGGCGTTCCGCAGCCCAGCCGCCTCGCCTTCCGATCGTCCCAGCCGAAGTCGCACCTCCGCGAGTGCCGCCTCTGCCCTGTCCGCCCGCTCGCGCTCGCACGCCAACTGATGGCGCAGGACATCGACGGCGTCCTTCAGCGCTTTGGCCGTGTCGGTCCGGTCGGCCGCCGGTGCGGGAATTCGTTGGCGCTCTTGTTCTGCCGCGATACCGGCGACTTCGGCGGAGGTCAGGATGACCCCTAGGCCGTCGGGTCCCCTCTCGCCCGTGAGTTTCCCGCGACGGATGCGGAGCCGGATCGCCTCGAGGGACAAGCCGGTGAACTGCGCGACTTCCGCCAGCGTGTACCGCCTGGGCTGGTCCATCATGCCAGCAGGTTCGGCCAGCCGGCGGTCGGAAGTCCAGTCTGACGCCGGCTATGCAGGGGCCGGCTGGACGACGAGATCCAACACCTTGGCCTGCATCGAGGCGCAGAGTGCCCTGGCCTCGTCGTAGGTGGTGCCGGGCCGCAGTTCCAAGGTGATCATCATGCCGCGAAGCTGCGGGATGTCGGCCCCCTTCGGCTCGAACAGGATGAAGGGCCGGTCGGGCTGGCCGTCGCCGGCTTCCTTGACGGTGAAGGTGAAGCTCGCTCGGTTGATCATGGGCGCCTCTCAGAATGTTCTTATTATGCAATATAAGCGGCGACCCCGCCAGCATCGGACCCAATCTCCCCACACACTTGTCCGTGGCCCTTGAGGGCGCCGCGCGAAGATCCAAGACTTGAGTCTCGCGCTATCGGTCATGGAGGTCAGCATGTCGGATGCGGAGAACAGTGCCCGGCCGGACCCTGAAGCGGAGCAGGATCTTGAGCAGGCCATTCGCGAGCGCGCCTTCCTGCTTTGGGAGTTGGAGGGCCGGCCGGAGGGCAGGGAGGAAGAATACTGGCATCGTGCCCGCGAGCGGATAGAAGCCGAGACGCACGCCGCCTATCCCCCGGCGCAGGCCGGCCACCACCGGACCTAGTCGCGCCGTCTCATGATCCTGTTGCCAGGGCAACAGGCATACGCCGCGCGCTGCGCAGGCAAGTTCATCGAGAACCTGACCAGGCAGCTGCACCGGCGCCACGGCGCAGCAGGAGAGGCCGCGGGCGCCGCTCGACCCGCTGATCGGCCGTCTGCCAAGGGGTGCTGCCGGCCTGCCGCAGAACCGGCTGATGGCCTCCGTGGAGGTCGGAGGTTCGTTTCGCCTAGCGGACGTCATTCCTGAGCCTGCTCGCTGCCGGCAGTGGTTCCGTCTCACAATCTGTTCAAAGAAGGGAACGCGACGGTAGATGTCGTGCTCTCCTAATCTACCCGCCACCGAACAGCCTTGGGAAGGACAGGTTCTTGGACGTAACGAAATCCTGCTGGTTGGATCGCGAGGCTCTCGCTGCGTACATCGGCGTCCGCGTGGACCGCCTGCCGCGCCTTATCAAAGCGGGCAAACTTCCGGCCGCATCATTCTACCTCGGCGCTCAATCGCCGCGGTGGTGGTCAGCCGATGTGGATGTAGCCGTCCGCGCCGCAGGCGGCGTGGCAAGCTTGGGTCCGGTGCCAAAGCCTGCACAGCCGTCTCTGGTCCAAGACGACGACGGTCGTGCCCCTGGTGGTGGTGTAGGGGCGACGGAGCCTGGGCCGCAAAGCAAAGCCCCTGACGAAGCATAGCGGAGCGCCCCGGAGGGCCCGCCTCAGCGGCGCACCTCTGGGTAACGGGCGCACCGTCGCCTGGACCGGCAGATGCCGCCGCCTCGCCCGCGACCGTGGGGCCACGCCCAGTACCGCCACCGCCGCCACCGTCCTGCTCCCGGCGCAACAGCGTGCGGAAGCGGGTTCTGAAAGATCGGGCACTTCACCTCTGAAGCGTTCAGAGATGCAAACCTTACTCTTACAAAAATCCGCCATCGGTGCTCTCTGGATCCGGCAGAGGGGCAGGTTCTTCTGCGCAATGGCCACATGCCGTGATGGAGCCTTCTGAATGCCCAAGACGCAGCCCGCCACGCCGACCAGGACACCGAGCGCAGCCACCGTGACCCTCAAGCAGCTGGCGCCCGAACTGGCCGAGGCGCACGAGATGACCAGGAAGCAGGTTGAGGCCGTACTGGCCGGCCTGGTCGAGACGGTGACCACGCGCCTCAAGGCCGGCGACAAGGTGCGGCTGACCGGGCTCGGCATCCTGCAGGTGCGCGACCGGCCGGCGCGGACTGGCCGCAATCCGGGGACGGGCCAGCCGATCGAGATCCAGGCCAGCCGGAAGATCGCCTTCAGTGCGGCAAAGGAACTCAAGGACGTCGTCTGACCTGCGCCGGAGAACAGCGACGAGCGGGCGATCGGCCTTCTCCCGCCGAACGCCCTGACGGACGCAACCTGCCGGTCGCCTCGCCGGCCGGGCCGGCAGAGGGCGCCGCCACCTGACCCGCCGTTACTCCGGTGTCTGGTCCGCGGCCTGCCGCAGCTGGCCGCGGGCGACGGCACGGGCGAAGGCCATCAGGGCGGCACGGCGACGCGGATCGCCGATGGTGGAGAACACCTGCACCAGCTCGACCAGCTCATCCGTGGCGCCGTCGATGAAGTCGACCATCGGCTCGTGCCGCGGCGCGGAGCCGCCCATCAGCGTCTCCGGCCGCACGCCAAGCGCCGTTGCGATGCCGAGAAGGCGGCTGGTCGCGATCCGTGTCGCACCCGTCTCGTAGCGGTGGAACTGCGCGCCGGTGACGCCGACGATATCGGCGATCTCCTTCTGCGTCCGGCCGGCGGCGCGGCGCAGTTCCTTGATCCGGCTGCCGACGCTGGCGTCGGCGGAGGTGGGTGAGCGATTGCCCGGGATCACCGCCATGACCTGCCCGACTTCCGATCCATCGTTCATCGCCACGAAGGCTTGCGGGCTCGCCTCCATCGCGGCGGTGCCAGAGCCGGCCGGAAATGTCGCGTAAAGAGCCTGCATCGTTTTGATCCTTGGGGCGGCAGGGTGAAGCTGCTGTGGGTGGGCAAGTGCGAATGTCACGTACGAGGAGGGACAGAACGCCCCCTGTTTGATTTCGTTCGAATAAATCTAATTGCATTCAGGTGGCATCACCGGAATCTACTCACGCAGGAACTGCGTCAGCGTGCCGCGAAGCCGGCTGAGTTCACGATCGTGCCAGGGTTCAGCGGGTGGAGTGCCGCGACGGGGGCTCGCTGTGCTCTACCAGCGAGCCCGTTGCAGGCTACGCCGAGACGGCCCGCCGGCGGCGGCGGGCCAGGCCGAGGCCGAGCAGGCCGGCGCCGAACAGCGCCAGGCTCGCGGGTTCCGGCACCGGGGTCGGCGGCGGCGTGGTGCTGCCCTGGGTGTCGAAGAAGGTGATGTGGGAGAAGCCCGGATTGCCTGGGAAGTAGGGGTCGAGGTTGGCGGTGAAGGACGTGATCGCCATCGTCAGGTCGTAGAACAGCGCTAAGCCGTCCGCCCGCGCCACGTCGCGGTCGGACAGGCGGGTGGCGGTGGTGCGGCCGCCCTTGGTGACCGAGACGAAGACCGCCCCTGATGCGATCCCGGCCGCCTGCAGCCAGGCCTGCACGGCCCGCACCGGGCAGGTGAGGTCGTGCTGGCCGTGCGGCAGGGCGATCTCGGTGCCGGCGCCGTCGGGGTCCGTCTTGCTCCGGCGCAGCGTCAGCACCAGGCCTTCGGGCACCGGCCGCAAATCGGCCAGGTCGAGCGCCACCAGCTCGGCACGGCACAGCGCCGCGGCGAAGCCGACCAGCAGCAGGGCGCGGTCGCGCAGCGGCCGCAGCCAGGGGCGGCGGGCCAATTCGCGCAGCGCGTCGCGCAGCACCTCGCTGGTCGCCGCGGTGGTCTGGCGCGGCGCGGTGCCGTGCCGTGCTGGCGGCGGATGCCGGCCCAGACCTCGCGCACCGCCGGGTGGCGCGGGTCGAGGCTGTGGCCTTGGAGGCGGTGCGCCTGGCCGATGGCGACCAGGCGCAGCCGCAGCGAGGCGGGGCGGAGGGTTTGCGCCCGGTCGGCCAGGAAGAGCCCGACGGTTTCCGGCGCCGCCGGCAGGGGCGCGAGGCCGTGGGCGTCGCACCATCGACAAAAGTCCGTCCAGGCGATGGCGTAGCTGCGCCGCGTGCTTTGGGCTCGCGCCTGGTGCGCGTAGCCGCGGGCGCGGTCGGCGGTGGCGGCCAGGTCGTGGGCGGCCGGCGGGGTGTCGGGGCGCGGGGCGGGAGGGGCAGGGGGGTGGCGCATGCGTCTCCGGCCGGTTGTGTCCGATAACCCTCTTCGGGCACGACTTCGGCCGGCGTTGCCTGCCTGCGCGCCCTCCCTACGGATACCGTCCTATGGCGTTTCCTGGTCCTATACTCTGAGGCGCGGGGCGGAGCGCCCGCCGTGACGCGGAGGACAGCCATGGTTGATCCCGAGGACCGCGAGGCTTTTCACCAGACGCTAGAGCGCGAGGCGTGGCGCATCGCCGCGACCGGCTCGCCTTCGGATGCCGGCCAGTTGGTCATGCAATCCGTGGCGACCAGCATCGCGGCGGCGCTGCCGGAGGCCTCAACGGAGATGCGTGCGTCGGTGGCATCGAAGGCACTGCTCGTGTTGGCGGAGACGGAATGGAACGCGGCGGTGAACGCGATGGCGGCGGTGCTGCTGTCTGGCACGAACCGGCTCGCGGCGGAGGACATGCTGGCGTCCGGCAATATGGTGAAGCTGCGGGACCGCTGGCCATGACGGGGGAGACATGCGCCCGGGGGTCCTGACTCCGGAGGACATGGCGGAGATACGCGCGCGCCTTGAGCAGCGGCACGGCATGACGCCGGCTCAAGCGGCGGAGGCCATGGCGCGGATGGCGGAGCGCCTTGCGCGGATAGCGGAGGGCGACCGCCGGCCGCGCTCCTGATGGCGAACAAGCCCGGCGCGCAGTTTCGAGACCACCCAACATGGTCGCCGGACGCGCCGCCCTGCCGCGGCTGCTGGCCGACTTCGTCGGCTATCAATTCGCGACGCAATGCCCGACGCCGTCCTGCCCCGGTGGCGCCCATTGCCGAGGCCCGGCCCGGAATCGCGGTAGGCGAAGCGCTGGCGCGGCTCCGGTGCCAAGCCTGCGGTCAGCCGCCCGAGATCGCCGCGCTGTCGCTGCCGAGCGTCAAAGCCGGCGAGACGTGGCTCGCGCTCCGGATCGAGGCGGATCGCTGGAAGCCGAACCGGTAAGCGGCTCATTGCATCAATATTGCCTGCGATTACGCCCTAATGCATATCGAGGAGGTCCCGGCCGGCGAGGGGTCAGCCGATTCTGGACGGCAGCGCGGGGCGGGTCGAGGCTGTGGCCGCCTCCTCGCCCCCGCTGCGCCCCTCTGCTTCGAGCGGAACAATCGCGGCCGGAGCTCCTCCTCCTCGCCGGCCTGGTTGCGCCTGGTCGAGCTGGCGGAAGGCCCAGGCGACCGCGAATCGTCTTGCCTCGCCAGCTTGTTTCAGCCTCGCTGTCCGGGGGATTCCTGGGGGACAGCGTGGCGGATATCCGGGCGGACGCTCAATGGCTGACCTACGAGGAGCTCGGCCTTGTCCTGGGGATAGACCCGGACAGTGCGAACCGGCGAGCGCGGCGCGCGAAGTGGCCCAGGCAAAGGGGAAATGACGGCAAGACGCGGGTCGCCGTCCCTCCGGACGTCCGCCCCCAATCCGCCCCGGACATTGAGGAGACAAGCCGGCCGCGCCGTCCTCCGGCCAATCCCGGAGGGACAAGCGGCCATGTCCCTGCCGACGGAAACTCTATTGTCAAAGCCCTGGAAGCCGAGGCGGCGCTCCTGCGCGAAGCCTTGGCGCGCGAGCGGGATCGAGCTGACAGGGCGGAGGAGGCCGCGGCCTCGCTACCAGACCTCCGCGAGCGGACCGGCCGCGCCGAGGGCGAGGCCGAAGGCCTGCGCGCCGCCCTCCGCACGGCGGAGGCCCAGGCGGCAACGCTGCAGGCGGACGTCATCCGCGAGCGCGGCACGGCGCAGACCTTGCTCCAAGCCGAGGCGGCCGAGCGTCAGGCGGCAGAGATGGCGCGGGAGGAGCTGGCGGCGTGGACTGCTGGCGGACCATTGGCGCGAATGGCCCGGGCGTTCTTTCGACGTCGCTGACCTTGATCGGCATATACCGCATAGTATCCGATTACAGAAGCTTGTTTCGGATCTGAAAGATTGTTGTCCTAGCGACGTGCTATACTCGCCCATCGCCAGCCGTAACTGACCGGTTGCTGGCGCCGTGAGATGACGGATTCGCCGTCTGCTCCCTCCCATTTGCGGTTCGGAGCACGGCATGACGACAACCCCCATGAGCACCATAATTTTGCTTTTGGTAGAAGATGACTCGATTCTGCAAGGTTTACTGGAAATCGCGCTTTCGGACGAAGGGTTTGAGGTCGTGCTTGCCATCAGCGGGAGTCAGGCGATTGCCCAGCTGGACGCCAAGGGGGCGCGGTTTAAGGGCCTGATCACCGACATCCGGCTTGGGGCTGGTCCCAATGGTTGGGACGTGGGCCACAGGGCGCGGGAAGTCTTTACGGGCATCCCTGTGGTCTACATGAGCGGCGACAGCGCGCAGGAATGGTCGGCCAACGGCGTGCCCGAAAGCATCATGGTGAAAAAGCCCTTCGTCACGGCCCAGCTCATCACCGCCATCACAACGCTGCTGAATCAGGCCAGCAGCGCTGCGGCCTTGTGCGATGCCATGAAGCACGACACGGCTCCAAAGGCGAAGGGCTAGGCTGGCTGCCTCTCGCTGCTGCCGGCGGAGTGGCTCACCCGCGATATTCCTGTACCGCGGGTGGGTATGCGCTTGCCGCCCACTGGGCAGAGCTTTGTGCTGCCGTAGGGCAGGGGGATCCGCACAGCCGCATGGCTACCCTTGTTCTGTGGCAGTTTGCGCAGCAGGCGATACTCCGGGTCGAGCATTGTCCTGGATAGTCGTGGCCTCGGCACAAGCAGTGCCTCAGCGCGCCAGTGATTGGCAGCGCCACGGCCGCCTCTTCGACCGATCCCGCTCCAATCAAATCGACGCAATAAGTCTTATCCACAATTTCTGGGGATGAATCTGTGGAAATCTTACCGTAATCGTTGGCTTGCCCGCGCGCTTCCGGTGTGCCCAATCGGCAGGCATGTCCACGCCCCGAAGCGGTGTCATCGGGTCCACGGTCGTCCGTCTTTGCGCCCGTTATATCGTGACGAGGTAAATCCAGGGTCGGGATTGGCGCAACTTGCTTCAATGCGATCGCTTGGAAAGCCAGCGGTCAAATCGCGCCTCGAATCCCGAGCCGGATCGCTGCTGCTTCCAGCAAAGCCACATCGCCGTCGCGCCGCCGCTTTCGGCCCAGCGGCGCGACGGCTTCGCAGGCCGGGAAGGGCGCTCCCCGAGGGCGCGCCTCGGCGACCGCCGCCACATCACCTCACGACGAACGCGAGGCTCTGCAATGCCAGCCGGGGAGGGCGCTGCCCTGGGGCTCGGTCATGTCCGCGCGCCGCCAAGGCGCCTGGCGGCAACGGAAAGGGCGGCAGCTGCGGCGCCATCAAGCGCCGGCAGCTGTGCCCGCAGGCGCACCAGCAAATCGGCGATGCGGATCGGCTTGATGAGGTAGTCGCTCGCGCCGTAACCAAGGCTATCAATTCGGTCCTGTTCGCCGACCGAGCCAGTCAGCATGAGGATCGGGCTCTTGAGGCCACGTCGGCGCAGCTGCAGGCAGAGGTCGCGGCCGTCGCCGTCGGGCAGGCCACAGTCCAGCAGGATGGCGTCGTAGCAGGCGTCTGAACAGGCCAGCAGGGCTTTAGCCTCGGTGATGGTTCCGGCGGCATCGACAAGGAGATCGGGCTCATTGGAGAGCACGTCGACGATCAGACTGCGCAGGCTGGCATTGTCTTCCACAACCAGGATGTGGCGAGGCATTGCACGGCGTCCTTCGGTTCGGGCGCGGCCTGCTGAGGTCGCTAGTGAAGGCATGGCTCCGCGAGAGGCGTGGGCTGGATTGTTGCTGCGGCTTGGAGGCGGGCGAAGGCGAGGAGCGCCTTGCGGTCTTTGCTCGACATGGCGACCCAGAGGCACATCAGAACGGCGATTTCTTCTGCAGGAGGCGAGAGGGAGTTATTATAAGTAATAACATTCACGTTACTGATCTCCGCCCGCCACTGTCGATCGATCACATGAATGAGAGTAGCAAATAACGCACAGCGCCAGCAACGATTTACTTCAAAGCCGTTCCATTACAGGGCCTGCCAGTTGAGGCGGGTGGCGAAGCACGTCGCGGCCCCGGGCTCGGGCATGACCGGTCGATGCAGACCGCGATGCAGATCGCGACGGTCCTGCCGCCTGCTGCAGGCGGCCGCTGCCGCCGTCGGACCGCGCTGGCCCTCCGCAGGGTCTAGCTAGACGGTCTTGCCTGCCTCTGTGACACCCAGCAGGCGCCGGTAGCGCGACCGGTCGGGGCCGCTCCGCTCAAGAAAACCTTCAAGCCAGCCTTCGTGCAGGCGATGCTGTAGGGTGCACAAGCGTGGCGCGACGCCGTCAGCCTGCAGGCGCACCATCAACGCGCCGGCGTCGAGCGCTTCGTCGGGCGGCATCGCCATCAGGACCCGCTCGAGCGGCCACGCCTCCAGGCCTCCAGGGCAGGGGCTCATTGCGGGCGGCTAGGCGGCATCGGCGGAGATCGCCAGCGTCCGCAGTACGGCCTGTCCTGCCTGCCAGGCATCCTCGGCGCATTTGAAGGGCTCGTCGGAGTGCCGGAGGACGACGCCGTTGGCGTCACGTAGGATGGACCAGCCCCAGGTTTTCGGAAGGCGCGAGCGGATCTCGACTTTCACGTAGCCGGCGATGAGGGGTTCACGTGCTTGCATGGTTCTGCCTCGCGGGATCGGCGGCCGTCCTGGGGAGGGGCGACGGGCGGGCAGGAGGTAACATCATACGTTTCAACAGCAGTAGTATCGAGTAGGCTTGTCGGCAAACAATCACAAACCGAAACGTCTAGGTTTCTTGGATTTGGATGAATGCCACCGCCGGGCGATTTGGCGCGGGACAACCAGCTGCCAGGCGATCAGGCGGCGGCAGATTCAGCGATGCCCACGGCGGCGCGAGAGCGTTCAGGAAGGCGAACCGCCTCTTTGCCCCAAGACTTTGGCCAGCCCGCAGGCAGACCTGGCGGGGTCCCGTCGGGGCGCCGGCTAGGTCGGCGCCGGCTGGATGACGAGGTCCAACACCTTGGTTTGCATCAAGGCGCAGAGCGCCTTGGCTTCGTCGTAGGTGGTGCCGGGCCTCAGCTCCAAGGTGATCATCATGCCGCGAAGCTGCGGAATATCGGCGCCTTTCGGCTCGAACAGGATGTAGGGCCGGTTGGGCTGATCGCCGCCGCCCTTTTTAACCGTGAAGGTGAAGCTTTCCCGGTAGATCATGGCCGTCCCCAGATCGTTCTTATTGTATAATATAAGTGGTGGCTGCACCAGCGGCAGGCACGATCCCGCCGCGCCATTCGCGGAGGTTCTGGTCGAATACCGGGCCGCGCAGCAAGCTGCATGCCATTGCGAAATCGGAGTGAGAGCAGTAGCCGCGGGAGCGCTTGACGATGTCAGCGAGGTTGAGGGGGGGGCAACAGGACGTCGGCGCGCTGCGCGGGCACTGCAGGGGTCAGACGGGGCCTTGTCCGGTGTTCTGCCCGATACACCTCGATCCCGGAGGGCCCCACGACGCGTTTGCGCCGTCGACCTGGAGGCGCGCCAGCAGGTCCTCGGCGGAAGCGACGCTTACCGCAGGCG
>NZ_JBHMFT010000054.1:0-17757 GCF_051433195.1 Falsiroseomonas sp. E2-1-a20 | reverse complement strand
CTAAACAGCCTCTTCGAGCCACAAGACTGTGGAGAAGATCGATGGCGATACGTCTTGCTGTCTATGTGCTGGTTGGCACGATCAGCACCACAGGCGCTGCAATCGGACAGGGGATCGCTGCGCCTGCTAATCCGCCAAGAGCCGGAGGTGAAGTGGCCCCCCTTCCTCCGCTCGTCGCGACACCTCAGAGTGCCACCGGCAGTGTATCGGGTACGACCACTTCAGATGACACCGAGCAGGTGCGCGGACTTTGCCGGGTTGTACCGGAATGGCGGCACTTCGGGATCTGTCATCGTCTACGTAGAATGAATTGATGAACATCCCAGGACGCAGCTGGGCCACTTCTCCCTCCCATAGCCGCAGAGCGCGCGCTTACTTGCGTTGATCGATGAACTGGGTCGGGCGCAGCGGGGGGCAGAGGGACCCGGCGTCCCATCTCCCGCTTTCGAAGAACGCGGCTTCAGCGCGTCGCGCGCTGTGTTGAGGGCGCTGGAGCCTTCGGTCCGCTGATCGGGATGCGGCTGAGCAGGAACACGAGAAGGCGGATCGGCCAGGTGAGGAGGCGGCGGAGGTAGCGTAACGCTGCGGCTGAGTAGCGGAAAAAAAATCGGCACAGCCTGGGATTAGAATGCTGTGCGGCGGCGTATGTGGGGTGATGAGGCAAAAGAGTTCCGGCTGGATTGGCTTCGACGTGGTTGCCCAGCTCGGGGCGCTGCGACGCTATGCGCGCTCGCTCACCCGCGACGAGGTGGCGGCGGAGGACCTCGTCCACGATGCCCTGATCCGCGCCTATGAGAACCGGGCCGGCTTCCGACCTGGAGCCGACCTACGCCCATGGCTTCTTGCGATCCTTCACAACGGCTTCGTTGGCGGCTGGCGGAGCCGGCAGGCGGAGCGGCGCCGTCTCGAGGAGGTCGCTACCCTCGCCCCGTCGCAGAACCCCGGCCTCGGACCCGAGGCGGCAGTCCGCCTCGGCCAGCTTCATCGCGCCTTCGCCGCCCTCCCGGACGAGCAGCGCGCGGCACTGCACCTGGTGGCCGTTGAGGGCGTCCCCTACGGCGAGGCCGCCACCATTCTCGACATCCCCCTCGGCACGCTGATGTCTCGACTGGGCCGTGCACGGGCCACCCTTCGGGCAATCGAGGCAGAGGAGCCGGCCGCCCCCGGGACAACGACTGCGGGTAGCGGGGGGCCACCGGCCTGGCGGCCACGACTGCGCATCGTGGGAGGATCCCATGACGACGCCTGACCCCATCTCAGAGTTCGACCTCCACGCCTATGTCGACGACCAGCTCGACATGCCCCGGCGCATCGAGGTGGAGGGATATTTGGCCGCCCATCCCGAGGCTGCTGCACAGGTCATGGCCGATCTCAGGACGCGCGACACGTTGCGCCTCACTCTCGGCGCATCGCTACCGGATCCGGCAGCGATGACCCTTGGGGTCGCAAGCAGGCTGCAGCGCGGGCTCATCGCCGCCCGGCTCGGCTGGCGGTTCCGTCCCGTGGCGGCGGCAGTGGCTCTCGTTGCGGCCGGGTGGTTCCTGCACGCCCAGGTCGGCCCACTCGGCGTGTCGGAGAGCGTGGCGTCCTCACCGCCCCCCGCTTATGCCGAGGATGCCGTGCGGTCGCACCGCACGGCCCTGCTCCGCGCCCGGATGCGCTCGCAAATTGAGGTGCCGGATTACGACGCGGAGGAGATCCGCTTGGCGACCGGAATCGTCACGCCGGACTTGCCGCGCGGCTGGCAGGTGCTCGATGTGCAGGTCTTTCCGTCCCGCCACGGCCCAAGCGTCGAGATGTCGGTTCGAACGGCGTACCTTGGCACGCTCTCCCTGTTCGCTGTCCGAACGGAACACGCACACCACGCTGCCCCAATTGTCGTCCAGATCGGTGAGGAGCGCGTCGCCTACTGGCGCGCCGGCCACCTTGCCTACGCGCTGACTGGCGCCGCGGCGTTCGACGAGCTCGAGCAGGCAGCCCGTGCGCTGGCCGGCAGCCTTGGCTGATCTGAGGGAGACAGTAGAGACGTCATGAATGAGTTTCGCCATGACTGGCGCGCGTGATGGACGCGCTCGTCGCCACCTTCGAGGGATGGATCCGCGCCGGTGCGGGCTGGGCGCCGGTGGCCATCTTCGTCATCACTTTCCTGGAGTCACTGCCCGGCATCAGCATCCTGGTACCGGCAACGGCCCTGCTGCTCGCCATCGGGGCACTGCTTGGCGCCGGAACACTGGAGCCTGTACCGGTGCTAATCGCCGCCATCGCAGGCGCGATCGCTGGCGACGCAGTGGGCTTCTGGGTTTCCCGGGCAGTCGGTCTGCGCGTCGTGCGCCGCTGGCTGCCACGAAGCCAACGCCGGGCTTACGCCCGCGCGCTGCTCCTGTTCCGCCGTTGGGGTTGGGCGGCGGTGTTCTTCGGGCGCTTTCTTGGCCCAGTACGAGCCGTCGCACCTCTGATCGCTGGGGTTGCACGCATGCGGGAACGGCATTTCCAGTCGGCCAATATCGCATCCGCCATCGTGTGGGCGCCGGCCATGCTGTTGCCCGGCTATGCCGCCGCCCGCGGGGCGGAGGAAATGGCGGCCACTGACCACCCGCTTCTGATCGGTGGCGCGCTGCTGCTGATCAGCGCCGCCGGCTGGTTCGGACTGCGCCAGCTACGCCGGCGCACCGCCCGATAAACTACCGCAACAGATAGTCCATGTTCGAGTTTGGCTGGATCGACAGGGCCACTGCGAGCTCGGCTTCGGCGCCCCATTGTGCTGGAGCAGGTGGCGAAAGCCTGACACTGATCCTAGGAAGCGCCGATATGGATGTTCCGAAGGGCTATCTTGACGGCGCAAACGGCTTCGTCGCGCTTACAAACCATCTGCACTTGAAGGACATCGAAACCGTCATGGACCATCGGCCAAGGCGACCACCTCATGGGTTACGCACATTACAGGCGGTGGTGCCGTGATCGAGTCCGTAATCGTTCTGCTGCTCGGCATCTTCATGATCCTCGTGATCATTGCCGTTAACGGCTACTTCGTCGCACAGGAATTCGCCTACATGGCGGTCAACCGCACGCGGCTCGCCGCGCGGGCCGCCGAGGGCGACGCGTCGGCAAAACGCGCGCTGGAGGTCACGAAGCGTACAAGCTTCATGCTGTCGGGTGCTCAGCTTGGCATTACCGTCACTGGCCTGCTGGTGGGATTTGTTGCCGAGCCGTTCGTCGGCAGGTCGCTCGGTGTGCTGCTGGGCGGCGTGGGCGTTCCATTCGAAGCGGGGGTCGCCGTCGGAACGGTGTTGGCCCTGGTGGTGGCCACGATCATTCAGATGATTTTCGGAGAGCTTTTCCCGAAAAACCTTGCCATCGCCAGTCCTGAGCCGCTTGCGCGCAAGCTAGCCAGCTCGACCCTTATCTACCTTAAGACCTTCGGTTGGCTCATCGCGTTCTATGACAAGTCCGCCAACCTGTTGCTGCGGGCACTGCGTATCGAGCCCATTCACGACCTCGACGTGAGCGCCTCGGCAGATGACCTACCGCGCATCATCGCCGACTCACGCGACAGTGGAGATCTGCCGCTCGAACTCTCGCTGATGATGGACCGTATCCTCGACTTTCCGCAGCGCGACGTTGAGCACGCGATGGTGCCGCGATCGCAGGTCGATTGGGTAACCCCCGGGACGACGCTTGAGGAGTTGCGCACGCTCATGGCACGCGCACACACGCGCTACCCGGTGATCGACGATGACGACACTCCTGTCGGCGTCGTGCATCTGGCCGACGTGCTACCGCGCCTAGCCGCGGGAGACGCCAGAGAGCTGGTCGCATCGGTGATGAGACCGCCCTCGGTAATGCCGACACTGATGCTTTTGCCCGACGCCCTCACGCAACTGGTCGGCACCAACAACCAGCTTGCCTGCGTCATCGATGAGTATGGCGGCTTTGCCGGGGTGCTCACGCTCGAGGATCTTGCCATGGAAATCGTTGGCGAGATCACCGACGAGCATGACGTTGAGGTCGGCGGCCCAGTCGTACAGGACGGGGACGGCGTATGGCTGATGGACGGCGAGGTGCACCTTGATGAGGTCGAGCGCGCCATCGGCTACGGGCTGCCGCGCGGCGACGTTGAAACAGTTGCCGGCATGATTATTTCCGAACTCGGCGCATTGCCGGTTGAGGGCGACACCGTGACCGTCGATCTGCCCATTGATCCGGCCGAGGTGGTTGCCGACAACCCGGTGCGGCGCCGACTGGAGGTCGACGTGCTGCGCGTTGAGCGCCACGTCCCTAGCGAGGTGCGTGTGAGACTGGTCGTGGTGCCGGCGCGAGGGGACAACGCATGAGCGACCCGCTGATTGTCACGTTGGTGACCATCGCGCTGATTGCGCTGAGCGCCTACTTCGTCATCGTCGAGTTCGCTCTTCTTGGTGCGCGTCGAAACCGCCTTGAGGAGCTTGCCGTCACCAGCCGCTCGGCTCGAGCCGCGCTGCGCGGCATGAACGACCTGACGTTGATGCTCGCGGGAGCTCAGCTGGGCATCACCGTGTGCACCTTCGGCCTTGGTGCGGTGACGAAGCCGGCCTTCGACGCCTGGCTGGGCCCAGTGTTCCTCGCTTGGGGAATGCCTGATTGGGCTGCCGGCGGTAGCGCCTTCGCCTTCTCGCTGTTCATCGCGACCTTCCTTCATCTGGTGATCGGGGAGATGGCGCCCAAATCCTGGGCAATCGCGCACCCTGAAAAGTCCGCCCTCGCCATCGGCATCACCTCGCGCGCCTACATCTGGCTGCTGCGCCCGGTGTTGAGCTGGGTGAACAACTTGGCAAACCGCGTCGTGAAGGCAGCCGGCGTCGAGCCGGTCGAAAGTGCTGCCGTTGGAGGCCAGGACATCGCAACCATTCGACAGTTGGTCGAGCACTCGGCGAAGGTGGGCACGCTTGAGCCGCAGGTCGAGCAACGGATCTCGGGGCTCATCGATCTCGGTACCTTGCGGGTCGACGCCTTGGTGGCAACTGATGTTGCACCGACGCAGGTGATGCCGAGTGCGACAGTGGCCGAGGTGCGCGCCATCGCGTTGCAGTCGGGGCACATGCGCATCCTGATGCTTGGCGCCGACGGTGCGCCGCCGTCGGTGGTGCATGTGCGGGACACTTTGCTGCAGCCTGATGCCCAGCGCGCGATGGAGACGGCCCGACCGGCTTTCATGCTTGAGGCGCAGACGCCCGTCTACGAAGCGCTCGCTCGTATGCGCGCGGCAAGCGTGCAGCTCGCTGTCGTGATGGAGGATGGCAAGGTGCGAGGAATCGTGACGCTTGCCGACATCTTGAAGCGCTTGCTTAGGGCGGAGGCGGCGGCGTAGTCGGCGCTCATCTGAAACGAGTCGCGCGTCCAGCAGGCACGAGGACCGACATGCAGTGCGTCTTTGGCTTCGCTGGCAAATCGTCCTGAGGGCGTGGCTATACGGTCTGCCGGAGGATGCGCAGGTCATCCTCTTCGGCTGATCTCGCGCTGTTGGCCGCAACGCGCCCGTTCGCGGTGGAGACGGTATGGGACAAGCGCGTGGGGATCGCGGCAAGATGACCTGCTCCTGGTGCGGCTGACCCGCATCGGGTGCTAGCTAGGCGCGTCTGCTGGCCGGCGTCGGCGAGAAGACCCACGGGATATGTAGACCGTTCGATCAAGCTTGCTGTGTTCTTGGCACCGGAGCAGGCTTTGGCAGGGAGGATGCTGTTCCATGCCGCGATCGGAAACGCGCTACGCGAGAAGCGGCGACGTCCATCTGGCCTATCAGGTCGTTGGCCAGGGATCGCTCGATCTCGTCTACGTCCCTGGCTTCATCAACAACCTCGACCTCCAGTGGGAGGATCCCGGCTACGCGCGCCTACTTTCACGGCTAGCGGCGTTCTCCCGCCTAATCCTTTTCGACAAGCGCGGAACCGGCCTGTCCGACCCGGTGCTTGAGCCTCCGACCCTGGAGCAGCGCATGGACGATGTGCGGGCCGTAATGGACGCGGCCGGTTCATCACGCGCGGTGCTCCTTGGCGCCTCCGAGGGTGGCGCGATGGCGGCGCTCTTTGCCGCCACCTATCCCGACCGCACACGTGGGCTGGTACTCTATGGCGCTTACCCTTCGTTCTCGGCCTACGTGGCTGGGCCGGAGAAGACCGCAGCGTTCCTGGCGGACATCGAGGCCGAATGGGGCACCGGGCTCATGCTCCGCCGCTTCGACCCGGCACACCAGTCCGACCCGGTGCTGCGCGCTTGGTGGGCACGGCACGAGCGGCTCGGGGCAAGCCCGCGCATGGCGCAGCAGCTCGTGCGTATGAATTCTTCAATCGATATCCGCGCGATCCTGCCAACGATCCAGGTGCCGACCCTGGTGCTCAACCGCGCCGGGGACAGCTGGATCGGCGCCGAGGCAGGGCCGGTCCTCGCCGCATCCATTCCTGGCGCACACCTCATCACCGTTCCAGGCGATGCCCACCCGATCTGGATGGGCGAGGTGGACCCTATCGCCGATGAGATCGAGGCCTTCGTCACAGGCGAGCGCCCCGCCGCCGGACCCATTACGGGTCGTGCGCTGGCCACCGTTTTGGCGGCAGAGGTCAGTGACGCCGAGCGCGAGGCAGCAGCGCTCGGCGACGCGGCGTGGTGCGCAAAGCTGGACGTCTTCCGCAGCGAGGCTATGGCCATCCTGGGCCGGTTCGCCGCGCGCCCGGGCGCATCCTCCCGGGCCGACGGAGCGGTGCTCGCCGCCTTCGACGGGCCGGCGCGGGCGGTGCGCTGTGCCGCCGCCCTGCGGGAGACCGGGCACCGAGTGCTCGGTCGTGAGCTGCGCTGCGGGCTGCATGTCGGCGAGGTCGGCGCCGCCCTGTCGGCCGACGGTGCGACCGGCGGCTTGGCGCTACATGTCGCGCTGCGTATTGCCGCCCTCGCCGCACCGGGCGAGGTGCTGGTCTCGGGCACGGTGCGCGATCTGGTGGCGGGGTCCGGCCTGCGCTTCCGGGAGCGGCAGGCGCGCCTACCGCTCGGGCCCGAGGCCGGCGGCGTGAGGCTGCCCATGTTGGCTCTCGCCGCCGATGATCAAGCGGCGGCCCGTGCCAAGATCGAGGCAACCCCACCTCAAGTGCTGGCCAACAATGCTACTCCGGCCGGCTTGTCGGAGCTGAGCCCACGCGAGCGCGAGGTGCTGCGATTGATGGCGCAAGGGCTGAGCAACCCAGCCATCGCCGCGAACCTCGGCGTCAGCGAGAACACGGTGAAACGGCAGGCTGGCAATGTTCTGCTGAAGCTCGGTCTGCCCTCGCGCGCCGCTGCAGCCGCGCTGGCTGCCCGCGCTGGACTTGCATGATCCTGCCGGGCGGTGTGCTTACCGGGCGGTGTGCTTACCGGGTGATGTGCGCCCCGGTCCGGATGGGTGACGCCTCCCCCCGCGCTTCTCTTTAGGTTTTGACGTGGACGCGGAGCTGATGCGTCGCGACGCAGGATCGGGAGCCTCACGATGCACATCTCCACTCTCACCGCATTCGGCGCCACCAAGCCGGCGATCTGGCCAGGTCGGACTGTCATCCGACTGGGACTTGTCCTTGCCCTGTGCGCAGCTGCTGCGACCAGTGTGGTGCGGCTCTCCACAATCGTGTCGCCCGCATCCGTCCCGGCACTGGACGGCCGCTATGCTGGTGTGGCGACGCCCGCCTTTGAGGGACGCAACGGCGAATGCGCGTCGCTTGCCGCGCTGTCGGATCTCGTCATTGTCGGCGAGCACGCCTCGATGGCGGGCGGGGTCGCCGTACTTCGCGGCAGGCTATACAAAGGTGGCGCCCTTACGCTGAGCGGGGCTATGGGTGGGCCTGCAACTCTGACCGGCCGCTTCGAGGGAGCACGCTTTACCGGCGAGTTGCGGAGCTGGAACTGCACCTACGCTTTGGCCTTGTCACGACGGTCTTGAATCTGCCCTGGCGGCGCAGCGCCTCCAAGCGGCTTCGGATACTTGAGACTGCGGCGCAGACGGAGATCGAGAGCATCGAGATCAATCCCTTTCTGGTGCAAACGCAGGGCGGCGACGCGCTGGTGGCGCTACACGCGCCATAGCGGCGAAGCCTGCAGCCTTCGGCGATCTACCTTCTGATATTATGCCCACGCATGTTCTGCATAAGGCGCCGAAAAACTGCGGAGCTCGCGGCCCAACGCTTCTGCCAATCCGCTGCCGCGCCAGCGGCAAACGGTGTAGGGGCTGCTCGCGGGACGCATCTCCCTGATGCCGGCGTGCCGCGGCGGGTGCAGCGCATGTTGGTCCCGGTTCACCTGAAGCCCGCTCCCAGCATCAGGTGCTCTGCGGCCCCTCCAGCTGCCGTGCTGGAGCTCCCACCTGCCGCTGCCGAAGCGCGGCCAGACGATCGCCCAGGGTGGTGGGCACCGCCCCGGCGCCGGACGCAGCCTGCATGGCCTCCGCGATGTTGCGGTCCTCCTGCTCCGGGCGAGATGGCTGCAGCAGCTTCGCCTTGGCATTGGCAGCTTCGGCCTCGGCCAGATTGCGGGCCGCGTTGTCCTGCATTGCCTTCAGCGCCACGGACAGCCCGCTTGTCGCGCTTGATAGGCCCGCGGCCTCCCGCGCTGCTTCGGCCCGGCGTTCCGCCACGTCACGCTGCTGTTCTGCGCGGCCCATGTCGCGCTGCGCGCGGCTCAGCGCGTCGCGCGCGGATTTCAGTTTCTGGCCGGCCTGCGCATAGGCATCCTCCAGCGTCCGCAGGAAGTCGTTGGCATCCGCGGCGTCCTGCTTCTCCCGATCCAGGTCGGGCGCCATCTGCTCCAGCATGGCGACCAACGTAGCCAAGCTACGCTCCAGTTCTGCCTTGCGCGCTGGATCCGCCTCACCCTGCGCGCGCGTCTGCAACTGCTCCGCCGCCGCCATGCGTTGTTCGGACAAGCGCAGCATGGCATCGGCCTCGCGCTGCTCGCGCTCATAGGCCTGCCGCGCCTCCGCCACCTGGCGGCCAAGCCGGTCGAGATGCTGCTCCATGGTGCGCAGCTCGGCCTCCGTCGCCGCCTTCGGGTCCCAGCGGACCAGCGCCTCCACGGCACCCTGCACGGCCTGGTCAGACTTCACGCCAAGCAGGTTATGGATGAATGCGAGCATGTCGGTATCTCCTGGAAATAACTATCAGCCAGCCATCGCGCCGGCGTTGATCAGCGCCACGGCGATCTGGATGGCGGCGACGACGCATCCGGCCGCTAGGTTGCCAGCGTCGATCATCCGCCGCAGGTCGCGCAGCAGCGCCGCGGTGAGCAGGAAGGCGAGCAGCTGCACGACCACCGCGATGCCCCCCCACAGCAGGATGTCGAGGGTGACGAGGCTGGTCGCCAGCGTTGCCGCCAGCGGGATGGAAAGCGCGACCAGCGCGCCGGCCAGCACCACGCCGCCCGCGACGTTGCCCTGCTGCACCAGTCGCATCTCGTGAAAGGGTGTCAAAGCCATGTAGGCGCCGATGCCAGCGCCCAGCAGCGCCAGCGTGACGCCAAGCTGCGCCACCAGGACCGGCAGTCCCACCGAGAGCGTTTCGAAGATGTTGTCCAATGCCGGGACTCCTTCAGGCGAGGGCAAGCGAGGTCGGGTTGATGTCGATGCCGGCGCGGATCTCGACCCAGGCGCGGCCTGCTTCCTCCACCGCTACGACCAGGATGTATTCGGCCTGCGGGGCCGGCGCCGCGGCGCCGGTCGGCGCGGCGTAGAGCATGGCCTGGGCCTGACGCTGGCGCGTGCCGCCCAACTCCTCGATCGCCTCCGGCATCGCCCGCGGCTCGACCGGGCCGGCGCCCGGTGCCCAGTGGCGGGCATAGGTCTTGCCGTCCTTGATCTGGAATTCGGGCCAGCCGATCATGCCCTCCTGCGGCGCGAGCCACAGGGCCCATTCGGCCTCGTCCGCGGGCACCACCTCGTCGATGATGGCGAAGTAGCGGCAGTCCTGGACCGTGCCGGACGCGTCCACGTAGATCTGAAAGAAGCTGCGCTGGCCGGGCAAATAGAGCCGCGTCAGCTCCTCCTGGCCCTCGCGAATGCGTCCCACCGCCTCGATGCTGGTGCGGCCGACGGTCGGTGGCGGCACCTTCAGCGTGTCGCCGGCCAGCAGGAAGGGCGTCGGGTCGCAGGTCACGGTCATGCCGACCCGGAAGCTGGGCGCCGCGCTGAAGTCACCGCCGCGGCCTGCAGGCGCAGGCGGTCTAGCGGAGCCAGTGCGTGGGATCGTGCCCGCAGGATCCGGTGCCGGCTGAGCCGCGCGCTGCCGGCGCATGCGGAACAGCAACAGGCCGCCACCTACCAGGATCACCGGCAGGATCAATCCAAAGCCGCCAGCCTCCTCTGCTACGCTGATGGTCGGGGTGCGGGCATCATCGCGCGGGGCCAGCGCCACATCCGGCGGCACGTCCGGTGGCAGGTAGCTCGGGTCGCGCGGCTGGTCCTGCCGCTCCGCCAGCCGGCGGTCGAGCTCATCGAGGCGCTGGCGCAGCGCCGGATCCTGCTGCGCCTGCCGCGCCGCCTCGGCGCGGAATTCGCGAGTGCCGGCATCGTCGCGGTGGTTGTGGAAGAAGTCCGTGGCACCGGGCCGTGACAGGTTGTTCAGCAGGAAGGCCAGGAACACGCCGTCCCACAGCCCGAAACTGCGCTGCCCAAGGCTGGACCCCAGGCCCGGGAGCCCCCCCGGCGACCAGCCCCGGTCGCGATACCATCCGCCATTGCGGCCGACCGGCGCGCCGCCGCCCAGGGTTCCGCCGCGCCGCCACCAACTGGAATCTACGCTGGACGGCGCTCCCGGGCTGGCTCGGGGGCCGGCCGTCGGTCCGGGCTGTGGCGCCGGCGGGGCCTGCTGCCGGCGCATGCGGTCCAGAGCTTCCGCTGATTGTCTTTGCGAATAGCCGCGGTCCCAGGCCGAACCACCTGGCGGGGCCTGGGTCGAAGGCCGCCGCGTATAGCTGCCTGAAGGTACGCTGGGCCGTCCATAACCGCCGCTGGTTGAGGGCGTCCGCGGTACGACGACGGGGCCCCTGTAGGAAGGCGTGCGGCCATAGCTTCGGGACGAGCCGAGGCCGCGGGAGGAGGGGCGCGAATAGCCGCCGCTCGACCGAGGCTGGGCCAGCGCCTCCCCGGCCCAGCTGATCATGGTTGGCGAGGTGGTGGGAGGCCAGGCGGGGCTGGATGCGAGTAGTAGGACGCCCAACAAGCTCGCGCGCAGGCGCAGCGGCATAAGATCTCCAGTCTTTAAGCCTGGCAGGGGCGGCCTTGAAGGCTGCGGAGGTCAAACGGTAAAGCCTGTCCGGCGTTCCACGGCCCCACCCGCGGCGCAAAGAGGATCGGACCGAGGACAGAGCGTCTGGCCGCAACCATCGCGCCGGTGCGAATCGTCCGCGCACCCCGGCTTGTGCGCCAGCCACGCGGTGGATCAGTGTCCTAAGGTCTGAGTGCAGCGCTCCTCGCCTGCCGGCGGACGGTCCGCCCCGGCTTGCCGAGCTTCAACGCCGCCCAAGCGCGCCAAAGGTGCGGCCGCCCCAGGTGATGCCAAGCACCGTGATGCGATCGCCGCGCAGCCGATAGCCCACGATGAAGGTCAGATGTCGGGTCGGCCCGGGCACCACGATCTCGAGGACGCCCGGCACCACTCCGGCATGCCCAATGCGCGGGAACTCGCTCAGCCCCTCGATCGCGCGAGCCAGTCGCGCCGCCACCTCGTCAGCGAGGATCTCGCCGGCCTCGTGCCCAAAGGGGTGCCCCTCGACAATGGCCTCGCGCGCGCGCCGAACGTCTTCGATTGCCAGCAGCGTGAAGTCGATGGCGATCAACGACGGCGGCTGGTCCGTGAGGCGAAGGCGTGCGCCACCGTCTCGACGGACGCAATCTCGCCGGCATCGGCCTGGCGCAGGCCTTCGCGGAGATGGGCGGCCCACCCTTCCTGCGCCTCGATATACTGCGCAACAGCCTCGTTCACGAGGTAGCTGCGGTCGCGGTGCAGCGTTCGCGCCAGCCCGTCGAGAGCGTCCCGCCGATCAAGCGGCATCCTGACAGTCACCGGCACCGCAGTTTCCTGTTCGGCCATCGCCATCTCCCATATGCCATCGTAATACACGATCATATAGCGGAAGTTCAATGATGGCGCGCCCTGGTGTCTGCTTTGAGGCTAGCAACGCCGCGCCGCCGGCGCCTCGTCACGCAAGCACTCAGCCAGCGTCCTCTCTGCCGACCGCTCCGCCTCCTGCCCGCCTCCAGCCTGCGGCCACCCGCCGCCGGCGAGCTGGTCGAGGGTATGGCGGGTGCGGCGCATCGCCGCCTCGGTCTCGCGCAGGGCGGCGTCGAGGTCGTTGTAGAAGGCCGCGCGTGCGGCCGGGTGCAGCGACGCGATCGGCCCCGCCGGCGGCGCGGGCGGCTCGGCCGCGACCGGGACTTGGCGTAGCCGGCCGCGGCCGCGTCCGGGCTCAGGCCGGCGCGGCGGCGCCACGGCGGCGGCGAGCGGCGCCAGGCCGAACAGGCGACGGGCGGCGCGGCCGGTGACCTCGACGGCGACGCCGTCGCGGACCAGGGCGTCGAGGATCGTGCCGCGCTCTTGATCGAGATCCCGAGGGCCCGGGCGAGGGAGGTGGCGGAGAGCAGCGGCAGCGCGGCCAGCAGGTCGACGGCGGCGAGGGTGCGCGAGGCGCGGCGGTGGCCGGCTGTGGCGTGGCGGACCTGGGTCCAGCCGCGCTCGAGCTCGGCGAGCAGGGCCAGGGCGGCCTCGGCCTCCTCGGCGGAGGCGTGCAGGAACACCGGGATCCAGGTCCGCCAATCCCAGTCGACCTCGGCGCACAGCGCGCGACCGGCGGTGATCGGCAGTGGCGCCCGTAGCAGGCCGGTGCTGGTCCAATGGCGCACCAGGGCGGCACCCAAAGGGGCCCGGGCGACGCCGGTCTCTAGCCAGCGCCGGGCGGCCGTGGCCGCGTCCGGCAGGGCGACGCCGATCGCGGTATCCTGCTGCAGCGCCGCCCCACCCACTTGCTCGCCCGCCACCTCGACAGGTGGCTTGTAAGCTGCGCTTCCCCATGGGCATTTGGGAGATGGCTTGCCAGTCGGATTTTGCTCGGCCTTCCGCGCCTAACCAGTTCGGCTCATACTTCCGGCAAAGACCTTGCCCGCCTCTCGAAGGGCTCTCGCATGACGACCGATGACGACAAGACGCGGCCGCTGACCGACCTGCTTGACAGTCCGAATCTTGCCGCAGCGCTCGACAGCGATCGGTTCAAGCAGTTCCTCGACAACATCCCCTTTGCGATTGCCGTGGCAGAGCTGCAACCGCGGGAGCGCGTCACCTACGCCAACCTCGAGTTTGAACGGCTCTCTCGTCAGCGCCCGGACGAGCTGCTGGGTCGCCCCTGGAGCGATTTGAAGGCCATCGCCAGCGCCACAGGCGATGACCGCCAGCTCTGCGATGCGATCATGTCGGGCGAAGACCACATCGGCACCTTCCGCATGGTGCCGGATGTGGGAGAGGACGGAACTACCCTCGATGCCTGGTCGAACATCATCCACGACGAGGAGGGCGCCGCCCTTTTCCGGCTGGTGGCGCTGGCCGCGACCAACCCACGCAGCCGGACCAATCTCGATGCATCCGAAAAGCGCGTTCAGGAGAAGGACCTTTTGCTGCGCGAACTGCAGCATCGTGTGAAGAACAACCTTCAAATGATCACCGCGCTGATACGGATGGAAAGTCGCAATGCGCCGGATGATGAAACGGGCGAATCCTTCAGCCGTTTGGCTGGCCGGGTCAGCGCGCTGGCGCTGCTCTACCGCTCACTCTCGCCCGATAAGACAGGCGAGAGCGTTGATCTCGGGATTTATCTCAGCCAGATCGCCTCTGCCGTCATGCAGGCCCATGCAGTGGAAGGCATCCGGCTCGACCTCAAGGTTGACACCTGGCCGGTCTCGATCAACGTGGCAATGCCGGCGGGACTGGTTGTAAATGAGGTGCTGACAAATTCGCTGAAGCACGCCTTTGTCGGTCGCGCCGGCGGCACGATCACGCTGCACAGCCTGGTCGATGCTGAGGGCTGCCGGGTCTTCATCGCCGACGATGGGATCGGCTTGCCGCCTGGAACGAGTTGGCCCACCTCCGGGCGGCTCGGATCGCTGATTGTGCGGTCGCTCCGACACAATGCCGGGGCACGGCTGGAGGTCAGATCCTCTCCCGGGAGTGGCCTTCAGGTGACCATCCGCTTCACGCGCGCGGATGCGGCACCGGAAGTTGCCGAAGGGCATCCCATACGCGTTGCGCGTTAAGTGTCGCACCACATCGCTCCCCCCCAATACTTGGCCGCAGCGCATCCGCCGTGATCCAGCACATTTGCGTTATTGGACCACTCCCAGGTTCCGGTGTTTTGCGGTCGGGTTTCAGAAGCCCGATGAGCAATCTCTGATGCCGCCGGTGCGTCCTCCAAGAGGTCTGCTTATGCCGCAGAGTTTTTAGGCTTGCATCCCCCGCGCCGGTCTTCTGCTTGTCACCTCAGCACACCAGTCGTAATGACGGCGTCTCATCCCTCATCATGCAAAGCATTCTGGAGACAGCCTTGAGTGCAGCAGTAGCGTCCACAGGTGGGATGGAGGGGATTGGCCTTGAGCGAGACCGGTTCCTCCGGCTTCTCCTGCGTGAGCTTGCAGGTACGCTTCAGGACGTGGTGGGTCTGGAAGAGGCGTCCGGCTACATCAGCGTCGTCGGCGCCGCCATGGGCGAGTACATCGACAAGGAGTACCGGCAGGTCCTGGCGGTGGAGCACCTTTCGCGCGAGCAGGTCTCGGCGGTGCTGGTGGATCTCAAGCATCGCATTCGGGGTGACTTCTTTGTTGTCGAGGAGGCGGAGGATCGCATCGTCCTGGGCAACCGTGCCTGCCCCTTCGGGGAGATGGTACTGGGCAGGCCTTCGCTCTGCATGATGACCTCGAATGTGTTCGGGTCAATTGCAGCGCAAAACCTTGGCTACGCGGGGATCTCCCTCGAGGAGACAATCGCAGAGGGCCACTCCGGATGCCGCGTGGTCATCCAACTTCGCCCTGGCGCGAGCGCCGAGCCGGGCATCCGCGAGTACTTCCGCCGCGACGATGCTGGGTGATATGCCGGTCGCGAACGTCCTGGACGTGCTTCCCGAGCCAGCCCTAGTGGTCGGCACCGATGGCCGCATCGCCTTTGCCAATCGCGCAGCACAAGCTCGCCTTGGATCGGAGGTTGCCGTCACTGGTGACCTGGTCGGCCTCAGCCCCAACCTCGACGCGGCATCGGATCTCAGATCCTATCTTGTTCGCTGCTCCGGCTCGCAGAGCCCCTTGCCGGGGGCGATGGATCTGCGGGAGGCAGACGGCCGGACAACCCGCTTCCGATGCAGCGGAGGGCTGCTGGAGCATGGACGGGTTGGGGTGCCAGCCCGCGTGCTGCTGCGGCTTTCCAAGGGTGACGAGCGCTTCTCCGTGCTGGCGCAGAAGGTGCGCGACCTGAATGAGGAGGTTCGTCGGCGGCGTCGTACTCAAGCCCTGCTCGAGGAGGCGCTTCAGGACCGCGACGTCATGCTGCGGGAACTGCATCACCGTGTGAAGAACAATATCCACATGCTGGCGGGCATGCTCTCCGCCGCACGGCGTGAAACTCACGCCCCGGATGCGGCCAGGGTGCTGGAAGAAGCCGGCCGACGCCTCTCCGCCGTTGGCGCCGTGCACCAGATGCTCTATCGGGGTGACAACCTTACTGGGGTGGCTGGCGATGCGTACCTCACGCGGATCGGCATGATGGTCATGCAGGCAGGCGGGGCATCCGATCGTCTTGCCGTGGAAGCCGAACCCGTGGAAGTCCCGAACGATACGGCTGTGCCGCTTGCGCTGATCCTCAACGAACTTCTGACCAATGCCCTGAAGCACGGCATTCGGGCAGACGGAACACCGGGGAAGGTCCAACTCGGCCTTGCGGCGGTAGATGCGAACATCGAGGTCTGGGTTGAGGACGAGGGACCAGGCTTTGACGCGGCGGCTGAGCCTGGCCGACGTGCATCTGGACTCGGCTTGGTCCGTGGCCTGACACGTCAGATCGGCGGGGCCTTTTCGGTGGTCCCAGGTCGGGTGGGAGGCGCGCGCTGCGCAGTCCAATTTAGGAGCCGGCGCGGAGCGGCAGCCATCTTGACGGCCTCGCCCTCGTGAGAGCTTCGTCCGGCCTTACCAGGACCGCTCCGGGCTTGTTCCAGCCGAGACCGTTCTCCGTCGTACCCAGCCAGGCGGTGCGCGCGCAGGAGGATGGTCGAGAGGGCGCCAGCACTCTCTCATCCCGCGGCCGTGTTCTCATCGTGGAGGACGAGTACTTCGTCGCGCTCGACATCGAAGACGCCTTGAGCAGCGTCGGTTTCACGGTCGTTGGCATTGCGACGACGGCTGAGGAGGCGACCAGGATGGCCGAGGCAGAGAGGCCGGACGTTGTCCTGATGGACATCAGGCTGGCTGGCCCCCGTGACGGCATCGAGGCGGCGGCTGAGATTCGCAACCGGCTCGGCATTCGCAGCCTGTTCGCCACGGCCCATTCAGATGGTGCCACCAGAGCCCGTGGTGACGAAGCCGCCTCACCACTTGGCTGGCTCACGAAGCCCTACACAGGAAGCGAAGTGGTCCTGGCCGTGACCAAGGCGATCGCCAGGGTGCGTTGCGGTATCTAGGATCTTCTGGAACGGCTCCTTCGCTTCGAGCAGCGGACGATTTCAACTGCCCACTCAACGCGATGCAGTGGCGAGCCAGTCCTCGGCGCGCAAGCCGTCCACGCGCTGGAACTCACCAAGGTTGCCGGTGATCACCACGAGGCCGCGGCTGCGGGCATGGCCGGCGATGAGGATGTCGTAGGGGCCGATAACCTGCCCGCGCCGCTCGAGCTCGGCATGGATCTCGCCGGCATGCGCCGCGGCGTCCTCGTCGAAGGCGAGGACCGCAAGTCGCGCGGCGAGACCGTCCACGACCCGGCGGTTCTCCGCCGGCCGCGCCGATTTCGCCGCCCCGTGCAGCAGCTCCGCCAGGGTGATGGTGGAGATGCAGAGCGTCTCGGCCTCCGCGTTGAAGCGCGGCCGCAGGCCCTGCGGCCGGTCGCGCAGCAGGCGGATGCACAGGTTGGTGTCGAGCATGTTGCGCAGCATCAGAACGGCTCGCGCACCTGGTGCGCCGGCTGCGCCCGCGCGCCGAGGTCGACGCCCTCGCTGGCAAAGAAGTCGTCCCAGATGGCGGCGGCGGGCACGATCACCCGGCGCGCGCCGTCGCGGAGGATCGCCACCTCGCGCACGCCAGCCGGAAAGGCGACGTCCTTGGGCAGGCGCACGGCCTGGGTGCGGTTGCTCTGGAACAGGGTGGTGCGGGTCATGGCGTCACCGGAGGGATATCCCGCATGTATATCCTATCGGCGGCCTGCGTGCCAGCGACACGATGACAGTCTTCCCCGGGCAGCCCGGGGCGCAGGGATCCCGATGCTCGATCACGCGCCGGCATCGTCAGCGTCTTCTGCCGGCGGCTCCGCCTCCGGCGCGTCCCTGTCGCCAGGTTGCGGCGTCCAGCCGCCGCCGGCCAGCTGGTCGAGGGTATGGCGGGTGCGGCGCATCGCCGCCTCGGTCTCGCGCAGGGCGGCGTCGAGGTCGCTGTAGTCAAAGGCCGCGCGTGCGACCGGCTCATAGGCCGCGATCGGCCCGCTGGGCGGTGCGGCTTCGACCTCCAGCGGGACCAGCCGCGGCCGGCCGCGGCCACGCCCC
>NZ_JBHMFT010000053.1:0-17931 GCF_051433195.1 Falsiroseomonas sp. E2-1-a20 | reverse complement strand
CATCGCCGCCGCGTCGGGGAATCCCCCTCGTGAGTCACCAGCCGTGGGAGTTGGTATAAGCTTGCTTCAGAAAAGTGGAGCGGTTCCGATGGCGCGGCCCGACCTAACGCCGAAGCGCCTCCGGCTTACCCTCGGGGCATCCTGCTCGCTCGCGGAGGTTCGGCGCCGCCGCGCCAGTCACCTCCGCCTTGTCGGCGCGCTCCCGCGGAGGTGGCCGACAGCCTCGCCTACGCCATGCGCTTCGACGAGCAGGGCAAGGCGCGTCGGATCAGCGTCGAGTACGCCTCCAAGATCGCCATCAAGCAATTGGTCCAGCGCCGGCTGGCCAGCGGCTTCGTGCTGGTGCGCCGGGCACCCACCGCGCCGCATCGCACGTCGTCTGCAGCCGGCGGCACTTCGAAGGGGTGTGGCGATGACGGACTCCGCCGGGAAGCCTCGCCATGTGGACGCGCCGCGTCGCGTGCTGCACTCTTCCCTCGCCGCCAGTCACCAAGGCGCATTGGGCTGGAGCGGTACACGAGGAACCTCCATGTCAATCCGCCCCGCGAACCTGCTCTTCATCCTGTCCGACGAGCATAGCCCCAAGGCGCTCGGCCGCGCCGGCCACCCCTTCGTGCACACGCCGAACCTCGACGCGCTGGCTGCAAGCGGTACCCGCTTCTCCGCCGCCTCGACGCCGTGCCCGATATGCGTTCCCGCCCGTGCTGCCCTGGCCACCGGCCGCCCATTGCATGAGATGGGGCGCTACTTCGACAATGCCGACGCCTATGATGGTGGGGTGCGCAGCTGGCACCACGCGCTGCGCGACGCCGGGCATGACGTGGTCTCCATCGGCAAGCTCCACTTCCGCGGCCTGCCCGGTGACGACCACGGCTTCTCAGCTGAGAAACTCGCCATGCACATCGTGGACGGCAAGGGCGACCTGCTCGGCCTCATCCGGGACCAGGGCTCTCCGCCCCGCAAGGGTGCGTCGAAGATGAGCGCCGCCGCCGGCCCCGGCGAGAGCGACTACACGCGCTACGATCGCGACATCGCCGCTGCCGCCCAGACCTGGCTGCACGAGGAGGCACCGCGCCGGGAAAAGCCCTGGTGCCTCTTCGTCTCGCTCGTCACGCCACATTTTCCGCTGACTGCGCCGCCCGAGCACTTCTATCGCTACGCCAGCCAGCCGATGCCAATGCCAAAGCTCTACGGGCACGAAGAGCGGCCAAATCATCCATTCCTGGCCGACTACGCAGCGACCGTTCCCTACGACAGCCATGTCCAGGACGAGGCGACGGTGCAGCGCATGATGGCCGGCTATTACGGCCTGGTTTCCTTCATGGATGAGCAGGTCGGGAAGATCCTGCATTGCCTGGAGGAGTGCGGCCTCTCGGGTACCACGCGCGTCCTCTACACCTCGGATCACGGCGACAACGTCGGCGCACGCGGGCTATGGGGGAAGTCCACCATGTACGAGGAAAGCGTCGGCGTGCCGATGATCCTCGCTGGTGAAGGCGTGCCAGCCGGCCATGTCTCGGGTGCTCCGGTTAGCCTGACCGATATCTATGCGACGGCGCTTGACGCGGTCGGCGTGACGGAGGCACCTCCAGGCAATTCGCTGTCGCTATTCGACGTGGCGCGCGGCGAGGTGCCTGCCGACCGCATGGTGCTAAGCGAGTACCATGCGACCGGATCTCGCGAGGCGGCCTTCATGCTACGTGACACCCGGTTCAAATACGTGCGCTACGTCAGCTACCCCGCGCAGCTTTTTGACCTGAGATCCGACCCCGAGGAGTTGCAGGACCTCGCGCAGGATCCGGCCCATGCGGACACCGTTGCTGCCATGGAAGCGTACCTGCGGGAAACACTGGATCCCGCGGCCGTCGACCGGCTTGTGAAGGCGCGTCAGCACGACATCCTGGAGGCGAATGGAGGACGCGAGGCGGTGCTAGGCCGTGGTGACCTGCCCTTCTCACCGCCGCCAGGGGTGCGACCCGCTTGGAGCTGACCTTCAGTCCACTACTGCCCTGCTGATGCGCACGGCCTCGCCCCACTTGCGGTACTCGACTTGGTAGAATTCGGCGAAGCGAGCAGCGGGCATGCCGAGGACGACGGTGCCGTCCGCCTCGATCCGTGCGCGCAGCACGGGATCGGTGAGCGCCGTGCGAACCGCCTCATCGACGCGGTTCACGATGTGATCCGGCATGGCGGCAGGACCGAGGATGGCGAACCAGGACACGAGGTCGAAGCCCGGCACCGTCTCCGCGATCGTCGGCACATCCGGCAGCGCAGGGTTGCGCTGCGGCGAGGTCACGCCCAGGCCACGAAGCCGACCGCTGCGTACCAGCTCCGTCGCCGTGCCCAGGGTAGGGAACCCGAAGCGAACCTGCCCGGACATGACGTTGTTGACGATGTCGGGCGCGCCGCGGAAGGGAATGTGCATCGCGTCCACCTGCGCCATCGCCTTAAACAGCTCGGCCGCCAGATGCGCACCGCTGCCGTTGCCGCCCGAGGCATAGGGCAGCCCGGGCTGGCGCCGCAGCGTGTCGATCAGCTCAGGGACGCTGCGCGGGCCGTCGCTCGGCGCGATCAGCAGGTGCGGCATGGACGCGACGTTGACGATAGGAACGAAGTCGCGGAGCGGATCGTAGCCCACCGAGCGGCGGTGGAGTTGTGGCAGCACCAGCATCGCGTTCGTGCCGAGTAGCAGCGTGTATCCATCCGGCGCTGAGCGGGCAGCCGCCTCGTTGCCGATATTGCCGCCGGCGCCACCACGGTTCTCGATGACGACCGGCTGGCCGAGCGCGGCACCCATGCGGTCAACCAGGTGGCGCGCCGTCACGTCCGGTGCGCTGCCGGGAATGTAGGGTACGATTAACCTGATTGGCCGCGCCGGCCACCTTTCTTGCGCCGCTGCCGACCCGACGCGTCCGGCAGCCAATAATCCCGCAAAGGCCAGCGCCCCCGCCTTCAGGATCTCGCGCCGCATGGTGCTTCCTCCCGTTGCGTGCCGTGCACGCGCCCGGCATACTAGGCACGTACGCACGCTGCGTCATGCGTCTTCGACGGCCGCTGCAGATCCATCAGCTGCCACGGCCACCCGATGGGCGAGATCTTTGATCAGTTCAGCGAGCACCGCGAGCTTCAACATCCGGCGAACAACACCTCGCTGCGCCCGGAGAGGCTGCAATTTCAGCTCGATGCAATCGCCGCGACGGCAAGCGCCGGTCCGCCGCACTCATTCATCTATCAAAGGGTCCGAAGAATGATGAAGCGCACGCTGCTTGCCTTGCTCGCCGTCGCTGGAATCGGTGCCGCGCCGGCCCGGGCGGAATGGCCGGAACGACCGGTGACCGTCGTGGTGCCATATCCACCAGGTGGCAACAACGACATCCTGGCCCGGCTGCTGGCGCCAGTAGTGGAACGCAATCTCGGCCAGCCCCTCGTCATCGATAATCGCGGCGGTGGCGGCGGCACCATCGGCGCCGGCATGGCAAGCCGGGCGGATGCGGATGGCTATACGCTGCTGTTCGCCGATATCGGCGTGCTGGCCATCGCGCCGCATCTCTTCGCCCGCCTGCCCTACCGCAATGACAGCTTCACCCCCGTGATCCGGCTGACCGAGGTTTCGCTGCTGGTCGGCGTGCCGCCGCGCTCGCCCTACCAGGACATCGCGGGGCTGCTGGCGGCGGCGCGGGCGCGGCCCGGGCAGTTGACCTTCGCGACGCCCGGCAATGGCACCGCGGGGCACCTGGCAACGCAGATGCTGATGTCGCTGTCCGGGACGCAGATGGTGCATGTGCCCTATCGCGGCAGCGGCCCGGCACAGATCGACCTGCTGGCTGGCACCGTGGATCTGCTGATCGACGGCACGCTGCTGCCGGCCGTCACTCAGGGCACGGCACGCGCCCTCGCTGTGACCGGGCCTAGCCGCTCTCCCTTCACGCCAGATCTGCCAACTGTCGCTGAGGCTGGCGTCACCAATTACAACTTCCTGTCCTGGCACGGCGTGGTGGCGCCGCGCGGCACGCCGGAGGCGGCGATCCAGAGGCTGAACAACGCCTACAACGCCGCCATCGCCGACCCGGCGGTGCAGGACCGCGCGAGGCAGCTGGGCCTGCCGCTGAAGGGAGGCAGCGCGGCGGAGTTCGCAGCCTTCATCGAATCCGAGCGTGCCAAGATGGGCCCGCTGGTGCAGGCCAGCGGAGCTCGAGTGGAGTGAGCCAGCGCATGACCAGCCGCCCGAACCTGATGCTGATCACCGTCGATCAGTGGCCGGCTTCATTAATGGGCCACGCCGGCCATCCCTGCGTCCTGACGCCGACGCTCGACCAGCTGGCGCGCAACGGCGTGCGGTTCCACAACACCTATTCGGAATGCCCGATCTGTATCCCGGCGCGCCGCACCATGATGACGGGCACCACCGCCCGCCAGCATGGCGACCGCAGCTTCGACCCGGTGGCGCGGATGCCGGACCTGCCGACGCTGGCCGGCACGCTGCACGAGGCCGGTTATCATGGCGTCGCGGTCGGCAAGCTGCACGTCTATCCGCCGCGCGACCGCATCGGCTTCGACGAAGTGCATCTGGCGGAGGAAGGCCGGCCGCATCTCGGCGGCTACGACGACTACGACCTGTTCCTGGCCGACCAGGGCTATCCCGGCCAGGGCTTCAACCATGGCATGAACAACAACGACTACATGTGGCGGCCCTGGCACCTGCCGGAGCATTGCCACGTCACCAACTGGACCACATGGCGCATGTGCCGCGAGATCAAGCGGCGCGATCCGACGAAACCCGGCTTCTGGCACCTGTCCTACGTCGCCCCGCATCCGCCGCTGGCGCCGTTGCAGGCCTATCTCGACATCTACCGTGATGTCGATCCGCCGGTGCCGCTAGTCGGGGACTGGGCGCGGGATGAGGCCGCCCTGCCCTATGCGCTGCGCTCGATCACCGACTTCTGGTCGCATGTGAAGCCGCATCACCTGCCCGGCATCCAGCGCGCCTTCATGGCGACCTGCACGCACATCGACCATCAGCTTCGGCTGGTAATCGGCACGCTGCGCGAGGAAGGGCTGCTGGACAATACCGTGATCCTGTTCACCGCGGATCATGGCGACATGCTCGGTACCCATGGGCTCTGGGCCAAGCGCGTCTACTATGAAGACAGCGCCCGGGTCCCGACCATCCTGCTCGGCCCGGCCGGCGACCCGCGCACGCTGCCGGGGCGGGTGGACAACCGGCTGGTGCAACTCGCCGACGTGATGCCGACGCTGCTGGACTACGCCGACGTGCCCGTGCCCTCGCATGTCGAGGGCCTGTCGATGATTGGCGAGGCACGACGAAAGATCCTGTTGGCCGGCTGCCGGGAGGATGCCTCCGCCACTCGCATGGCGACCGACGGCCGGCACAAGCTGATCTGGTATCCGACCGGCAATGTGAAGCAGGTCTTCGATCTCGCCCAGGATCCTGGCGAGCTGCACGACCTGGCCGGGACGCCGGCAGTCGCTGAAGTGCAGGCGCGGCTGGAGGCGGCGTTGGTCGAGGACGCCTGGGGTGTCGATACCGACTGGATCGCCGATGGCAAGCTGGTCGGCGCGTCGGCCCGTGAGTTCCGCGGGCAGTCGAATCGCGGCCTCTCCGGCCAGCGCGGCCTGCACTTCCCGCCGCCGCCGCAGGCCGGGGCGGATGTCGTGGTCGGGACGCCGGGGGGCTGACTTGGCCGGCATGTCGGAACCGCTCGCGAAATCCTGCTGTGTCCCATCCGGCTCGCGCGGCGAGGTGTCGCTGCCTGGCGTGCTGCGGGCGGCGGCCTCGGGCCAGGATGCGGCCGAGGTGCTGCACATCCCGGCCGGGGTCGTCACCCTCGGCACCGACACACCGTTCTTCAGGGAGGATGGCGAGGGGCCGGGCCGCAGGGTGACGATCCGTGCCTTCCGCATCGACGCTCACGCCGTGACAAATCGCCGTTTCGCCGCCTTCGTCGCCGCCACCGGATTCAGGACGGAGGCCGAGCGCTTCGGCTGGTCCTACGTCTTCCTGGATTTCCTGCCGGCCGGCCTGACGTCGGAGAGCCCGCCCGGCACGCCCTGGTGGCGCAGGGTGGATGGCGCGTACCGGGCTGCCCCGGAGGGGCCGGGTTCTTCGGTCTTCGACCGGCAGGACCATCCGGTCACCCACATCGCCTGGAACGACGCAGCCGCCTTCGCCGCCTGGGCCGGCGGCCGGTTACCCAACGAGGCGGAGTGGGAATATGCCGCCAAGGGTGGCGACGATGGCGCGCGATTTTCCTGGGGAGAGGCGGAGCCGGATGACGCCAATGCGCTGTGCAACATCTGGCAGGGCCGATTTCCGGCCAGCAACACGGCTGCCGACGGCTTCATCGGAACCGCGCCGGTGGATGCCTTCCGGCCGAACGGCTTCGGCCTGTTCAACGCCTGCGGCAATGTCTGGGAGTGGTGCGCCGATCCCTTCCGGGTCCGCTCGCTGGCCTCCGCCGCGAAACAACGCAACAAGGCGGCGGCGGCGGAACGGGAACGGGTGATGAAAGGCGGATCCTATCTCTGCCATCGCAGCTATTGCTACCGCTACCGCATCGCCGCACGCGCGGGACGCAGCCCCGACACCTCGGCCGGGCATACCGGTTTCCGCGTCGCCTATGAGTAGCTGGGAACAGCCGGCGGATCACCTGGCTGATCCCGCTCAGCCTCGTGAAGTTTGCCCCTGCCCATTCGAGACGTTCAAGAAGCCGCCTGACTCCATCCAGGGCAATTCGCTCCACGCGCATCTGCCGGCAAGGACCGCAGAGGTGTCCCGACGGCGCTGCGCTAGCTGGCGCGACGGGTTCGCGGTGGGTCGGCGATGGCGCCCGGAGGGCGGTGGCCCTCCTTCAGGGATTTCAACAGTTCCAGTTTGTTGGCGTGGATCAGCGCCCGGCTGGCGGCTTCCGACGCCGCCGCATCGCCGAGACGGACGGCCGCTGCCAGCATCGCGCAGCGGACGCGCCACAACTCGCGGGATTCGGCGGTACGGTAATGCAGGGGGGCGTAGAGACGGATTGCCTGCAACGCGACACGCCGGTAGGAGCCTGCCAGCCGCGCGCTGCCGCAGCGGTCCAGGATGTACAGGACCGAGGGGCCACCCACGGCCGTGCAATCCTCCGGCTTCGCTTCCGCTGGCGGCAGGCCGCACCACAGCGATTCACGATAGGCGATGAAGGCCTCCCGCTCCTCGGACGTGGAGCGTTCCACGAACAAGCGGATGGCGAGCCCGAACAGGGCACCGCGAATGTCGTAGATCTCGGCGAGATCGGCATCGCTGAACTCGACCACGGTGACGCCGCCCCGCCGCAACGACGGCACCACCAGGCCTTCCTGCGCCAGATGCGCTAGCGCCTCCCGCACCGTGCCGCGTGCGCAGCCGAATTCGGCCGCGAGATCTTCCTCCCACAGCCTTTCGCCCGGGCGGCGCCTGCCGGTCTCGACCTGCTCCGCCAGGGAGCGGGCAACCTGCGCGGCGCGGGTCTCGAAGCCGGACTCGCTCCTCATTCCATACGCCGGCCCGTCAAATGCACCAACTCACGCGGCGACCGGAGGAGGCGTGTAGGCCATGCGCTCCTTCGCGCGGATCGCCGCCTCGCCGCCATGCCGCTCCATCATCAAGGCCTGCGCCGCCTTGGCTTCCGCATCCACCGCCTCTGGATCGAGCATGGCGCGCAGCCGCGCTTCCATCCGCTCCAGCAGCGACGCATGGGCCGGGTCGCCCGCCAGGTCATGCAGCTCCTCCGGATCGGCTTCCAGGTCGAAAAGCTGCGGTGGCGCGTTAACGTAGTGCACGTATTTGTGGCGCAGCGTGCGCAGCATGTAGAAGCCGTCCGGCGTGTTGGTGTGCAGCTGCGACAGCGCCGCACGGTCTTCCGGCGGCGCCTTCGCCAGTTGCAGCAGGGATGTGCCGGGCAGCCCAAGCTCCGCGATCGCATCTCCGGCGCCCACCGCATCGAGAATGGTGGCCGAGAGGTCCAGCAGCGTCACCGGGGTCGGACAGGCGGCACCACCCGGCACGTCCGGCCCGCTGATGATCATCGGGATGCCGGCGCTCTCCTCATACATCGTGCATTTGCCCCAGAGGCCGCGCGTGCCGAGGTTATCGCCGTGATCCGAGGTGTAGACCACCCGCGTGTCCTCGGAGAGCCCGGCCTCACCGAGCGCCTTCAGGATCTTGCCGACATTCTCGTCCATGAACGAGACCAGCCCGTAGTAGCCGGCCAGGGCGCGCTGCAAATCGGCTTCCGACTTGAAGTGCCGGTAGTGGTCGCTGCGCCTGGCATAGTTGCGGATCGCCAGGTGCGAGAGGCGTTCCCCCGCTGGCGCATCCCAGAGCTTCGGGCGCGGCAGTTCGGCGCCGGCGAACTGGTAGTAGTGTTCCGGTGGCGCGGTCAGGGGAAAATGCGGTGCGACCATCGACACGAACAGCACCCAGGGCTTGTCGTGCTGCCTCGTCCCGGATTCCCGCAGCCAGACCTGGGCGGCGGCGGCAACGCGGCGATCGTAAAGCGTATAGTCGCTCTCGCCCGGCCCGGCCTGCGCCAGCAGCTTCTTCGCCGCCTGCTCCCGCACGTCATCCGGATCGCGGATCAGCAGCGTCACGTCGCCAGTGCCGTTGGTGATCTGCATCGGCATGATCATCTCGGAGAAGCCGTAATCCTGGCCGGCATGGCCCTGGAAATGCAGCTTGCCGATCGACGCGACATGGTGCCCGCGGTCGCGTAGCGCGTGGTGCCACGACATCATGCTGCCATCGTAGGCGATGGCGTTGTCCCAGCATTTGCTGACATGCACGGGCTGGCCGGTGGCGAAGGCGCCGCGGGCCGGAACGCAGATGGGGGATGGGGTATAGGCCGCGGTGAAGCGCGTGCCCCGCGCCGCCAGCGCATCCAGGTGCGGCGAGCGTGCGACCGGATGGCCGGCATGGCCGGCATGGCCGACACATTTCGGGTTATGCTCGTCCGACATGATGACGAGCAGGTTCTTGGCCGATGCCATGGTGCCGGCGGTTCCTCTGGTTGACCAAACCATCGCGGCGCGGGTCGTTTATGTCAACATGATGGGCTGTTTTACCCTATGGGTGGCTGAAGTCGTCCTGTAGGGTCCGGATATGTCGACAAGCATGAACCACTCAATGGTTGGCGGTGGGTCGGGCCACGATGTGACCAAGACGAATTGATGGAGGAAATGACCGATGGCGATCAATCGCCGGCAAATCGTCACCGCCGCGCTCGCGGCGCTTGCCATACCGCGCCTAGCCCGCACCCAGGAAACCTGGCCGAGCCGTCCGGTCCGGCTGATCGTTCCCTTCATTCCCGGGTCGGCGCCCGACATTAACGCCCGCCAACTCGCCGAAGCGGTCGGCAGGAGCATCGGCCAGACCATGGTGGTGGAAAACCGCCCGGGTGCCGCCGGCAACATCGGCTTTTCCTATGTCGCGAGACAGGCGCCGCCGGATGGATACACGCTGCTCTGGGGCACCGGATCCCTTTCCGTGAATCCGGCACTCTATGCCCGCGTGGACTATGACGCGGTGCAGGATTTTGCGCCGATCACGCTGGCTTTCAGCATGTCCAACGTGGTCATCGTCCGCGCCGACTCGCCGCTCCGGTCCGCCGCCGACCTGGTTGCGGCGCTGAAGGCCGATCCACGCACCCCTTATGCGTCCGGCGGCTTTGGCAGTGCCGCCCATCTCACGGTGGCGCTGTTCCTCGCCAAGACCGGCACCGAGGCCGAGCACATCCCGTTCCGGGGCGCGCCGGAGATCGTCAACGCGGTCCGCGCCGGCACCGTCGCGTTCGGCATGCCGCAGTTGCAGGTTGCGTTGCCGTTGATCCGTGCGGGCCAGCTCCGGGCCATCGCCGTCACGTCGAAGGATCGCGCTGCGCAGCTTCCGGACGTTCCGGCCCTTTCGGCGACGGTCCCGGACTTCGACTATTTTAGTTGGATGGGCCTGCTCGGCCCGGCCCGTCTGCCGGCATCCATCATCGGCCGCGTGAACCAGGCGGCGCAGGACGCACTGGCGGACCCGGCCTTCCGCACCCGCGTCACCGCCGATGGCACCAGCATCATCGGCCTCGGCCCCGAAGCCTTCCGCGACTTTCTGGTAACCGACCTGGATCGCGGGCGGGAGGTGGTGCGGATATCGGGGGCGCGCATCGAGTAGCGCCAGGACACGCCGCCGCTACTGCGCCGTGATGCCCGCGGCGCGGATCAGCGGCACCCAGCGGCCCAGTTCCTGCCGCACGCGCGCCTCGGCGGCATCGCCGATCGTCGGTGTCGCATCCACGCCCATGGCGCCGATCCGCTCGATCACCGTCGCATCGTTCAGCGTTGCCGCCGTGGCGCTGCGCAGGCGTTCCAGCACCGCGGGCGGCGTGCCCGCATGGGCCGACAGTACGTGCCATATCTCGAAGGAGAACTCCGGCCAGCCGCTTTCCGCGATGGTCGGGATCTCCGGCGCGCCGGACAGCCGGCGCGCGCTGGCGGCGGCGATGCCGCGCAGCCGGCCCGACCGGATGTGCGGGATGCAGTCGGAGGCCCCAGAGAACATGAAATCCAAATTGCCGGCGACGAGGTCCGTGGTGGCCGGCGCGCCGCCGCGATAGGGCACGTGCACCGCCTCCACCTCGGCCTCGCGCAGGAACAGCGCGGTGGTGATGTGGGCCGGCGAGCCGACGCCGGCGGAGCCGAAGGACAGCTCGCCCGGCTTCGCACGCGCGGCCTCCACCAGGTCCCGCGCCGTCATGATGCCGGCGCGGCGTTGCGGGTTCACCACCAGGATGTTCGCGGCGGTGGAGGTGATGCCGAGCGAGACAAAGTCGCGCGCGGTGTCGTAGCCGGGATTCTGGTGCACGGCCATGTTCACCACATGCGTCGCGACATGCCCCATGACCAGCGTGTAGCCATCCGCCGCCGCCTGCGCCGCCGCCGCCATGCCGATGGCGCCGCCCGCGCCTGGGCGATTTTCCACCACCACGGATTGGCCAAGCCGTTCGCCCAGCGTCTGCGCCACGATGCGGGCGGTGGTGTCGGTGCCGCCGCCGGGCGCGAAGGGCACGATCAGCCGCAGCGGGCGCGTCGGGAAGCCCTGTGCCAGCGCAGGGGCGGCCAGGGTTGCGGCGGCCAGGGTCGCTGCTCCCTGGGTCAGCAGGGCGCGGCGTGTCGGTGCGCTCATGGCGAGTCCTCCCTCCGGCGGGCCCGCAGGCTCCGCATGTTGTGCACATGGACATGCTCGCCGGCGGCGATGTCGGCCGTGGCGGCGCCGATCACCGCGCCGTATTTCCGGATGGGCGCGCCCTGCTTCAGGTCGCGCCGCGCCACCTTGTGGCCGAGCGCGATGGCACCGCGCAGGTCAAGCGGCGCCACGTCCTCCCCAGCCCGGAGCCGCGCGCTGCCGGGCGGCAGGTCGGTCAGCGCGACCGCGACATCATCCTCGGGATGGATCGCCACCAGGTCCCAGCGCATCGTCATCAGAAATCCGCCCCCAGCCTTGCGAAAGCGAGCCCGCCTTCCTCCAGCACCTCGCCCCAGGTGCGGGTGCCGGAAGCGTGGTCGAGCAGTTGCGCGAACAGCGCATCCGCCGCTTCTTCCGGCGCCCAGGCGCCGGCCATCAGTCCGGAGGCATCGAAATCGATCTGCTGCAACAGGCGCGCAGCGGTGGTTGGATTGCCGGTGACCTTCACCGTCGGCGCCAGTGCATCGCAGTAGGAGTTGCCCGGCCCGGTCGTGAAGATCTGCATGTTGCAGCCCGCGGCGGAGAAGCCGGTCATCGATGGAGGCGAAAAGGACGGTCCCTCCATCACCCAGAGCCCCGGCCCCGGCAGCGGCGCGGCATGCGGCACCACGCCGTGCACCGGCCGTGCGCCACCCTTGGCGATGGCGCCGAGCGACTTCTCCTCAATCGAGGACAGCCCGCCGCGAATGTTCTCCTGTCCCGGGTTGTTGCCGGTCAGGTCCTCGCCACTGTCTGCCGCCCAGCGTTCACGCTGCGCAACGGCGGCGACGATGGCCTTGCCCACCTCCGGCGTCGCGGCCCGGGCCGCGAGCACGTGCTCCGCACCCAGCCACTCCATAGTCTCGCCGAACACCGCCGCGCCACCCGCATCCACCACGCGGTCCGCCACCATGCCGGCCAGCGGGTTCGCCACCAACCCGCTGGTTGCGTCCGAATGGCCGCATTCGATGCCGAGCCGCAACAGGGAGGCGGGCAGGACCTCGCGCCGCTGCCGCGTCAGGTCGCGCAGCAGCTTCGCGCCAGCGCGCAGGCCGAGTTGCGACAGCGCCAGCGAATCCTCATGCACATCGTCCAGTGCCACCGCCTCTACCGGCTTGCCGAAGGCGGCGATGGCGGCAGCGGCGGCATCCAGCCGCAACCGGTCGGCACCGACCAGCAGCACGGCGCCGACGTTCGGGTTGCCGCCAATCCCGGCCAGCATGCGCCGCGCCATGGCGCGATCCTCTCCAAACTGGCCGCGGCCATAGGGCATCTCCACCAGCAGCGCGCCGGGCAGGGCGCGGGCGATGCGGCGCGCGGGGCCGCCGGTGAGGCCGAGGATCGACATGACCAGCAGGCGGTTACGGGTGCCGGCGCTGCCGTCGGGGCGCAGGTAGCCGAGGAAGCTGGGGTTTCTCATCGGGGTCACCTCATTCCGCCAGACCACGAGACCGGATCAATGCATGCTTCGCCCGTTCATCGGCGGCCAGGGCTTGGCCAAAGCCCTCCGCGCCGCGCTGGACCGGCACCAGCCGGGCGGTGCGCAGCGTGTCCACCACGCGTGGATGGCCGGCTGCCTGGAGGCAGACGGCTTCCAGACGCGCGGTGAGCGCTGCAGGCAGGCCGGCTGGTGCGACCAGGCCGCCGAAGGCCTGCTCCACCACAGGCACACCGAGTTCGGTCGCCGTCGGCACGCCCGGCGCATCGGCCAGGCGATCCGCTGTCAGCGTGGCGAGTGGGCGCAGGTTCGTGCCAAAGACCGTGCCCGCAGTCAGCACGGCCATGTCCACGTCGCCGGCGCGCAGGGCGGTGGCCAATGGCGGGTCACCTCGGAAGGGCACCGCGAGCAGGTCCACCTGCGCCTCACCGAGCAGGCCGAGCAGCGCAAAATGCGCCGCGGTGCCGTTGCCGCCATATCCAAGCGAGATGCGGCCCGGCTGCGCACGCGCCGCCGCCAGCGCATCCTGCAGCGTGGCGAAGCGGCCATCGGGCGCGGCGGCGAGCGCGTAGGGGATCGCGAAGATCTGGCAGAGCGGCGTGAAGCTCGTGCGTTCAAATCCGGCATTGCGCACCAGATGCGGCTGGGTGGTGATCGGGCCGGCGGGGAAGAAGCCCAGCGTGTGGCCATCCGGCCGGGCTACGGAGAGAGCGCGGGCGGCGATGGCGCCGGAAGCGCCGTCGCGGGTCACCACGACGAAAGATCCGCCGGTCTGCTCCGACATCGCCTGCGCCGCGGCGCGCGCCAGCACATCCACCACGCCACCGGCAGGAAACGGCACCAGCACCTGCACCGGCCGGTCCGGCCACTGCGCCTGAGCCGGTGGGCTTCCGGCGCCAAGGACCACGGTTGCCGCGGCCAGCGCCACCCCAGCCACCCGCAGCAGCGTCCGCCGAGCCAGCCGCCCCCCCTCCCCGCAACGTCGCAGCATGTGCCATTTCCTCCCAGGGCTCTTTTCTGTGCGCACAGTGTGCGCGAAGGTGCCCGGCACGACAAGCACTAGGGAGCGGAGCGATGGCGGATGCCGAGCCACGAAATGGTCGGCTGCAGGGGAAGCGCGCGCTGGTGACCGGCGCTGCGAGCGATGGCATCGGCCGTGCCATCGCCCTGGCCTTTGCGCGGGAGGGGGCGGATGTCGCGATCCACTACCGCGACGAAGTGTCGGCCGCCGGCGCGGTGACGGCGGCGATCCAGGCCGAGGGCGTCCGGGGCGCCGCCTTCGCCGCAGATTTCTCGGATCCCGCGGCGGCCCGGGCGCTGGTGCAGGAGGCGGTGGCCTGGCTCGGCGGGATCGACATCCTCGTGGCCAACGCCGCGGCGATCACGCGCGGGCGCTTCCTGGACCTGACGGATGCGGAGGTGGCGCGGGTGCTGGCGGTGAACGTGCATGGCACCTTTGCCTGCGCACAGGAAGCTGCACGCGCCATGGCGGCAGCCGGGCAAGGCGGGCGGCTGGTGTTCATCTCCTCGATCAACCAGCAGAAGGGCATGCCGACCCAGTCGCACTACGCCGCCACCAAGGGTGCCGTGATGCAGCTGGCGCGCAGCATGGCGATCGAGCTGGCGCCGCTGGGCATCACCTGCAACCTGATCGCACCCGGCGCGGTGCTGACCGATTTCAACCGCCACATCATGGCGGATACGGCGCATCGCCAGCGCGTCGAAGCGATGATCCCGATGGGCCGGCTCGGCATGCCGGAGGATTTCTGCGGTGCCGCGCTGTTCCTGGCTGGGCCTGAAAGCGCCTATGTCACCGGCACCACCATCTTCGTTGATGGCGGGCGCAGCAGTGTCTGAGACCGCCACCGCCGGCACGCGCCCGCGTGAAAAGGCCTATGACCGCTTCAAGCACCAGCTGCTTTCCGGCGAACTGCAGCCTGGGGAGATGGTGTCGCTGCGCGAGCTCGTCCGCCGCCTGGACCTGCCCCTCGCCGCGGTGCGGGAGGCGCTGAGCCGGCTTGAGGGCGAGGGGCTTGTGCGCGTCTTCGCGCAGCGCGGCATCCAGGTGTGTTCCGTCGACGTCACCTTCATGCGGGAAGCCTTCCAGCTCCGCATGATCCTGGAGCTGGAAGGCATCAGAGCCTTGGCCGAGCGCGGGGATGATGCCCCGCTCGCCGCGCTGGAGCAGCGCTTCCTGGCGCTGCGGGCGCGGCTCGCCGCGCCGTTGCCACCGGAAGTCGTGGCCGAGGCGATCCAGCTCGACCTGGCCTTGCACGACCGCATCATCGCCGCGCTGGCCAATGCCATGGTGACAACGCTCTACGGCCAGGTCCGCGATCGGCTGATGATGGTGCGTCGCGCCACGCTGCTGCCGCCGGGCGGGCTGGTGCACGACACGACGGAGGAGCACTTGGCCATCTTGGCCGCGCTGCGGCGGCGAGATGCAGAAGATGCGACGCTGGCACTGCGCGTGCACCTAGCCCAGTCCATGCGGCGGCAGATGGGGATCCGCTGACGGGCGCCCGTCAGGACCCTGCGATCAAGGCGCATGCAGGTCTGCGGCTCGGCCCGGCGCCAGCTCCGCGATCGCGATCCCGGCTTCGCCTTGTACGGCATAGAGCAGGTACACCCGCCCATTCTCCTCGAAGATCGCGGGGTCGCGCAGCTGGTGGACCGGTAGGTTCACCGCGCCACGCCAGGACGGCAGCAGCGGCAGGCCGGCACCCTCCCACTCCATCTCCGGTCGCAGCACCTCCCGCGCCTCGCCCTCCACGCGCCAGCCGCGCCAGTCGCCGCGCAGCGGGATGCGGGAGGCGTAGATGCGTTCCGGCGTGTCGCCTACACGGGTCCAGAAGACATGCAGCACATCGTCCCGCAGCAGCACCGCGGTGTGGCGCTGCAACCCACCCTCGAACAGCATGGGTCCGCGCTCGAAGTCGGAAAACCCGTCGGCGGAGCGCAGGAGGATGCCCGGCATGGCCAGCGCATAGGTCGTACCGCCATGGCGGAAGACGCGGAAGTAGGAGGGTCCGAGCAGTTCGAGCCGCGCCGTGAAGTTAATTCCGTCGGCCGATGTGGCAACGCGCGACCGCTGCGTCCCCCAAGCGGCCAAGCCGTGGAAATACATGACGATGCGGCGGGTTGCCGCATCCACATGCGTATCGGGGGAGGCGATGTGTGGATGGGAGGCATCGACCTCTGGCGGCGGCACGCCGGGTGTCCCAGCCGGCGCCCGGCCGGGCAGCACATCCACCTTGCCGCTGGGCTCAGCGGGACGGGCAGGCGGCTCGGTGGGAAACAGGCTGTGCCCAAGGTCGAGGCTGCCGGCCTCATGCATTCGCCACGGGCCTTCCGGCGCATCCGCATAGGCGAGGCGGATGTAGGAACCCTTGTGATCCGCGAAATACAGATAGTAGCGACCCAGCCGCTCCGTCACCCAATCCGGCACGCGGATCATCGAGGGGCCCTGGATATTGGCGCCCATGCGCCCATCCATCTCCGGTCGGATGATCTGGCCGATCCGGCGTGCCGTCCAATGCGCCATGGTCGATCTCAATTCCTCTCCAGGCCGATGTCAGCGACCAGCCGCCCGAGCCGCGCATGGTCGTCGCGAAGCTGTGCCGCCATCTCTGCCGGGCCGAGCAGGTAGGGTTCCGCGCCGCCGGGCATGCGGCCGGCGAAACCGGGCTGCGCCAGGATGGCACCGACATCCTGCGCGATGCGCGCCATCAACTCGGCGGGCAGGCCCGCGGGGCCGTAGATGCCCTGCCAAGCATTCATTAGAGCCAGGCCGGGCGCGGCCTCGGCCAAGGTCGGCACATCCGGAATCGAGGGATTCCGGGCCGGGCCGTTCCAGGCAAGGCCACGCAGCGTCCCGCGCTGGATATGCGGCAGCGTGACGGAGGCCGCATCCATGGTCATCTGCACCCGCCCAGCTATTAGGTCAGCCAGCCCTGCGCCGCTGGTGCGGTAGGGAATGTGTTCGGCGGGAAAATCCAGCCCGCGCCGCAGCTGTTCGAGATTCAGATATCCGGTTCATGCAGGTCCTCCAAACTTCGTTGGAGGAATCGTCGCAGCTTCCGTCCACGGTGTTAAGAGCGCCAGGCGGAACGGAGACGTTGGCAATTGCCATGTTCCATCGAATCCGCACAAGCGTGGAAACGGTCTGGCTCCGCCTACTGCGGAGAGCCTGCCAGCCAGTCTTCGGCGCGCAGACCGTCGACGCGCTGGAAGTCGCCGAGGTTGCCGGTGATCACCACCAGGCCGCGGCTGCGAGCATGGCCGGCGATGAGAATGTCGTAGGGGCCGATGACCTGACCGCGGCGCCCGAGCTCGGCATGGATCTCACCGGCATGCGCCGCGGCGTCCTCGTCAAAGGCAAGGACCGCGAGGCGCGCCGCCAGCGCTTCCACCTGCCGGCGGTTCTCCACCGGCCGCGCGGATTTCGCGGCGCCGTGCAGCAGTTCGGCCAGTGTGATGGTGGAGATGCAGAGCGTCTCGGCCTCCGCGTTGAAGCGCGGGCGCAGCCCCTGCGGCCGGTCACGCAGCAGGCGGATGCACAGGTTGGTGTCGAGCATGTTGCGCAGCATCAGAACGGCTCGCGGGTCTGGTGCGCCGGCTGCGCCCGCTCACCAAGATCGACGCCCTCACCAGCGAAGAAGTCGTCCCAGATCGCGACGGCCGGTACGATCACCCGGCGCGTGCCGTCGCGGAGGATCGCCACCTCGCGCACGCCGGCCGGGAAGGCGACATCCTTGGGCAGGCGCACGGCCTGCGTGCGGTTGCTCTGGAACAGGGAGGTGCGGGTCATATTTTCGCCTCATGGATATCCCTGATGTATATCCTTCCGGAGCGCCGCAAACCAGCGGTCCGAGCGCCCCTCACTCACGTCCTGACGCCGAGGGCGAGAAAGCCGCCGATCGGCTAATAGACGTCGCCACGGCACTGCTACTGGCCCGTATCGTCGTCGTCTCCCATAGCCGGCTCCTTCTCCAGCGCGTCGCCGGGCTCCGGCTTCCAGCCACCGCCGGCCAGCTGGTCGAGGGTATGGCGGGTGCGGCGCATGGCGGCTTCGGCCTCGCGCAGGGCGGCGTCGAGGTCGCTGTAGTCGAAGGCCGCGCGCAGGGCGGCGTCGAGGTCGCTGTAGTCGAAGGCCGCGCGCGCGACCGGGGGCCGCGGCGCGATCGGCCCGGCCGTCGGCGGCGCGGACTCGATCTCACGCGGGACCAGCCGTTGCCGGCCGCGGCCGCGGCCG
>NZ_JBHMFT010000052.1:0-18839 GCF_051433195.1 Falsiroseomonas sp. E2-1-a20 | reverse complement strand
GTCGGCGCCATTCGCGGCCTTGCTCGTCGTACGGTGCATCGGCTGCTGAGCGCGCGGGGCCAGGTTTGCGCTGCGGGGGCGATCTGCGAACCGGCCATTAGGCGGCTCCAGAAGGTACTGAGTAATCTCAGGCGCAGCAGACTTATCTCCCGCAGCACTGGCTTGGATCGCTTCCACCGTCTCCGGATCCAGGATCTCGCGGATCCGCTCGAGCCCGGCTGCGCGGTTCGCACCGAGTTGATCGAGGGCAGCAACCACCTTGGACAGGGGCCGCCGCTCCAAGGCCGTCAAGTCGGTTTCCTCCTCGCTATCTAGAAGCGAGAGCAGGAGCTCCGCAGGTTTGCGTCCATGCGCAACAAGCTCTTGGACGCGACTGCACATTGTTAGGCTTATGCCGAGTTCACCCAACAGCGCAATTACGTCGTTCAGCGGAAGCCGCTCGATCACGTGCGGAGTGTAGTGCTCTGACACCGGTGTGTCGTCCTGCAGCAAAGCCAGGATTTTGCCTGCTGGGTCTGGGATACCGTTGATCGTCATTCCGCTGCCCTCCGGTTGCCCGCGCCCTCGGCCTCAACGTAGGCGACGACTAGCCTTCTCAGGCGCCTTTTAATGGTGTCGGTCCTGTGCTGCCCCGTGGCCAACGCCTCCGGCAATTCTGGACCCTTGAGGCCGTCGACCAACATGAGTTCCGCCATTCGTCCAGCCTCAGCGTCCTTGGCTAGAAGATGCTGCAAGAGCCGGTCACGCTCGGATTTCCACAGCACCAGATCCTCAGGGGAGGGCTGAGGGTTCCCCACCAGGGTGTCTAGATCTCTGTCCGTCCGCAAGGTCGTTCGATTTTCAGCACTGGTCGCCCAATTGCTGATCTCGCTCGAAACTGCTCCCCAGAAATTCTCGAAAGCCGATTTGTCCCAGTTCCACTGGCGCTTGCCGCCCAAGAACTTCTCCACGGCTGTTTGAACCGCATCGTGCGCGGTGCGACCGCCGGGAACCTGCCCCCTGCGCTCACCCCTCCAGACCGTCGGACCCAACCTGCCCAGTGCCGCCAGAAGTAAGCGCGGGTAAAGGTCGGCCCAGGGAAACCGCCCGAAATCAGGCAGGCTACTCGGGAACGGCATCTCCTTGGTCATGCAGGCCTCCTTCACCCGGCCGCGCTCACTGACGGCAGGCATGTCCTAAGATGCTGGCGAGGAGGCCTCGCCTGGACACTTCTGGAAAAAATATCTGTGTGGTTGTGGATCAGCATGCACATCCACACGCGAGATGGGCTCTTGGGACAACCCAGAGGCACCTTCTGGGCGACGTCGGGCAGGAAGTTGAACCTTCCGTGCTCATTGCGAGGGCCATTGAAGTGCAGGGCTACCTCGGTCCGCACCGTATCTCGGGTTTGCGGAAAACGGATAGCGGCCCGCACGCAGCAGCCTCTATCCAGCGCTGAACTTGAGTTCGGCGACAGAACTGCATCGGAGCCAGCATTCCACGATATTGAATGCCGGCGCCAATCCATGTCGCGATGATGAGCTACTACCTAAACCCACCAGAAAGGAGTTCGACATGGTTAGCCGTAGGCATCTTCTGACATCGGCTGCCATTTGCAGCATCGCGAACTCGGGGCTGCTAGCCGAAAAAGCCATTGCGCAAAACGGCGGCACCTTAGCCTCCCCTGAAGAGGTCCGACGCATCGCGGAGGCGGGCTACATCTTCGGCCTGCCAATCGTGACGAATTATGGCGTCATGTACGAATACGCGGTCGACAGGTCATCGGCGAATTTCAAGGCGCCGTTCAACGAGATCAAGAGCGAGCCCCGCGTGTTCACCTACCAGGACACCGCAATTGTCACACCGAACAGCGACACACCGTATTCCATCCTGTGGATGGACCTCCGGGCGGAGCCGATCATCCTCTCGGTTCCAGCGGTCGAACTAGGTCGCTACTACTCTGTGCAACTCGTCGATGGCAACACGTACAACTACGGTTATATTGGGACGCGGGCGACGGGAACCGAGCCGGGCCATTATATGGTCATCGCTCCGGACTGGCAGGGCGAAACTCCGCCAGGCATAAAACAAGTGTTTCGTTCGAGCACAGCATTTTCCTTTGTGGCGTACCGGACCCAGCTGTTCGCTGCGGATGATATGCCCAATGTCGTAGCTGTGCAGAACGAATACAGAGTGCAGACGCTGTCCGCCTATCTGCAGCGTCCGGTGCCGGTTGTGGCGCCAGCCATTGCGTTCCCGCGAATTAACGCGGCGCTGGCCCGAAGCAACTTCTTTGAATACTTAGACTTCGCCATGCAGTTCGGCCCACCCGCCGCAAACGAGGCGGAAATCCGCGCTGATCTCGCGCGTATCGGCGTCGGACCCGGCAAGACCTTCGCCTTCCGGGACTTGCCGTCGGAGCACAAACAGGAAGTCGTGCGCGGCATGCAGGCAGGGCATGCCAAGGTCGCGGAGGCAGTGGCTACGGCCGGCACGAGCATCAACGGTTGGCGGGTTTCATCGCTGCTGGGCAGTGCTGCCTTTTTCAATGGGGATTGGCTGCGCCGTGCCGCCGGTGCGCAGGCTGGCATCTACGGCAACGATGCTGAGGAAGCGACCTATCCCCTCACGCGCCACGACGCAGATGGTGAGCCCCTCGACGGCAGCAAGTTTAACTACACGCTCACCTTCGCGGCGGGCGAGACCCCACCGGTGAACGCCTTCTGGTCGGTGACGATGTATGACGGCCGGACACAGTTGCTGATTCAGAATCCGATCAACCGGTACCTGATCAACTCGCCCATGACCGCCACGATGACAAAGGGCGCTGATGGCTCCCTCACACTCTACATCCAGAACAAGTCGCCGGGTGGGGACAGGGACGCCAACTGGCTGCCCGCGCCGGACGGACCAATCTACCTCGTGATGCGCCTCTACTGGCCGAAGGATACGCCACCATCAATCCTCCCGGTGGGGCAGGGCACTTGGCGCCCGCCAGGCATCAAGCGGATGCCTCTGTGACCCGACTTGGGTGACTGGCGGCTGAGCTCGCGCCAGTCGGGTTGAGGATCTGCCCACACCCGGTTGCTGGCTGATCCCGCGATAGCGGGCCGACCACGCTACGCGTGGCCGGCACAGTTCCAGACTGATCCGCAAGCAGACCGTGGGCGTAGCCTATCGAGCGGACTATATCCGGTAGCGTCGCATCTGACCCGAAGGCATCCGCGCGGCCATTTCCTCCGGCAACCACGGCAAGCCGCCCCGCGGCGCGTTGCGTGTGCATCGAGCTGTTCGCTGCCGGAGGGTGCAGTCAAGGTTACCCTGGAGCCTAACGCGCTCCAGTCGTGGAGAAACGTGACAGACAAGCGACGCACCAGGCGGTCAACCCTGTGTGCACCAATGTCACAGGCCAAAACCCGATGCCGGATAGGCCCAGGCTAGCCCGCCCGTGGACGAAAACTGTGACCGCTGCGACATTGTAAAGGCACATTGCCGCAATAAATCCGTACACGCTGCGGCCTGCCAGCTCCACACGTGCCACCCAGCAGGCCAGGCCGAGCGCGGCTAGAGCCCCGCCGGCCAAGCGGGCGACCGTGACGCCCGCTGACGAGCTCGGCAGCGCCCCGAGCAGAAGCTCGACGACGCTCGCAGGAGCAACCAGCAACCCGATCCCCGCGGCTGCCTCGACGACGCCAGTCGTCGAGAGCAGCAGCCTCGAATTGAGTGCTAGAGGAAGTCTGGATCCCACTGTCACCTCACTTCGACGACGATCTTATCGATCTTGCCGGTAAAGCGGCTTGGAAGTCCTGCTTCGTAAACGTCGGTTACGGCCGTATCGTCGTCCATGCCGACATCAGTGCCTTCGTCGGCGGAGAAGATATTGGCATTCGTGTTTTCCACCCGCCCTTCCGCTACGGTGGTGCCGTTCACGGAAAGCGTCGCCCTGCCGCCTTTGCCGCGACCACCACCATCATAAGCGAAATCAAGCTTGATGGTGGACTTGCCAGGTGGCAGCGGCACGCTGGACGCCACCGTGTAGAGCTGCAGCCCTACCCAGTTGTAGGCGTAGGCAGGTTTGCCGTCCTTGACGTAAAGGCTCCAGCCACCAAAACGTCCGCCCTGCGCAAGTATTACGCCGCTTGCGCCACTCGACGAATTTTCGACTTCCGCGGTGATGGCTTTCGAACGGTTCTTCACGTTGATGAAGGCATTCTCCATCATTCCGACCATGCCGTCATAAACCGTTAGAGTGGTACGCCCTGCCATCAGGTCGGGGCGTCCGGCAAGAGACGCGTCGAAGCGCTCGACACCGCGGTCATCGATTGGCAGTACGTTGTACTTTCGGGCCTCCGTCATGAACAACGCCTGCATCTCGCGGAGCTTGTTCGGCTGTTGCGCTGCGAGGTTGTTCACCAGGCTGAAATCGGAGCTGGTGTCAAAGAGCTCCCAGACGTCGTTCTCGAGCGTAGCGCGTGGTCGCGGTTCCCAAGGTGCCTTGTGAATGGTCCGCGCAAACCAGCCATCGTGGTAGATGGCCCGGTTGCCGATTATCTCGAAGTACTGCGTCGTGTGACGTGACTTTGCCGCGCGGTCGGCAAAGGTGTAGGCCATGCTGACACCCTCAAACGGTTTTTGCACAGTGCCGTTGACGGATGTCGGGAATGGCAGGCCCGCCGCCTCCATAATGGTCGGAGCGAGGTCCGTCACATGGTGAAATTGAGTTCGGAGCTCGCCTTTGGCTCGGATGCCATTCGGCCAGCGGAGCACCATGCCGTTTCTCGTGCCGCCGAAATCGGAGGCAACCTGCTTGGCCCAGGCGAAAGGCGCGTTGCCTGCGATGGCCCAGCCAGCGGCATAATGTGGGAACGTCGTGGGACCGCCCCAGTTATCAAGGTTTTTTAGCTGGTCGGCGACGTTCTCCTGAACGCCATTGAAGAATGTCATTTCATTAAACATGCCGACCATGCCGCCCTCGGCACTCGCGCCATTGTCGCCAGCGATGTAGATGATGAGCGTATTGTCCATGGCGCCCATGTCGTCGATCGCTTTCACCAACCGTCCCACCTCATGGTCGGCCTGCTCCGCGCAACCGGCATAAACCTCCATCTGGCGTGCAAACAATCGCTTTTCGTCGGCGCTTAGGCTGTCCCAGTCCTTGATGGCCTCCGGCTTCGGCGCCAGCTTTGTGTCAGGCGGCACGACACCGAGACTGATCTGCCGAGCAAGCGTTTCCTCGCGATATTTGTCCCAACCCGCGTCAAATCGACCCTTGTATTTATCCGACCACTCTTTCGCGACGTGGTGTGGCGCGTGGGTTGCGCCCGCCGAGAAGTACAGGAAGAACGGCTTCTCGGGGGTCAGCGACTGCTGGCTGCGCGCCCAGTTTATCGCGCGGCTCGTCATGTCCGTCATGAAGTGGTAGTTTGGATCGCGTGGTATCTCGACCCTTGCCGTTCCGTCATAAAGCAGTGGCGCCCAGGAATTGGTTTCGCCGCCGATGAAGCCGTAGAACTTATCGAAGCCCGAGCGGGTCGGCCAGCGATCGAAAGGCCCTGACACGCTGACTTCCCAAGGCGGTGTCTCGTGATACTTGCCAAACGCCGCGGTGCTGTAGCCGTTCAGCCGCAACATCTCGGCAAGAGGCGCCACACTGTTCGGCCGCTGACCGCTATTGCCGGGAAATCCCGTCGCGATCTCCATCACCGCGCCGGCGTTGTTGGTGTGATGATTGCGGCCGGTCAACAGCGCCACGCGCGTTGGCGAGCAAAGGGCATTGACGTTGAAATTGTTGTACCGCAGTCCCTCGGCTGCGAGCCTATCGAGCGTCGGCATCGCGATGCCGCCACCGAACGTGCTCGGCTGGCCAAACCCCATGTCGTCCAGCATAACGATCACGACATTCGGCGCACCGCGAGGCGCCTTGATCTCAAAGCGCGGGGGGGCGGTGGCGTTGCGCGCGTTGAGTTCGGTAATTGGCGCATGAACCGGTTCCTGGATCGGAAGAACTGTCCGGTTGATCTCGGCCTGCGGGACCACTGAACTCGCCGCAACACTCTGCTGGGCGTGAGCGGGAAGAGTGGGCGTCGCGCCTGACAGCGCCGATGCCGCCAGAAATGTACTGCTGCTGAGCAACATGTCACGCCGCTTCAGGCCTTCCGACTTCGGTGCAGAGTCAGCCGCACTGCGGCCGGAGACATCTGGTTCGTTGCGATCATTGCTCATGGTCCGTTCCCTTTTCTGATGATGCATCTGAAACCAACATGGTTCGTCGAGGTATCAACCGGCTCCGGATGTCTCGCCGCTGGCCGGTAACGACGACAATAATTGGGCGCGCATAAATGCGAGCCGCCTTTCAGAACCTTGCGGGGGATCTTGATGTGCGCCTCGCCCGAATCGTGGCTACCGGCTTCGGCGCCACCGCGTGGATTTGCCGGAATGCAGCACGGCTTCGATGTGTCAGCGACGTGCCGCTGGGCATACCAGTCGGCTGTCCACTCCCAGACATTGCCGATCATGTCGTAGACACCGTGGCCATTCGCGGGAAAAGCCATGACGGGCGACGTGCGCCGAAAATTGTCGAGTGCTAGGTTCTCGTTTGGAAACGCGCCCTGCCAGGTGTTCGCCATATGGCGGTTGCCGGGTGTGAACTCATCGCCCCACGCAAACTCAGCGCCCTCCAACCCGCCACGCGCCGCAAACTCCCACTCCGCTTCGGATGGCAGTTCCTTGCCTGCCCAGGTCGCATAAGCTTCAGCATCTTGATAGGTGACGTGCACAACCGGATGCTCGTCGAGTCCTCTTATGGAGGAGCGCGGCCCGTAAGGCCGACGCCAGCAGGCGCCGAACTTGAAGCTCCACCACTCGCCCCACGAGCGCAAATCAACCGTGCGCGTCGGCGCCGTGAAAACAAGCGAGCCTGGTCGAAGCATGTGAGGCAATGCGCCCGGGTAATCCTTAGCGGCTGGCTTCGTCTCCGCGACGGTAATATAGCCGGTGACGTCGACGAATTTGCGGAATGCGCGGTTGGTGACCGGCGTGCGGTCGACGAAGAAACCATCGACTTCAACGCGATGGGCCGGACCCTCTTCTGGATAGTGCTGGTCGGAGCCCATCAGGAAAGTTCCTCCCGGGACCCAGACCATTCCAGAGTAGGCATCTGTGCGGGCGCCGGTACTCCATTCAGCACGATTCGACATGACGTCGTTCCTCACCCCTTGTTCGCAACAGAGGAGCCGCCAGACTAGGATTCACGGAAGGCGGGGCTATCCGCTTCCCGCAATGGGCGCCAATTCGGGAACCCGAGATCGCTCTCTCTGCGTGGAGCGGCTGCATCAGAAGCTTACCCCCAAGCCAAATGAATAACCGCTTACGTCCTTGTCGCCGACGAAGTAGCGTCCGATCAGGCGGACCCGCGACAGGTTCAGGCCGACCGCTCCAATCTCTCGACGGCCCACGTCAAGTTCGATGCCGCCGCCCAGCTTCGCCGACCAAGCGAAGCCGATCGCATCCCGTTGATCACCGAGGTAGGTCGTAAGCGAGCCATCGAGCACCCAGCGGACCGGACGGCCGAAGGCCTCCCGCCCCGTCGGCCAGCGATAGCGCGACCACAATCCCAGAGTGCGGGCGGTCGAACTTCCTGCTGCTTCGGGGGGAGTATCACCAAACGTCTCAAGCTCGATATGTGTGTAACGGATCTCGACCTCGATATCGCGCTGCGGGCGATAGTCGTAATAGGCGAGCACGAGCGAGCCACCCTGCCCCCGGACATTCATATGGACGTCAGTGAGTCGAGACAGGTCGGTATTGCGACGGCGATTCAGGAAAGCACCGAACAGGGCGGCGTCTGACGCAGCGTAGCCGGCTGAAAAATTGACAATCGGTCGCAACCAAAGATTCTCAGTCAGCGCGATATCGTAGCCAATTCCGATAGTCCCAGCGATGTTGTTCCACCGTAAGGGCAGTCGACGTGCGCCTTCGCCGCCGAAAAGCGGCCGAGGGTCATACCTGGCCGTGCCGATATAGGCTTCCAGAAATAGCGGGAACGACTCGCTGACGGTGAAGCCGAAGCCGAACTGGCTGAGCAGCAGCGTCGAACTACCCTCCTCGCCGCTCGAGCTGCGGTTGACCTGCAGCGCGTTCGCTGATCCATCAGGCGTCACGTTGTAGCCCATGAGCCCGAGCACGCCCCCACGAGGCCTCGAGAGCAGAGCAGCCCGCGCATTCTCCGCCCGTTCGGCTGCATCGACCCGCACGACTTGCGCAAGGGCGGGCTTTGACGCTTCGATCCACAGAAGCGCCACGAACAGCGCCAGTGAAAAAAGCGTCAATCCGGTCAGTGCACAGGCGCGGTCAATGACCGTCCTCATAGTTGTCGGGCATCGTTTAAAAATGCGCTTGGCGGCAGTGCCATGCCTGGAACCGATTGCGGCCCGACGCAGGCGATACCGGCTGGCGTGGACGCCATGGCCCGCGGGAGGAGCGCGGCCGATCGACGCAATTGATCCTCGGCCGCGCGCATCTGCCGGGCAGTTTCTTCCTGAGAAAGTCGCGCCGCACGAAGCTTCAGCAGCGCGTGCCCTTCTGCAATACGCTTGAGTACCAGATCGTAGTTGGCCCGCGCTTCGGCGGCAGCGGCCAACTCCCGGTCCCGCATCACACCGACATCTCGCAGCGCACGCCGTGACGCCACGTCCTGCGCTTCCAGTTCCAGTCGGCGATAGGCAGCAGAGACCATCTGCCGCTCCTCCGTTCCGCCAGCCACTGCGTCTCCGACGGCCGTCCGCAGCGCTGTGATCAGCGCCTGCACGCTCTCGTCGGTTTCGACGATGGTTTCGCCAAGTTGCGGTGCCTGCGAATTGCGACGGGTCGCTCGCCGCAGCAGCCCGCCGAGCGTGGTGACCGCCTGGCCGCCCGCCTCGCTCGCCAGGCGCGCGCGCTCGGCGATCTGGATGAAGGGATCCTCTCGGTATGGAAGGACGCCATCTGAGGCGACGGTTCCGAGTGCCGAAAGATAGATGGAGAGCCCATCCTGCATCGCGCGCGTTCCGTCGCTCTGCCAGTGCGACGGATTGAGTGCCCCGTCGTCGCGAGACAGGCATGCTGCGGCGATGGGCGGATAGTCGGCGGCCTGGCTTGCTGTGCCTGCCCAGTCGCGCACCGGAGTGTAGTCGGGCGTTCCACAGGCGCTCAGAAGAACGAAGCCGATGATGGCCAGTCTCCGCCCGATTGCAGAACTTACCTCAGCGGTCTCGCAACGCAGCTTCGCGTACGCCTTGAACGCAAGCCGATGAGCCACTGAGCATCTCCTTCTCCGGGCGCATGTGTCACCCGTCACGACAGGGCACATGCGAGATCTTCCAGGCGTCGACGCCACGGCACGATCAGAAGCGGAAGCTGACGCCCATGATTGGGCCGCTCAGCGCGACATCCAGGTCGACCGCCCCGCGCGACAGATCGATCGCCATGTGCCGGTAGCCGACATTTGCGGCGGTACTCTCGGTGACCTGCCAACGCAGCGCGCCGAGAACCTGCCAAGTGAGCCGGGAACCTGTTCCAAACCCGCCGATATCTGCGTAGGTCGTGAGCCCAAACTGCTCAGAGAGTCGGAGGTCGTGACGCAGGGCCAGCACGGGGTCGAGGATACCTGTCGATCCGCTGGCTGAGCGTGCAGCCGCCATCCCATGGTTCAACGACACCTTGGCGTCGATCCACCAGCTGCGCAGGCCGGCTCCCAGATCCAGGTCCCAGCTTGGTGTTTCGACAACGCGAACCAGGCCGATCATGGACAACTCGGTGGCTGTCAGTCGCGTGCTTCCGCCACGAAACAGCAAGCCACGCGGGGTCGAGACGTCCTGCTCCGTGATCAGGGTCAGTCCGTCCACGAGTAATCCGAAGCGGCCGCGGCGCGCCTCGAAGAACCCCATCGCACCAAACTGCAGGTCCGACAGAATGTCCCCGAATTCGGCATCGAAGTCGCGTGATTGCCGCGGCAATGCGACGTCGCCGCTGACGCCCGCAAGCCAGAGGTAAGGCGTTAGGGAAAACTGCCAGGTACTAGCTGACTCCCCAGAACGCTGAGCCGCCGCCGGCGAAACGCCGATGAGCAGCAACATCAGCGCGCGAAGCAGCCAGGCCTTCGTCGCGCGGCGGTGTCGTTGGTTCACGGCAGCGGCTCCGCGCATCAGGACTGCGGTTGGCAGTTCGGGCGCTGCTGCACCCGGCAGACGCGATTCGCGGTCTGCGTCGCCCAATACCGGGCCACCGTCTGCACGTCATCCCAGCGAGAGGTTCGCACTCGGGCGCCGGCCGTGGCATCGCTGGAGTCGATCGCGGCGGCCAGCAGCTGTCCCGTCTCGCTGTCAGTGACCCGCATTTCCGCCGCAGCTCCACCGACCATCGGGTCGCTGCCGGTCATGATGTTGACGCCCTCGCGCACGATCCGCGATGCAGGCACGAACGTAGAGACGGTGCTGAGCACTGGGTTGCCGCCAGCGCGCACCTCGGTGAAAGCCGTGGTGATCACCATCGTACCGGGGCCAGGCCGCTCGACCAGCTGAAGAACCTGGCCCAACTCCTCTCGCAGCGCGCTGTGCAGCGCATTCGCGACCAGTTGGCGCTGTTCGGCGTTGAGCTGCGTGTTGTTGGGCGCCAGCCAAAGCTGCACGGGCTCGATCATCACCCTGCTGTAGCGTCGGAAATCGACACTCGGGTTGATGTAAAGCCGCGAACCCAGATCGGTCGGGCGCAGCAGGGCAGTCGTCTCACGCGACAGGAAGCTCGTCGGCGGGGACGGCGCAGCGGCCTGCTGGGTGGAGCTACAGGCCGTCAGCAGGGCGAGGCTGCCAAGAGCAAACAGGTGGGACGTCTTCATTGTAGGATCTGCCTCTTTCAAGAGCCGGTGACGGTTAATGAGCCGGGTTTACTTGATGCGAACTCGAGCGGGAGGCATTGGCAGCGGCCCTCCGGCTGCTGCCTCGCAGATCCAAGCCCAGCCGGTGCGCAACGGGCGCAGCGCCAAGCCGGCACAGCGCCCCCGCTCGAGCAGCCGGCGGATGCCTGGTGCCGGTGCCTGCCGCCGTAGCTTCAGCGAACAAGCACCGTGTCGATGCCGTGGATCACGCCGTTCGAGCAGGCGATGTCCGGGCGGGTAACACGCGCCTCGGTGTTTCCACCGCCCTTCACCGTGACTGCGCCGCCGGACGCCGTCACCACCAAGGGCGTGCCGGAAACCGAGGTGAACTGCCCACCCTGCGCGAGCGTGGCGGCATCGCGCCGCCCCTGGAGCACATGCGCCCCGACTGCAGCGGGCGCCGCCGAAGCATCTGCCTGGCGGCTGCCGCCATCGCCCGCGGGGAACAGACGGTCGACGGTGATTTGGTTCAGACGTGCCACCGCCTCGTTGGTCGGGGCGAAGATCGTAATGTCATTGGTGGTTCGTAGGTCCATGGTCACGCGGCTAGCCACGATGCCGTTCGTGAAACGCGAGAACTCCGGCATGCTCGCCAGCGTATCGACGCAGCTGCGGGTCTGCGCGTGAGCGACCGGAGCCATGACAGCGGCTAGGGCTGTTGCCAGCAACGTCGCTCGTAGGACGGGAATGCGGGTCGACATGATATTTCTCCCAGGGTTGGTTGCGTTTCGCAGCAGCGCCACTCCCAGAGAGTTCGCTCCGCCGTCCCTAGTTATGAGAACGGTACCTGCCTCGCTATCCGTTTCCCGTAAGCTCATGAGCGCAATCAGCACTGCGCCGCGATGCTGCCTTTGCGCAGCAGAAGCAAGCCACCGGGCGGGCGCACAAGCGGATAGCGACCTGTAGCCGCCCGTCCAACGCTGTCCAGATGACGCAGGGAGACGAGAATGCTTTTCAACGGCGGCACATCACGAGGCAGCATTGCCGCACGCTCCATGACTGCCGTGGTCGGAGCGCTCCTTTTGGGCCCGGCGGCAACGATGGCACAACCGACGCGGGATGCTGGCGAGCTGGCGCGCGCGGCGCAAAACCCTGTGGCCGCGTTGATCAGCGTGCCCATCCAAAACAACACCAGCTTCCGCGTTGGCCCCTACGAAGCAGCGCAAAACGTGCTGAATATCCAACCGGTGATCCCGCTGACGCTGAACGAGCAGTGGAATCTGATCACCCGCACGGTCTTACCTTTCGTCTTCCAGCCACGTCTCCACAGACATCCGATGCGGCCTTCGGCCTCGGCGACATCAACCCAACCTTCTTCCTGTCGCCATCACGACCAAGTGCCTTCACCTGGGGTTTCGGCCCCACATTTTCGCTTCCCACGGCGACGGACCGCTTGTTGGGTAGCGGCAAATGGGCAGCTGGGCCCGCCGTCGTTGGCCTGTACCAGAGCGGCCCCTGGGTGGTCGGTGCCCTGGCCAACAATATCTGGCCCTTCTCGGGCGACCAGAGCCAGCCTGAGATGAATCGGCTCACCGTGCAGCCGTTCATCAACTACAACTTTGACGATGGCTGGTACGCAACAAGTTCACCAGTGGTCACAGCCGATTGGAATGCCCGCGGCGAGAAATGGACTGTTCCCGTTGGTGGCGGGTTCGGAAGGTTGTTCCGAATTGGCTCGCAACCGGTCAACGCACAGGCGCAAGCCTTCTACAACGCCGTGCGTGCCGATGAAGGCCCGAAATGGACGGCGCGCTTCCAGCTACAATTTCTCTTCCCGCGATATAGCGTTGAACGCGGCGTAGAGCGCCGGCTCAAGCCCGCGTGGAGGCAAGCAGCTCGTCAATCACCTTGTCGATCGTGACGCCCGCTTCCTCCGCAGCTTCTGCAAGATCGATGCGGTGCCGCAGCACGTCATGGGCGACGGCAGCCACGTCGCGTTCGGTCACCTGCTGCCTTCCTGCCAGCCAGGCATGCGCCCGGGCGCACCGCTCCAGCGCAATGCTACCGCGCGGACCGGCACCGCTGCGGATCCATCGCTGAGGACCGTTGCGTGCCGGGTTGCTGTCGCGCGTCGCCGCAACCAACGTTGTTATCAACCGAAGGACTCGAGGCCCGACGCGCACGGCTTGAACGCTCGCCCGTGCGGCCAGAACCACGGCGAGAGGCACCGTCGGGGGGGCTACGGTCGCCAGCCCAATGCTTGCCGCAGCACGCTCTGATCGCACGAGGTCAAGCATCTGCCGTTCGTGCAATTCGTCCGGGTAACCCACGACCAGGTGAAGAAGGAACCGGTCGCGTTCGTCGGAGGCCAGCACCACAGCATCGGAGCTTGGGGTTACCAGAGTGCGTGTCGCACAAACCAGGAAGACGGCCGGCATTCGCACCGGGATGGCGCTGACAGTGACTTGCCGTTCGGACATCGCATCCAGCAGCGCGAGCCGTACTTCTGGCGAGGCACGATCGATCCCCTCCGCCAGCAGGATGTTCGCAAAGAGAGGCCCAGGTGCTCGCGCTTCGGCGCCGGTCGTCTCAGAAAGCGCTGGCTCCAGGCCGAATAGATGCGCGAGGTGCTGGCCGGGTCCGAGCACTACACGGCGGAAACTCGCTTCGAGCGCATCGGCCAGCGCCGTTGTAGCGCGTGTCTTTGCCAGGCCCGGTCGCCCGTCGAGTAGCACATGACCATCGGCCAGGAGAGCGATGATCATGCGATGAACCAGATGCTTCCTGCCGATCAGGCGCGTGACGAGACGCGCCTCCAGAGCCAGGATTGCCTCGCGGTGAATCGACGACGCCAATACTGGGGCCCGGACGCCGCTGGTCTCGCCGCCGGCGCGGCGCCTACCGATTGTCATTATGCCTCAGCTTTCTTGGCTCGGTTTCGCGACCAAGTCAGGCAAGACAGACGCCTGCTCGTCGCTTCAGCCGATCGCAGGACGATGCTCGACATGGCACCAGCAGCCTCCCAAGGGTCGACGGAGGCGAGGCTGCGCCGACCCTGTAGGACTTGGCCTGCACAATCGCACCCGACGCATAGTCCCCGTTGGCATCCGGCGCCGCTATCCAGTTCCAGCAAGTCCGCAGGCTGGCACACTTAACCGTATCAAGATCGTCCATCTGACTTCTACGAGCGCCACCCCTGCGCCGCTGCGAACAGTTCATGTTGCGACACAACACTGACCCGCACCCGAAGGGGAGGCGCAGTTTCTGATTGCTACTCGGCGCCGCTTCTCCCGCTTTGCGGAAAATGGATAGCGTCGCGGCTTTCATGCGGTGCATCAGATTGACGGCTGCGACCCAGCGCTGGCCGAGCGGCGAAATTATCGGGATAACGACGAAATGGCACTCCGAGATTCACGAGCGTGGCCTCACGCTATCGGATTGGCCGCATTGATCACGGCGGGCGCGTGCGCAGCCGTGGTTGCCGGCTCCGCTCCTGCGGGAGCGCAAGTGCAGCAATCTGCAACGGCTTCGACCGCGTCCATCCTCGATCCAGTCGTTGCCGCAGCGCTACGAAGGATGAGCGCGGCGCTCGTCGCTGCGCCGGACCTGACCGTGCAATTCAGCGCACTGCGGGAGGTGCGGCTGCAGCCGGGAAGTGATCAGCTGATCGCGTTGGGCGCAACGGTAGCGGTGGGCATTCGGCGTCCTGATCGATTGGCAGCGCTGGTCGGCAGTGACCGCGGCAGTTTTCGGCTATGGTACGATGGGGAGACTGCCACGCTGTTAAGCCTGACGGCAAATGCCTTTGCGCGCGTCCCGATGCCGGGCGACATTGATGAGGCCCTCGACGCGTTGGAGGCCAGGCTTGGCGTGGACGTTCCGGTGCGTGACGTTCTTGCAGCCAACCCTTACGCAGCATTGACCGAGGCTGGGACGACCGGCGTGCATGTCGGGCGTACGATTGTAAATGGCTTGCTGTGCGATCAGTACGCACTGCGCAATGGCAGTGTTGACTGGCAGATCTGGATTGCGGCGGACGAGCCGGCGCTCCCGTGCCGCCTGACTATTGTTGATCGGGCTGCGGCGGGTGAACCGCGAGCCATTCTCGAGTTCCAGGATTGGAATTTAGCACCGCATCTCGGTGACGAGACCTTCATCTTCACGGCCCCGGCAGACGCGCAAGAGCTCACTTGGCTTGAACGGCCTACGCTGGTCGGCCCTGCAACGGGGATCAGGTGATGTTCTCAACCCTCTCAGCAGGTTTTGTGCGACGACCGGTAGCCGCCCTGTCGGTCGGTTGCCTGCTCTTCCTTTCGCCACTGCAGGCCGATGCCCAGGTCCGTCGAAGCCAAGCGGCGGCTTCTCGCCCGTCGGAAGTGACGCGTCCGCCTGCGTCCGTCAGCCAGAGGCCGGCGACAAGGAATACGGTCAACAGCAGCAATGTAACCGGCAACACCCGGATCGGCGGCGCCGGCTCCAATGTCGCGATCGGCAACGAGATCAATGTTGTCAGGCCCGCACCGGCCGGCGGCTATCCGGCGGCGAGGCCTCCCGCCTATCGCCCGCCTGCAGCCGGCTATCCTCCCGGCTACAGGCCTCCCATCGCAGTCCCGGTCTACCCCGGCCATTCCGCCTATTCCGGTCCCAGCACTGGCCAGGTGGTGGCGGCGGGCGTGATCGCCGGGGCGACAGCTGGACTAATCTCGGGTGCGATGCAGCAGCCAAGCTCCACCACCGTCGTTACCGTGGCGCCCGCTGCGCCAATCGGGACAAGTTTGCAGGTAGGCATGCAACTCAGTGCCCTCCCAAGCGGCTGCTCGGTGCAGCCTATCGGCGGGGTCACCTACCACCGATGCGGCAACGCCTGGGTGCAGGGCTACATGCAGGGGTCGCAGGTGATCTACGCAGTCGTGCCCGCACCGCCGGGTTGACAGGCTGAAAACCAAATACAACCCGAGTTGCGCCTGGGTGTTAGAGACACTGCGGTGTCAATAAACCTATGCCGCGTGGGGCCATGAGCCGTGGGTCGTCGCAAATGGCGCATTGCATCACCTCCGCGGTCGACGCGATTGTTTCGCTATGCTCCTGCAGATCGTGATGCTAACGCTGGAACGGTTGGTGACAGTTAGGCGACTTATCCACACCGTCCTAAAGGCGAGAACGGGAGGATGCGATGCTACGGAATGCCGCATTTGTCGATGGCATCGCCACCGTTACGACCTTCGACGATTTTGACGCTATGGCCGTCGCCGTGCCGGGCTGGGAGATCAAGCACTCTCGGCTTGGCAGCGGCGCATTTTCTGCCCGAATTGAGATTGCAATGACTGCCGAGTTGCAGATCAGCCGGTTTGTAACGAACTCGGCGCTGCTCACGACCGGCTGGACACCGGAAGGTGCTTCGGGCGCATCACTAATCGTTTCTGCAGTAGGTATGGTGAGGTCGCGGGGTAGGACCATTGATACGGCAACAATGGCGCCTGCGCGTCTTCAGTGCGGCGAAGTCCATTCGCTTACCGCAGGCGCGGCGGAAAAGGTTATCGTCCTAGCCAGCCATGAGCTGTTTCAGCGCCACGTTGGGTGCCGCTTTGATCAGGAGGCGGCGATGCTTGGGTCGGATTGGCTGCTTCGGATGCCTGATGGCGCCGCCAATTGCGCCGAGCGAGGCCGCGCGATTGCCGCGCTGTTGCCGGTGTTCACGATGCCGGCTGCAGCCTCACCGGAAGCACGCCACAGGCTTCAGGAATGCGTGCTTCAGATACTCCTTGAAGGTATAGAGACCGATCCCGCATCGAGGCGGGCCGCCCCGCTGTCGGTGCGGCGGCGGATCGCGCGCGCAGCTGAGGAGATACTGCGCGCACGCATAGACGATCCGCCTTCGCTACGAGAATTGTGTGAGTCGCTGCAAGTGTCAGAGCGAACTTTGCACCTCGCGTTCCAAGAAGGCTTCGGCATGGTTCCGAAGGCTTATCTGCGCGCGTTGCGTCTAAGCGCCGCGCACAGGCGCCTGCGCTGTGGAAAGGGGCTTGTCACGGAAGTTGCGACCGAGCTTGGCCTTTTCCATTTCGGCCGCTTTTCAACTGAGTACCGGGCGATGTTCGGTGAGCCTCCGTCCGAAACCCTGCGCCGCGCAAGAGGCTTTTAAGGGTGCTGATCTGAATCATCAGTCCGCAGCTTTTACCAAGGGGCGCTGGTCTGCCCTGACCGGCGCAACACCTCGTGCTCCTACGCAAAAACAGTTTGACCTCGCTGTGTACGCTTTAAACCGCCCTGGGTTGGCCGAACTAGCACTTGATGGCGGAGCGAGCGGGCTCCGACCGTCACTGCCAACGGGGCAGGCGAAAACGCTATGGAGGACATAGCCATGTTGCGCCGCGACCTGCTTTCAGGACTCGTTCTATTCGCCGCATGTCCCGCCGCCGCGCAGAGCAACGCGGCGAGTTGGCCGTCGCGGCCAATCCGCCTCATCGTGCCCTTCGCGGCCGGCGCTTCCTCCGACACCGTCGCCCGGCTCGTCATGGCGCGGATCGGCGAGGCGCTGGGTGGCTCCGTGGTGGTCGAGAACCGGGCCGGGGCGGGCGGCCTAATCGCGTCGCAGGCCGTGGCCCGTGCCGCGCCCGATGGCTATACTCTGCTCTGGGGCGGCGCCACCGCGATCGCCCAGGCGGTGATGCAACGCAATCCCGGCTTCGACTGGTCCCGCGACTTCACGCCGGTGCTGACCATCGTCGAACAGCCGGCCGTGCTGTGCGTGCGCAAGGCAGCGCCCTGGACCGATGTGCCGTCTTTTTTCGCGGCTGCGATGGCCAGCCACGACGGGCTGCGCTACGGCTCCGGTGGCGTCGGCACGCCGGCGCACATGGCGGCGGCGGCGATGCTGAAGCTGATCGGCGCGAAGGGCGTGCATGTGCCCTATCGCGGCGCCAACCAAGCGACGCTGGCGGTCGAGCAGGGCGAGGTCGACTTTGCCTTTGCAATTAGCAACATCGCGGTGCCGCTTGCGCAGAATGGCCTGATCCGCATCCTGATCACGGGAGGCGGCCGTCGCATGCCGGTGATGCCGGAGGTTGCAACATTGGCGGAAGTGGTGCCGGACGGGCCTGTGGTCACCACTATTTCCTCCATCGTCGGCCCGGCTGGCATGCCGGCGATCGCCGTCACGCGGATCCATGCCGCTGTGAAGCTGGCGGTGGAGGGCGACACAACGTTGCGGGACGCGCTGACCCGAGACGGCGGCGAACTGATTCTGTCGGAGACCGCGGCATCCTATGCGGCTCTTTGGCCGGAGGAGCACCGGCGTCTGACGCAACTCGTCGCGCTGTCGGGTGTGCGCGTTGAATGACGCCCGAGGCCTTCTTCGCGGCCTATGACGGATTCGGCGAACGCCGCAGCGGCAGCCACGGGCATGTGGGCTCGGCTCGGTGGCTGCGCGACCAGGTCGCGCAAATGGCGCCCCGCCGGTGCTGGTGCCGACGCCTTTTTCCGCATCACGCCCGGGACTGCGGCCCTGGACGCCGCCGGTACAACCTTGAGTGGACCGCCACTGTTCAATGGTGGCTTGAGCGAGCCCGAAGGCGCCGTGGGACGGCTCGGGCCACTCGGCGCCGATGCGGCGATAGCCGCACGTGTATTTCAGCCTGCGCCACAGCTTCACGATGAACACACCGGCCATCGATCGTCCGCTGCCGTCCATCGAGATGCCACGCCCACCGCCCGAATGGGCGGGTTCTCCCAGTCCAGCCCATTCCCCTGCTTCCCGCGCGCCATCCGGCGTAGCAGGCCGGCCTGCTGCTCGGACCAGACCAGGATGTCGTTGTCGTAGGACATCAGCCGGCCAAGCGCGTGACGAGCGCGTTCAAGTCTGACTCATCGGCGACTAGGCTCAGGACCCATTAATCGCTTGCCTCGACGCGGCGGCTTATGATTCTGGATGTGGCGGAGGTCCCGCCATGTCTGCACCGCCCTTCCTGCTGACGCCCATCCAGATGCGCCGCCTGTTGCCCCATTTCCCGCA
>NZ_JBHMFT010000051.1:0-19264 GCF_051433195.1 Falsiroseomonas sp. E2-1-a20 | reverse complement strand
CAGAAGGTCGCCTACGTCTATTTCGCCGGCGCCCTGCTGCTGTTCGTTGTGCAGATCCTGTTCGGGCTGCTGGCCGGCACGGTGTATGCGCGGCCGAACTTCCTCGCCGAGGTTCTGCCCTTCAGCATCCTGCGCATGGTGCACACCAACGCGCTCGTCGTATGGCTGCTCATGGGGTTCTTCGGCGCCGCCTACTATCTGGTGCCGGAGGAGGCAGAGCGCGAGCTCGAGAGCCCGATGCTCGCCTACATCCAGTTCGGTCTGCTGATGGTCGGAGCACTGGCATCCGTGGGCGGATACCTGCTGGGGATTCACGGTGGTCGCGAGTTCCTGGAGCAGCCGCTCTGGGTCAAATGGGCGATCGTCCTCGTTGCGCTGATCTTTCTCTACAACATCGGCATGACCATCCTGAAGGGGCGGCGCACGGCCATCACCAGCGTGCTGATGCTCGGCATGATCGGCATCGCCGTGTTCTGGCTGTTCGCGATCTGGAACCCCGACAACATCGCGGTCGACAAGCTCTACTGGTGGTACGTCATCCACCTCTGGGTGGAAGGTGTGTGGGAGCTGATCATGGCCTCCATCCTCGCCTTCCTGCTGCTCAAGATGACCGGTGCGGACCGCGAGGTGGTGGAGAAGTGGCTCTACGCCATCGTCGGCCTCGCGCTGTTCTCGGGCCTGCTCGGCACGGGTCACCATTACTACTGGATCGGTGCACCTGGCTATTGGCAGTGGGTCGGCAGCATCTTCTCGACGCTCGAGGTCGCGCCATTGTTCGCGATGGTCGCCTTCGCCTTCACGATGGTCTGGCGCGGACGTCGCGATCACCCGAACAAGGCGGCGCTGCTGTGGGCGCTCGGCTGCACCGTCATTGCCTTCTTCGGCGCCGGCGTCTGGGGCTTCATGCACACCCTGCATTGGGTGAACTTCTACAGCCACGGCACCCAGATCACCGCCGCGCATGGCCACCTCGCATTCTTCGGTGCCTACGCGATGCTGAACCTGGCCATCATCACCTATGCGATGCCTTACCTGCGCGGGTACAAGCCATACAACCAGATCCTCAACATGTGGAGTTTCTGGCTCATGACCTCAGGCATGGTTTTCATGACCATCGTGCTGACCTTCGCCGGTGTGGTGCAGGTACATCTGCAGCGCGTCATGGGGATGATGTACATGGAGGTGCAGGAACAACTTCTGCTGTTCTACTGGATGCGCCTCGGCGCCGGCGCGGTTGTGGCCCTTGCCGTCCTTCTCTACGTCTGGTCGGTGCTCGGCCCGGTGCGGGAGGAACGGCCCGCGCGCCTCGGCGACGAGCCGCATCCGGCGCCTGCAGAGTGAGTGTTGCGACAAATATGCGGCCGGCTGCCGCAATCCCCTACTACGCCCCAACGGGCGGCGAATGTGCTCTGTTCGAGCAGGCCTTCCACAGCCGCCTGCCTTTGTTGATCAAGGGGCCGACCGGCTGCGGCAAGACGCGCTTCGTGGCCCACATGGCTGCGCGCCTGGGCCGCCCCCTGTTCACCGTCGCATGCCACGATGACCTGACCGCCGCGGATCTCACTGGCCGTCACCTGCTGAAGGGAGGCGACACGGTCTGGACCGATGGTCCGTTGACCCGTGCGGTGCGGGAGGGCGGGATCTGCTACCTCGACGAGGTCGTTGAAGCGCGCAAGGACGTCACCGTCGTCCTGCATCCGCTGACCGATGATCGCCGCATCCTGCCGTTGGAACGAACCGGCGAGGTGCTGGAGGCGCCGCCGGAGTTCATGCTCGTCATCTCCTACAACCCCGGCTACCAATCGGTGCTCAAGGGTCTGAAGCCGAGCACGCGTCAGCGCTTCCTTGGCCTCGACTTCGGCTTCCCGCCAGCGGAGGCGGAAGCCATGATTGTCGCGCAGGAAAGCGGACTTCCGCGTGACCGCTGCGTTCCGCTGGTGCGCCTGGCAAATGCGCTGCGCGACCTCAAGGGCCAGGACCTCGAGGAGGGTGTCTCCACGCGACTCCTGGTCTATTGCGCCACCCTGATCGCAGGCGGCATGAAACCCGCGCTGGCCATCCGCGCGGCGATGATCGAGCCGCTGACCGACGAGCCCGATGTGAAGCAGGCGCTGCTTCGCGTTGCCGAGATTACGCTGGGCTGATTCGATGAGCCCTCTCTTCGAGCCCGAGGAGACGATCGGCCACCAGTGGCACCGTCTGATTGGCAGCGCCACCACCTGGCCGCACCATCCTGAGGCTGCCGTTCACCTCGATGACGTGCGTGGCCGGCTTGGCGTGATGTTTCGCGCGCTTGGCGGACCGGGCGGGGTACCGCTGGCGGCGGCGGGCAGCGTTGCCTCCCGCCATCGCCTCGGGCTACGCCAGCGGCTCGGCCTCGGTGGCTCCGAGAAGCTTGAGGCGCCGCGCTTCGACGGCGAGACCGTGGAGCTACCTGAAACGCTTGACCTGCTGCCGGACCGCGATGAAAACGCGGCCTTGTACGAATGGCTTGCGGTCTGGTTTGCCGCGGCGGGCACGCCGCAACCGCGCCCGGTCGATCCGCTGCAGGCCGATGTCGCCAGGTTGCGCGACGTGCAGATGGCGACTTCCGTGCTCCTGCTGCGCTGGCCCGGCCTTCGCGCGCTGCATGCGCGGCTTTGCGCTGCCCTGCTGGCCCAGCGCCCGCGCCGCCGGCTGCCCAGGCAGGAAGCGGCCCTGGAAGTGGCAGTGCGCTATTTGCTGAGCGAGCAGGGAGGCCCGTTGCCCGGCGCTCTCGACGATGCTGTAGCAATCGGCAACCTCAGGGCACCGCGCGGATACCGTCCCTTCCTGCCGGTACCGCTCTGGGGCGAGACCGTCAGCGCCCCACCCCGAGCCGGGGCGCGCCAAGCCGATCAGCCGGAGGAGGAACCGGTCGGCGCGGCTGCCGCCACGGATGCCCGGCGCCGTCGTGCTCGGCGTCGAGAGAACGACCAGACCCGCCGTCGCGACCCTCTGCTGCTGACCCGCTTTGAGACCATAATCGGCCTCGCCGAGATGGCGAACCTGAATCGCGCGGTGGACGACGACGACGTGGATTCGGCGCGCAAGGCAGCCGATGACCTGGATGAAATCGCGGTCGGCCCGCATGAGCGTCGGGCGGCGACGCGGCTGAAGCTGGAACTTGACCTGGCGCCAGCAGCAGCCAGCACCGCCGCGCTAGCGTCCAGCACGCATCTGTACCCCGAATGGGATCATTCACGGGGCGCCTATCACCCCGCGCATTGTCGCGTGATAGCCGAAGCAGCGGAGTTCGGAGAGGCAGAAGTCTGGATTCCCGATGAGGCTGCACGCCGAAGGCTCCGCCGCGTAAGGCGACAGTTCGAAGCCCTGCGACCGCGTCGTCAGATCCTGCATGCGCAGCCGGATGGGGACGAGGTGGACCTTGGCGCCCTGGTGCGCGCGGTAGCCGATCGCCGCGCCGGCCTACCCGGCAGTGAGCGGGTCTTTTCCGCCGCCCGCGCGGTGCGGCGGGATCTGTCCGTGGCGGTGCTGGTGGATGTCTCACTCTCGACGGACAGCTGGGTGGGAGATCGTCGGGTATTGGATGTGGAGAAGGAGGCATTGTTGGCACTGGCCGGAGGCCTTGAGGCCTGCGGCGACGAGAGTGCGATCTTTACCTTCACATCTCGCAGGCGCGAACAGGTGTGGGTGCGCACGGTCAAGGATTTCGACGATGCACTGGACGACGATGCTATTCGCCGAATCCAGGCGCTGAAGCCCGGACACTACACCCGCATGGGCGCCGCGGTCCGACATGTCGCGCGAACTTTGGCAGGACGGCCGCATGATCGTCGACTGCTGCTGCTGCTGACCGACGGCAAGCCCAACGACGCCGACCACTACGAAGGGCGATACGCCGTGGAGGATACGCGCATGGCAATTCGTGAGGCCCGTCGGGCCCGCACCAGCGTATTCGGCATCACGGTGGACCGCGAGGCGCGGGACTACTTTCCCTATATTTTCGGACCAGGGGCCTACGCAATCTTCCCCGACGCCTCCCACCTGACCACCGCGCTGCCGGCGATTTATCGCCAGCTAACAGCCTGAGGCGCAGGACAATCGCCTTCCGGAAAGGGTCGAGACAATGTTGCGACGCAAATTCCTCCTGGCTGCGCCCGGACTTCTTGCCGCTGAAGCCGCTTGGTCACAGGCGAACATTGTTCCTGACCCAACCCCGCGGCTACCGCCACGCCCAGGCCAGGGATCACCAGCCGACGATCTACGGTTCTTGCGGGATTCCGCGATGCTCAGTGCTGCACAGGCCGAGGCCGCGGCACCCCTCGCGGAGCGAGCCACCCAGGCGGATACGCGCCAATTCGCGGCAAGCGTCATGGATTACCATCGGCGTCTGGTACAGGCTCTTGCCGCGCTTGCTGCTCAGCGAAATGCGGAGCGGGCCGCGGGTGCGTTGGGAGCACCAGAGGGGCGGCCCGCTCAGGCCCTTCGGCGTCTCGAGAACCTCCGTGGCGCGACCGCGGTGGAGGGACGGGACTTTCTGACTGCCCAGATGGAAGTCTACCCAACCTTCATCGAGATGTATCAGACGCAGGCGTCGCACACGAGCGACCGCGAACTTGCCGGCTTCGCCATCACAACCATGAACACCTTGCAGGAAGAATTCTCAGCCGCTGCACGCCTGGGGAACCAATATGGGCTTTCTCCACCTGAGCGGCTGCTGGGCAACCCGCCACAGTACGGGCCCGGGGCAGGGCCACGACGCTGAGGCATCACCCTACGAGCGTCCCATAGCTACAGGTGCCGTCTCACCACGATGGACCTTTACACCGCGTCGCGTGCAGCGCGACGATCTGGCTGCCTTCCAAGTTGCTACCTGTCGCTGGAAGAAATCATGAACGGCATCGCCATTCTCCAAGACCGTGACCCGCCTGGGCGCGGTTGCCGCATCGATGTCGCCGAGCTGCTGCCCGCTACCAGATTGGTGTTGACGACGCCGGATCAGCGGACGGACCTTCTGGTGCTGAATGAGTTCGGCAAGACGGAGGCCGACTTCATCGCGCATAATATCGAGGCATCTGGCCCAGCCGCTGTTGCGGAGCTCTACTGCAACCTCGAACAGTGGTCGGTCTTTGCAAGCAATCTGCTGCGGGAGTTGACGCTGGAGGGGTTCGATGAAGCCGCGCTGGCGAGCTTAATGGCAGCAGGCCAAGCCGTGCCGGCTTGCAAAGCCACGGACAGCAGCGCGAAGGAGCAGCTGGCGTGAAGCAGCAACGCGCTGCCACTCCGCCCCCGGCCCTTCCCGGCAGCACTGGCCTCGCACTGCTGGCGCATGGGTTCCGTCCATTCTTTCTACTCGTCGGAATCTGGGCCCCGTTGGGGGTTGCGCTGTGGGTGGCGGCACTGGCCGGTCTCGCCGTCCCCGATGGTCCACTGCCGCTGCAGCGCTGGCACGGGCATGAGATGCTGGCCGGGTTCGTCGCCGCCGCCGTCATCGGCTTCCTGCTGACCGCGGTACCGAACTGGACCGGGCGTCGTGACTATGCCGGCGCACCTCTGCTTGCACTGCTGGTGGTGTTCCTTGCCGGGCGCCTGGTGCTGTTGCCGGGCTCGCCACTGCCCATCGGGGCGGCGGCCCCGATCGCGCTTGCGGGGCTACCGGCGACGCTGCTTCTGCTGCTGCCCGCGCTAATCAAGGCCGGCAAGCTGCGTCTGGCCGGCCCGCCGCTGCTGGTGCTGGGCTTCTGGACTGGCGACGTGCTGATGCTCGGTGAGGCGGCCGGCTGGTGGGCGGGCGAAACCTGGCGGATAGGGCAGCTTCTGATGGCCAACATGGCCATGATGCTGGTCGGCGTAATTGGAGGGCGGATCATCCCCTCCTTCACCCTAAATGTATTGCGCAGGACCGACCGACCGGCAGCCCCGCAGCCTCTGCCGGGGGTGGACCGCGCCGCCATCCTTGGACTGCTCGCGGTCGTGGTGGTTGATCTGGCGGCGCCGGACGGCATGGTGGCCGGCGGGGTCGCGGCGGTTGCGGCGTTGATGGTGGCGCTGCGCTTGTCCCGCTGGCACGGGTTCCGGACGCTGGGCCAGCCGATCCTATGGGTCCTTCACCTGGCCTACGGCTTCGTCCCGCTGACGCTGGCCACCAAGGCTGTCGCGTTGCTGGCGGAAGCACCGTGGGCGCAGCATTGGCTTCATCTGCAAGGGGCCGGCGCTCTCGCGCTGATGATCCTGGCGGTGTCGACGCGAGCAACCCTCGGGCACACCGGGCGGGATCTGGTGGCGTCTCCGGCGACGGTGGCGGCCTATGTACTGGTGGCCCTGGCGGCTGTCGTCCGGGTGTTCGGGCCAGGCGTGACCAGTGATCCGCTGGTGCCGTTGGTGGTGGCCGCTTCGTTCTGGACTTTGGGCTTCGGGCTTTTTCTGCTGGCCTACGGCCCCATCCTGCTGCGCCCACGCGCGGATGGGATACCAGGGTGACGGACGCGTTGTCCCTCACGATCCCCTTTTGCATGGACCTGAGCGGCGGTGCCCGCCTGCACGCCGATCCGGCGGCCTGCATCGCGTTTCGCTCCAATGGGGCCTGAGGCGCGCATGGCGGATTGGACGGAGTTCTTCCTGGCCGCTACGGCCTTCCTGCTGTCCCACGTCCTTCCGGTGCGCCAGGCGCCGCGCCGGTGGCTTGCGGCAAGACTCGGGGAGCGCGGCTTCCTCGTTGCCTACAGCGTGGTCTCCATCGCCCTGCTGGCGTGGCTCGTGGTAGCCGCTGGCCGCGCGCCCGTCGTTGTGTTGTGGGAAGCGGCGGAATGGCAGCGCTGGGTGCCGAACCTTGCCGTGCCAGTCGCCTGCCTGCTGATCGGGTTCGGTGCCGGCCCGCCGAACCCGTTGTCCTTTGGCGGACGAGGGGCGGGCTTCGACCCGGAGCACCCGGGAATCACCGGCGTGTCGCGGCACCCATTGCTACTGGCCATCGCGCTATGGGCCGCGGCACATGCGGTGGCGAACGGGGATCTCGCGCACGGCTTGCTGTTTGGCGCCTTCACCGTGTTCGCGCTGTCGGGCATGGTCGCGATCGACCGGCGCAAGCGCCGCCAGATGGGGGAGGAGACGTGGCTAAGCTTGGCCTCAAGCACGTCCCTGTGGCCGCTGGCGGCGCTGCTCAATGGGAGGTGGCGGCCACGCGGCCTTGTGGATCCATGGCGGCTCGCGCTCAGCCTGCTGCTATGGATGGTTTTGCTTGCGCTGCATGCACCATTGATCGGCGTAGCGCCCCTGCCGATCGGGGTGACCGCACGGGTCGTGAAAAGCGGCACGCTCGTGGACCAGCAACCTTGTTCTACTCCCGTCCAAGATTCTTCAACCTAGACCACAACAGGCAACCAGCCGGAACAGGCGGAGCAAACGATGCCGATACCCAAAGGCTACATTGCTGCTAGGCGCAGTCCGCTATTCACGCAGGACACCATCCCGCCAGCGCTGCAACAGTCTCACAAGACCACGCACAATACCTGGGCGATCATCCACGTGCTGGAGGGCAGGCTGCGCTACTGCATCATCGATCCTCCGTCGGAAACTGTCCTTGAACCAGATCGGCCAGGGGTCATTGAGCCGGAGTTGGAGCACCATGTAGAGCCACTCGGCGAGGTGCGTTTCTACCTGGAATTCCATTACCCGCCGAACCGCCACCCGCAGGAGGATGCTTGAGACGGTCGTCATTCAGGCGAGAGGCCATGATCTGACCTTCAGACAGCTGCTTCGCTGAGCAGGCGTGAAGTACGTGTCCCTCTCAACCCACCGGGTTCTGTTCGGGCTTGCATTGATCCAGGGGGCCGGGGCCATCCTGGCCTGGACCTTCGCCGCGCTGCCGGCCGCAGGTGGCCCTGCTTGGCACGCGCATGAGATGGTCTTTGGCCAGGCTCTTGCTGTCGTTGGCGGCTACCTTCTTTCCCGGCTCAAGGCGTTGGCGCTGGTATCGATTGCCGCTGTCTGGATTGCTGCACGTACCGCGGCGCTGGTGCCGGCCACGCCCGAGGAGGTGCGGGCCGCTCTCTCGATCGCGGCAACGACGGCCATCGTCCTGCCTGCCGCTCTGGCCTTCCTGCGAGGTGCGAAAAGGTCTGGAAATTTCGTCTTTCCCGGCGTGCTAGGCGGCTTCGTGGTGGCCGACATCCTGTTCCAACTCGGCGAGACCGGTGTGATCACGTCGACCAGGGAGGCAGGGCTGATGCTGGGCATGGGCCTGGTCGTGCTGCTGATCACGGCAATGGGTGGACGGTTGCTGAGCGCCGCCGCCTCAGGCGCATCGCAGCGGACTGGCGGTGCCCGCCTGCCACCTCGGCATGGCCTGGAGCGGGCCCTGATGGCTCTGCTCGCCAGCGCCTTCCTGGCCGAGGCTTTCGCGGCGGTGTCACCCGCCGGGCCAGTCCTGCTTGCGATCGGCGGCGTGCTGCTTGGTGTGCGCGTGGTGCTCTGGGTACCTGGGCTGCGCCGGAGTGGGGGAGACATCCTGGCACTGGCAGCCGGTCAGGTGTGGCTCGGGCTTGGGCTGGTGGCGTGGGCCTGGGCCGCGGCAGGGTTGCCTACGCCACTTCCGGGACTGGCCGCGCTGCACCTCGCCACCGTCGGCGGCATCGGCGGGACCCTCCTGGTCATGATGATTCGCGCGACCGCGCAACGCGAAGGTCGACCCATGCCGGGCCGGGCAGCGGGGCTGGTCGCTAGCCTGATGGCCGTGGCGGCGCTCTCCCGCGCCGCCGGAACGCCGGACTTCGGATGGGCGCTGGCGGCATTGTTCTGGCTCGCCGCCACACTGGTCGCGGCCGCCAACGTCTTCAGGCGTGGGCCGCGCTAAACCGACGCACCGTTACGCCGCGCTGAGCCGGGCTATGCTTCCGTCATGCCGCAGCAGGCGTACCTCCACGCTGTCCAGGCCGCGCAGCGCGATCCTGATCGCATCCTCCGGCATCAAGGCGAAGCCGGTCGAGAGACCATCCGCCAGCGTCGCCTTCGGTGCGACGACGGAGACGGCGCGATGCAGCCTTGGGCTGAGCCCACTGCGGGGGTCGAGCAGATGGGTGAACCGGCCCGCGCGGTCGAAGACGAAGCCGAGGTCGGCGGAACTTGCCAGAGCCCGATCCGTCAACTCCGCCTCGCCCCACGTTGCGCCCGGCGCTTCCGGGTCGCTGAGTGCCGCGAGCCAGGGCCTGCCCGAGGAATGCGTGCCAATCGTCCTTGCCTCGCCGAGGTCCACCAGGGTTCGCGCCACCCCGCCGGCGCGCAGTAGCGCCACGACACGGTCGGTGATGTAGCCCTGCGCGATGCCATTCAGGGTGACCGCCATGCCGCGCTGCAGCAGCACCACGCGATCCGGCGTAACGCAGAGCCCGGTATGGCTCACCTTCGCCAACGCCGCCTGCAGCGCCGCCGGTGCGGGGCCGGCCGGATCTGCGCCCGGCGCGCCGAAATGCGCCGCGTGCAGCGCCCAGAGCGGCTGTACCGTCGGGTCGAAGGCGCCGCTGGTATGCGCCACGGCATCGAGCGCCCGCGACAGCAGATCCACCATCTCCGGTGGCGGCGCGGCCAGGACGCCGCGCCGGTTCAACTCCGAGAGCAGGCTGTCGTCACGCCACAGGCTGAACATCGCTTCCAGACGACGGATTTCCATCAGGGAGGAGGCGATCAGGCGCTCCGCCACCGCCTTGTCCGGATGATGCAGCGTGATCTGGCCGAGGGCACCAAGTACCGGACCTCGCCAGGTGACCGGCGGTGCCTCCGCCGCAGCGGCGGCACCCGGCAACCCAAGCCCCGGCAGCGCAAGGCCGGGTGCGGCGGCGAGGATGCCGAGGATGCGGCGGCGGGAAATCCCTTCATGCTGCATGGTGGGGCTCCCTCTCAATGTACGTGTCGCGCTGGAGCCGGAGCCGGAGCCATGGACGCCTCGCCGCCAAGCGCCCAGTCGCGCGGCACCTCAGCAAAGGCCAGCACATGCCCACCATGTTCGGCCACGAACCGCTCGGCCGCACCGCGGTCCGAGAACGGAACCGCCTCCTCGGCGCCCATGCCGCCGCGGCGCGTGCTACCCAGGACGAAATAGGCCTGCCGCGCATCCACCCAGTTGGTCGCACCTGGATCGTCCCAGCTTTGCGCCTTCGCCATGTCTGACACATAGAGCGCCCTGATGGCACTCGGCCGCTCGGCCAGGTGAGAGTAGGCGATGGTGTCACGCGCGGAGGAGAACCAGACCGGCGCGGTTGCGTCCCGCAGCAATGCCTGACCCTTGGGGCCCGTATGTTCCACCAGTGTCATGCCGCAGAAATGGCCAACTGCCTCACGCGTCAGGGCCACGGGCGGCGGCGGCACATTGGCCGCCTCATCATCACCGCAGGCGGACAGCAGTGCCAGGATGCCGAATGCCGGCACCAGCATACGTCGTTTCATAGTTCCCTCCGGGAGAAAACCGCTGCCGCGGCGGCGAGCGGGACGAGCACCCAAGCCAGCAGCGCGGCGACCAGAATTGTCGGCGTCAGGCCCGTACCATCCGCGAGGCTGGCCATGCCGGACAGCTCACCGAGGCCGGGCAGTCCAGCCAGGTTGAACAGGCGATAGGCGTCGGCCGGGTTCAGCAGCAGCAGCGCGTCCACCATGCCTGCCGTGACCCGCCCATCCACGTCGGCAACCAGCAGGCCGAGCAGCGCCATGTCCCAGATGAGCACCATCAGTAGCCACAGCCCGACCGCGATGCCCGCCGCCGTGCCGCGGTCCCGTACCAGCGTGCTCGCCAGCATGCCGAGGGCCACGAAGGCCGCCCCCAACAGCACGGAGGAGCCGATCATCAAGGCGAAGGCCTGCGCAGCTTCCGCGCCTATCGCATGTCCGGCGGCGGCCAGCGCCACGGCCGCCGCGCCGTAACCGAGCAGGGTCGCCAGCGCCAGGATCGAGATCTGGCCGAGGAACTTGCCCAGCAGCACCTGCCAGCGCGCAATCGGGTATGACAGCAGCAACAGCATGGTGCCGTGCTCCATCTCCCCTACGACCGCATCGTGCGAAATCAGAAGCGCGATGAGCGGCAGCAGAAAAATTGAGAGGCTGGACAGGCTGACCACCACGACCTCCAGCGCCCCGGCGCCGACGCGCCCGGCCGGCGCAGCCCCCAGAAAGGCAAGCGTCAGCGCCAGTGTCGCCAGCAACAGCGTCGCAGCAACCACCCAGCGGCTGCGGATGCCCTCGCGAATCTCCTTGGCGGCGACCAACGAGATGCCCCGCATCACGCATCCTCCCGATGCTGCCCATGGCCGCGCAGGAAATGCGCATACAGCTCGTCCAGTGTTGGCGCATGCAGTTCGAGGTCCGCGACCCGCACATCGGCAGAGGCCTGGCGCATCAACGCCATCTTTTCCTCCGCCATGCAGGCGACTTCAAACCCGAGACCTCCGAGGCGCCGCAGTGAGCCGGCCCGGGCAAGCCATTCGGGCGGCGCCGCGTCCGCGTCACCGTCAACCAACGTTACGCGCAGGCGCAGGGGCAGGCGGGCGAGGCGGCGCAGCTCGGCCATCGTGCCATCCGCCACCAGCCGCCCGCGATCCAGAATGACCACCCGCTCGACGCGCCCCTCCAGCTCCTCCAGCGCGTGGGACGCGAGCAGTACCGTGGTACCGCCGCCGGAAAGCTCCGCGAGGATGTCATAGAGGTCCTGCCGTACCTCGGGATCCAGGCCCGTGGTCGGCTCGTCCAGCAGCAGGACACGCGGCTGGCCTATCAAGGCCTGCGCAAGGCCGAGGCGCTGGCGCATGCCCTTCGAATAGGTGCCGACGCGCCGGCGTGCCGCGGCACCAAGGCCGACACGGTCCAGCATCGCGTCCACGGCGGCGTGGGGCTCCTGCTTCAGGCCGGCGAAGAAGCGCAGCAGCTCACGCCCCGTCAGCGCGCCGTTGAAAGTGACACTTTCCGGCAGCCAGCCGATGCGTCGGCGTGTCTCGGCGGCGCCCTCGGCGGGATCGCGGCCCAGTACCATGATGCGTCCCGCGGTCGGCCGGGCCAGTCCGAGCATCAGTTTCATCAGCGTCGTCTTTCCGGCGCCGTTGTGGCCCACCAGGGCGACCTGGCCGCCTTGCGGCAGCGTAAATGAGACATCGCGCACCGCCTCCACGGTTCCGTAGCGCTTGGCCACGTTCTCCAGAGCAATGAGTGGCAGGTCTGCCTTCATGGGCGCCACCGCAGCGCGGCGTTGGGAGGGGCGGGTGGTGCGATCAGCGGGTGGCTGTCCACGACGCCGCCAGGCAGGATGGCGGGGAACTGCGACTGCGCCCAGCGCAGCACCTGTACCGCGGGGCTGTTCAACAGCAGCTTGGCGCGCGGCGCGCTCCACAGCACGCGGTCGACCACATCATTCGGACGATAAGCGCCATCCGCGATGCCGTCACGGTCGAGGTCGAAGGCAGGGTTGTCGGACCAGTAGTTACCGCGCCCTTCGCGCGACCAGTCCAGGTGGCGCGTGCCGACATACTTCACCTGGTTGCGATTGCCGATAAAGGCATTGCCGATGATGGTGTTGCCTTCCGATCCCGCGGTGAAATGTACGCCGATGCCGCAGCCGTCGAAGCGGTTGCCGGTGAAGCGGTTGCGGTTGGAGTTGTAGATGAAGACGCATTTGCCAGGTGCGGGGCCGCCTGCCTCGGCGCCGGCGACACCCGCAGGCAGGTGTTCGCCACCGGTTCGCTCAGCGGCAGCCTCGTCACGGAATCCTTGTGCGCGCCCGATGACGTGATTGCCGCTGACCTCCGAGCCATTGGCGTAGTTGAACATCAGGCCGTGGTCACGGTCGCCATCCGACAGGTTGCCGATGACGCGGAGGCGGCTGGAGTACATGATGGCGTAGCCGGCATGGTTGCCGAGCGAGGCATTGCCGCTCACCTCGCTGTCGTTGGTGTACATGTAGTGGATCGCGAAGCGCATGTCGCGGAAGCGGTTTCCGGCGAAGACGTTGCGCCGGCTGACGCGCACGAAGATGCCGTCCCGGCCGAAACGGATGTCGTTGTCCTCCACCCGTGCACCGGGTGCATTCCATACCGAGACACCGTCCCCGCGCTCGGACATTCGCCTGCCGCGCTGGCCGGTGATGATGTTGCGGCGGACCACGGCGCGCTCGGCGCCGTGGACGTAGACGCCGAAGAGGTTTTCCTCGACCCGGTTATTCTCCACGATCGCACCCCTGGCGGACTGGCGGAGCAATACGCCCGAATCCATGCCGCTGAGATCGGAGCCCGAGCCGCGCAGGGTCAGGCCGCGAACAGCGGCGCCCTCGGCTGTGACGGTGATGACACTACCGTGGCCCGGACCCTCGAGGATCGCGCCATCCCGCCCTTCCAGTGCAACGGGGCGATCGATCAGCACGGCGCCCCGGTGCAGGCCCGGCAGCAACTCGACCGTCCCGTCCGGAGGTTCGGCCGCGATCGCGGCCTGCACACTCTCGCCCGGCACAACAACGGTTCGTGCCGTTGCCGTGCCGCCAACCAGCATCAGCGCCGCCCCTGCCAGCGCGGAAAGGCGGCGCCTCATGGTCACGCGCTCCGTGCCTCCACCAGCATGCGGCCCTTCATCTCCATATGCATCGCGTGGCAGAACCATGTGCAGTAGTACCAGTACACGCCCGGCCGCTCAGCCTTGAAGGTGACGGAGGAGGTGGCCTGCGACGCCACCTCCATGCTGATGCCGTAGTTGACGATTGCAAAGCCATGCGTCAGGTCCTCGACCTCGTCGATGTTGGTGACGAACACCGTCACCTCGTCGCCCTGGCGAACCCGAAAATCCTCAAGCCCGAATACCGGGGCGGTTGAGGTCATGTAGACCCGCACCTTGTCGCCGTCGCGCACCACCTTGCTGTCGGCCATCAGGTCAACGCCGTCGGCCTGGGCCTGCCGCACCGCATCGCCGAAGAAGGCGTCATCCCGGCTCCAACGATGAACTGGGTTGATCTTGGAGCGGTGAACGATGGTCGCGTCATGCGGCTCGGCGTAGCTGGGGCCGTCATGCACCAGGATCATCCGGGCGCCGGAAATGTCGATGAGCTGATCATTCTCCGGCTTCAGCGGCCCCACGTTCAGGAAGCGGTCCTTCGAGAACTTGTTGAGGCTGATGAGCCACTTGCCGTCGGCTTCCTTAGTCTGGCCCATCGACGTGTGGTTGTGGCCGGGCTGATAATGGACGTCGATCTTCTGGATGATCGGGTCTACCGATTCACCGGCGAAGGCGCGGCGTGCGGCGTTGATGTTCCACTTCACGACCTGACTGTCGATGAACAGCGTGGTGAAGGCGTTGCCGCTGCCGTCAAAGGCGGTGTGCAGCGGACCGAGACCAAGCTCGGGCTCCGCCACGACCGTATCGCGCGGCTGGATCTTGTCGTCGAACAGGTCGTCAAAGCGGCGCACATCGAGAACTGTCGCGGTTGGCGACAGCTTGCCGTTCACCACCACATTGATGCCATCGGGTGCGGTGTTGATGCCGTGTGGGCTGTTCGGTATTGGGATGTAGCGGGTGAGGGCGGAGCCCTTCCTGCCGTCAAGCACCTTGACGCCACCCATCTCGCGGAACTCACCGCGACGCACAGCTTCCTCGATGCGGCCGATGTTGAAGACGACGACCCAATCCTGCTCATTGGCCATCGTCTCGGCCAGCGTGACGCCGCCTTCGGAGTTGTAGCAGGTGGAGAAGGCATACTTGCCCTGGTAGTCGGCGTCCACGTTGTCGAGGTTGCCATCGACGATGATCTGCCAGGCGACCTGCATCGTGTCACCATCTACCGCGGAGAAGATGGAGCGGTAGGTTTCCGGCTTGTCCAGATCGCGCCCGTCATTAGGGAGAGGGACCCCGTCTTCGCCATTGCAGAAGACGTAGCCGGTACGCGGAAACTTCTGCACGCGCAGGCCGTGGACAGTGTGCTGGTTCGGCAGCTCGAGGATTTTGTCGCAACGCATTACGTCGAGACGGATACGGCAGACGCGGGTGTTCAGCTTGTCGTTGGCAAAGAGGTAGCGTCCATCGTAGGTCCCGTCGGTGAAGGACAGGTGCGGATGGTGCAGGTCGCCACTGTCGAAGGTAGGCCTGCCGATACTGCTGAGGTAGCTCTTCGTCTCCGGGGTCAGCCCCTCCGTCAGCACGCGCAGGCTTTCATTGGTCTGACCCCAGCCGGTCGCACTATCCCGGTTGAAGACCGGAACGCGGATCAGCTCCCGCATCGAAGGCATGCCGTAGATCCGCACTTCACCCGACTGGCCGGAGGAAAAGAACGCGTAGTATTCGTCCAGCTCGCCCGGCTTCACCTCATAGCTCTGCTGAGCCGGACGTGAGGGCTGACGCGTCTGAGCGTCCGCGGCGGGGACCAGCGCTGAACCGCCCAGTCCGGACACCACCGCACCGCCAGCGGCCGCACCGACCAGACCCGCCGCTGCGGTGTTGCCGAGCAGGCTGCGACGATCAATGCCAGCCTTTGCCTTGTCTTTTTCAGTCATGATTTGCTCCTATTTCACGATCCGGGCACCGGCGGCGCGTTAGCGGCCGCCTGTTGGCCTGTTCGGGTGATGATGGTTTTCGGGCCTCGGCCCACGCCGGCCGCGGCTCCGCGGTGCGGCCCGGGTAGCGGCACCGCGCTCATCGAGATCTGCTTTTCCCGCTTGAGCCGCGTTTGAATGTTGTGCGGACAGCGATCCTCAGCCCGATAGAGTTCCTGGCAATGCATGCAATAGATGCATTCGTTCGGATTGATGTTGCCCTCAGGGTGGATGCTCTGGACCGGGCATTCGCGTGCACAGCGTTGGCAAGGCGTGCCACATTCCTGCCACCGCTTCAGCCACTCGAAGGTCCGCATCCGCGCCGGGATGGCGAGCGCGGCACCAAGCGGGCAGAGGTAGCGACAGAAGAACCGCTCGATGAACAGGCCTGCCGCCAGCAGCACCACCGCATAAAGCGCAAATTGCCACTCGCGCATGAACTTCAGGATGATGGCGGTCTTGAACGGCTCGACCTCCGCCAACTGCTCGGCCAGGGCGACCGAATAGAACGACGTGCCGAGCAGGCCGAGGAAGATGATGTACTTGATCGGCCAGAGTCGCTCATGCAGGCCCCAAGGCACGGTGATCTGAGGCACACGCAGTTTCTGAGCGACGTTGGCCAGCAACTCCTGCAGGGCTCCGAATGGGCAGAGCCAGCCACAGAAGACGCCGCGACCCCAGAAGATCAACGAGGCCGCAACACCAGTCCACAGAATGAAGGTCAGTGGCGAGGCAAGGAAGTAGTCCCACTTGAACCCGGTGAGCAGCGAGTTCGCGAAGGTGATGACGTTGACCACTGACAGCTGCGCATTCGCATACCAACCGAGCCAGAGCAGCGTCCACAGCAGGAATCCCTTCCGGACCCAGTTGAACAAGACAGGTCGCCGGACAAGCTGATCTTGGAAGAAGAAGATGCCTGTCAGTACGAGCAGCGCCGCGACCGTGATGCCGATGTCCAAGGTCTTCATGCGCCAAATGCGCTGCCACAGCGGCTCCTCCACCGCGTCGAAGGGTACGGCGCCTGCCTCGGAGGAAGCCGGTGCGGCGGTTGCGGCCGGTGCCATAGGCGGTGCGGGAGGCGGCGCTGGCCGCACAAGGTAGGGTTCGGGAAGGCTGTAGCTCACCTCGAAGGGCAGGAAGGCCTTGTCCCGAACGCTGAGCGCGCGCTGAACGAGAAGCTGGATCTGCCAGGTCGCCACCGGATCGAGCCCGAAATCCGGTGGCACGGTGAACAGCGCGATTTCCGGCAGCCTGGGCGCACCATCAGCAGCGATGTCGCCCAGCCGCGTGTGATCGCGATCCCGGAAGCGCAGCGTGCGCCCGTCCTGGATCAACTCGATCCGGTCAAAGATGCCGCCACGGACGTAGCCGGACCCCTTGAAGGAGTAGATGCCCGTGCCGGCGACCAGGATTGCCTGCTGCCCCGGCTGAAGCTGGCCCACTAAACGCTGATAGGCCGCATCGCCAAGTAGACTGCGGCCGATCGTCGGTACGCTGACCTGCGCCACGTAGAGGTCGATGAAGGTCTCGTCCGGCTCGCCCGGCTCCGGTCTATTGGCGGCGGCCTGGTTGCCGCTACGGGCGAAGGCGTCGTTCACGTCGCCGAGCGAGAGGTTCAGGCGGCGGACCGAGCCGTCACCAAGCAGGCTTTCCCAATCGCGCACCTCGCCGGGTCCTGGCGCCAGGGTCGGCGGAGGAGCTACGGCGGCCGGCGCTGCGCCATGAGAGGGGACCACGCCGCCGGCGAGCCGACCCGAGCGGATCAGCCGCACGGCAGAGCGTACGACACTGTCCGCCATCACGAGAACCGTCACCGTCGCGCCACTGACGATATCGGGCTGCGGAGGCCGCGCCTCGCCACGTGCGATCGGGGCCATGGCCGCGCCGACCAGGCTGTTGATGGCGGTTACGACTCGCTGTTGGGGGATGCCGATAAGCACGATCGGCTCCTTGTGTTCCACAAGGTCGATACCGCGAATCACACCCTCATTGTCGATCGCGACCACGATGTGAATCGGCTTGCCGGAGTATCCGCTGGCATCCGTGACGTCAGCGTTCAGGTAGACATGACCAATCTTCCGGCTGCCACTGTAGACCGGGGCAAGTGGCGGCTCGCCCTGCGGTGGGCCGATCCGGTCGGCGCCCGGGAAGATAGTTGATGCCACGACATGCGGCAGGAACTCGGCCAGGCGAGCTGCACTGGCCGGAAGTGCAGCGACCAGCAGCAAGATACCCACGAGCAAGCTGAGATAGGCCCGGCTACGCGCTGAGTAATTTCGCACAGATCGGCGTTGCAATTGATACGGGTCCCTATCCGCAGCCGGTAGCAGCAGGACCATAGATGCGCACGTGCAGCCAATAATTGATATACCGCAAGCGAAGCTAAGAAACTGTTCTTCTGGCAGAACACCGGTGGTATTCGGTGAATATCGTGCAGAAGCGACCGTCGCGTAGTCGGACTTTGGACAAGTGCGTATAACGTCGGTGGGAGAACGTCTTGATGTCGATACTGAAAACCGAACCGGCCGCAGCCATCAGCACGCTGGAAGAACTTTTCGCGATGGCCGAGGCGCTGGAAAAGGATGCGGCGTCACGCTATGCCGCTCTGGCGGTTCAAATGCGCGCGGCGGCACTGCCCGGCGTGGCGGATGCTCTGGATCACATTGCCGCGGAGGAGCGCGACCATGTCGCCCGGGTCACCGAATGGTCACGCGCCCAGACTGGCGCAGCGCCGGACCCTGGCCTGATCAGCTGGCTGCCGCCTGAGGCCTTTGACGAGGAGGAAGCACGCGGCATCGCCTCCTCAAGCCTCGCCTCGGCTTACCGAGCCCTGTCCATGGCTGTCCGCAACGAGGAGCGTGCCTTCGCGCTTTGGACCTACATCGCGGCGCAGGCCGATGACCCCGCAATTCAGGAAGCGGCCGAGCGCATGGCCAGAGAGGAACTGCGCCACGCAGCCCTGCTGCGCCATGAACGCCGCCGCGCATTCCACGCGGAGCACCAGGAGCGGGATCGGGAAGACGCCACGGCGGGTCGGCGGACCCCGGAGGAAAATGCCGCGCGCGTCGAACGGGACTTGGCGTTGCTGCTCACCGACTTGGCGAATAAGCTCCCAGGGTCTGGCGAGTTGCGGCACTTGGCCAGGGAGTCTCAGATGATGGCGGATGAAGCTGCCAAGGTCGCAGGAGGCAAGGTCGAGGAGGAAGCTTCACCGAGCCCCCTCGGCGGAACGGCGGCAGACACGTCGTTGACTGTGGTGCTGCGCCTGTCCGAACAGACGGTCGAAGCCTATCTCAATGCAGCGGGTGCGGTCGGCGAGGAAGATGCGATGCGGCGGCTGCAAGCACTTGCAGAAGGAGCGATTGCACGTGTCATCACGCTGCGGCAAATGCTGTCCACGCACTGAAGGTTGATCTGACCCGCAGCAACGACCTGATCGCCCAGCCCCTGTCAACGACGTGCCGCGGCTTCCGCGCGCGTGGGATCTCCGCAGCGGGGTGTGCCGGATAGAAGCCACAGACGCTCGATTGCCGGCGTGATGCAGTGCAATGAGGTGGTCCCCATCCGTCGGACAGCTTGACGGCCTGGTTGAGCGCGGTCCTGGTTGTCGTCAGGCCCTTCTCGGTCCACATGCAACGACGATGCCGAACCTCGCCGCGAAGGGTGCCCAGGCGGCCGACGGATCCAGGGAAAGACACGGCTGGCGGTCGATCAGTATTCGGGTCAGGCCATCCAGGCAC
>NZ_JBHMFT010000050.1:0-19483 GCF_051433195.1 Falsiroseomonas sp. E2-1-a20 | reverse complement strand
TTGGCTGATGTGGACACCGCGAACCACGCCGGGTGCGGCACCTTACCAAGGGGTGGCACCGTCATGGCTGCGCCGACGGCCTGGCGGGCGCCATGGCACAGGAACGCGCCCGTGCACGGTTATCAGCAGCCTACGCGACCACGCTCCTGCATGATCCAGCTGAATTTCATCGGACCGGTTCGCGGTGAGTGGTGTGGGTCGCGACAGCTACGCAGCGGTGCCGCGGATCACGTGAGACGCCGCGTTAGCTACGCCAGGCCGCACCTGGTGGTGGTGCCGGCGCTACCGGCAGGGTAGCCCCAGGGGGCCGATGCCGAAGCCTTGACGGTAGCTCTGCACCAGTTCGCAGTCGGCTCCACCGGCACCCTGTCGCGCCTGCGGCCGAAGAACCAGCAGCAGCCGGGCTGAACCTCTGTCTGCCGCCTCCTCGCCTTCTTTAGCTGGTCTCGACAGCTTCAAGCCGACCGCCGCGGTTCCTTGAAATGCCCGTCGCCCAGATATGGGCCCGCCTGGCGGAGGCGCAGATGCGCTCCATGAGGGCATCGGTGTCTGCGCCGGTTCGGATGACCGTGCGGGCCGTGCTGGTAGCTGGGTTCCGCTTCGGCATCCGCCGGCTCTGTCTACATCTGATAAAGGACATTATCATATGCAGAAAACCAGCCTCTGACAGGGTGAGCAATCTGTCGGCCGGCAGGATAGCGCTTGCACGACGGTCTAGGATCGGACCTCTGATTGGCCGCGGGATGGAGCGGCCGGATGGACCGCCCCAGCTCCGCCCGTCGGTCAGCCAAGGGTGATGTTGGCGTCCCGGATCAGGTCCAACACCTGGCTGCGTTGCGATGTCAGCCACGCACTGAAAGCTGCCGGGCTGTTGCCGATCATGATGGCGCCAGCAGGATGCATCCTGGCCAGCACTTCCGGCGCCTTTGCCGCCGTGGCGGCCGCTGCGGCGATGCGATCGATGGCAATACGTGGTGTGCCCTCGGCAGCAAACAGGCCGTTCCAGTCATTCAGATCAAAGCCAGGGAAGCCAGACTGTGCAAGCGTCGGCACATCTGGCAGGGACGGCGGCCGCTCCAGGCTGGTGACCGCCAGAACCCGCGCCTTGCCGGCCACCACGGGTGGGCGGATGGAGGAGGTGGTGATCAGCACGGAGTCGATGTTGCCGGCCAGGATGTCGCGCGATGCGTCGGCGCCGCCGCGATACGCCGCGTGTACCAGTTTGATGCCAGCCCGCTTCTCGAAGGCGGCCAGCGCCAGATGCGCCATGCCGGCCGCCGGCGGTGTGCCGATCGTGATGCTGCTAGGCCGGGCCTTGGCCTGTGCGACGAAAGCCGCGATGTCCTGAGCCGGAAAGTCCGTCTTCACCGCGATGACCTGCGGGAATGCGGAGATCTGCGTCACCGGGACGAAGGCGGTGGCGTAGTCGAAGGGCAGGTCGCGCATCAGCGCCGGGTTGGTGAGCTGGTTGGCGGCGTCCACCAGGAAGGTGTAGCCGTCCCGCGGCGACTGCAGCAGTGCGTTGGCGGCGATCACCGCGTTGCCGCCGGTGCGGTTCTCGATGACGATGCTCTGGCCGAGTAGTTCCTGCATGGTCGCGGCGATTGAACGCGCTGCGGTATCGGCAGCGCCGCCCGCGGCGAAGGGAACGATCCAGCGGATCGTGCGCGTCGGCCAGGCGTCCTGCGCCAGCGAGGTTCGTGCCAGGAAGGGCGTGGCCAGAGCCGAGGCAAGCAGCGTACGGCGGGTCAGGGAATTTTTCATTGTCGTTTCCTCTCCTGTTATGTCTTATCGTTGTGGTTGTTGCGCCGACGCCCCTGCTAGCGCCCGGACCGGTCCGGAGACCGGTCCGTTGCAATCAGGCCGGCATACGTGCGAGCTCCCGCGCAACGGCGTCGCCCATTGCCTCAGTGCCAACCTGCGTCGCGCCTGGCTCCATGATGTCCGGCGTCCGCAGTCCCTCGGCGAGCACGCGGCGCACCGCCTGCTCCAGCCGCGTCGCGGCCTCCGGCTGGCCTAGCGAATGCCGCAGCATCATCGCCGCCGAGAGGATGGACGCCAGTGGATTCGCCAGGTCCTTGCCGGCGATGTCGGGGGCGGAGCCGTGGACCGGCTCGAACAGCCCTTGCCCGTTCGCGTTCAGCGAGGCCGAAGGCAGCATACCGATCGAACCGGTCAGCATCGCCGCCGCGTCCGACAGGATATCGCCGAAGATGTTGCCGGTGACGATCACGTCGAAATCACGCGGACGGCGGATCAGCAGCATGCAGGCGGCATCGACATACTGGTGGGTCAGCTCGACCTCCGGATAGTCGCGGGCAACCTCGATCACCACCTCGCGCCACAGCGCGCTGGTCTCCAGTACGTTTGCCTTGTCCACGGAGCACAGCTTACGGCGCCGCTTCTGCGCCGCCTTGAAGCCGGCATGCGCCACGCGGCGGATCTCGCTCTCGGTGTAGCGCATGGTGTTGATGCCAACGCGCTCGCCACCCTCGGTGATGATGCCGCGCGGCTGGCCGAAGTAGATGTCGCCGGTCAACTCACGCAGCACCACGAGATCGACGCCCTCGATCACCTCGCGTCGCAGGGTGGAGGCGCCGATCAGTTCGGGGAAGGCGAAGACCGGGCGGAAATTGGCGAACAGGTCCATGCGCTTGCGCAGCCGCAGCAGCGCATGGCCGCCGCGTGCCTCGGGCGGACGAAGGTCGCTTTCATAGGTGCCGGCGGCACCGAACAGCACGGCATCCGCGCGCTCCGCCAGTTCAGCGGTGGCGTCGGGCAGCGGGTCGCCGGTCTGGTCGTAGCCGGCATCGCCGATCGGTGCCTCGGTAAAGCTGAACTGTGGCCCATTAGCCGCGAGCGCGCGTAGCGCCTTCACCGCCTGGGTGGTGACCTCCGGGCCGATGCCGTCGCCGGCAAGCACCGCAATGTGCATGGAATGCGTCCTCAGAAGTTCTCACGCCCGAGCCGACGCTCGAAAGCGGCGATGTCCTCGTGGTGCGAGAGGGTGAAACTCATCTCGTCGATGCCCTCGAGCAGGCATTTCCGCGCGAAGGGATCCACCTCGAACGGGTGGACGGTGCCGTCGGCGGCGGTGACAGTCTGGGTTTCCAGGTCCACCGTCACCTCCCCCTCCGGCACAGCTTCCGCCTGCGCAATCATCGCCGCAACCGTCGCCGCCGGCAGGCGGACCGGCAGCAGGCCATTCTTCAGCCCGTTCTGGGCAAAGATGTCGCCGAAGGAGGGGGCGATGACGGCGCGAAAGCCATGCCCATGCATCGCCCAGACCGCGTTCTCCCGCGAAGAGCCGCAGGCAAAGTTCTCGCCGCCGAGCGCGATTCGGCCGCTGCGCCATGCTGGGCGGTTGAGTGGGAACTGCTCGACTTCGCTGCCATCGGCGCCATAGCGCAGGTCGCGGAACAGGCAGGCGCCATGGTCGGCGTTCCGCGCCAGGTGCAGGAAGCGCGCCGGCAGGATCTGGTCGGTGTCGATGTTGTCGCGGGCGAAGGGCACCGCGACCGAGCGTACGGTCCCGAAGGGCTGCATCATCCGGCCTCCATCAGGCGGCGGACGTCGGTGATATGCCCAGTCACCGCCGCCGCGGCCGCCATTGCCGGGTTCATCAGGTGGGTGCGTACGCCTGGACCCTGGCGTCCACGAAAATTGCGGTTGGAGGTAGAGGCGACGCGCTGCCCCGGCGCCGCGATCTCGCCATTGGTACCAAGGCACATGGAGCAGCCGGACTCGCGCCAGGCGAAACCGGCCTCGCGGAAGATGCGGTCAAGCCCCTCCGCCTCCGCCTGTCGCTTCACCTGCGCCGAGCCCGGCACCACCCAGGCGGTGACGCCTTCCGCCACCCGGCGGCCGCGGGCGACGCCGGCAGCCGCCCGCAGATCCTCGATGCGGCCATTGGTACAGGATCCGATGAAGACGCGATCGACCGGGATCTCAGCCAGGAGCTGCCCGGCTGCCAAGCCCATGTAGTCCAGCATCTCCTGCATTTCAGCGCGTCGGCTGGCACTCGGCGCCGTGACGGGGTCAGGCACACGGCCATCCACGGCCACAGCTTCCTGTGGCGAGGTGCCCCAGGTGACGGTCGGCGCGATCGTTGCCGCGTCGATCTCGACGGTCCGGTCGAAGGTCGCGCCTTCGTCGCTGGCCAGGCTTCGCCAGCGCCGGACGGCGGCGTCCCAGGCCGCACCGGAAGGCACGTTCTCGCGGCCGGCGAGGAAGGCGAAGGTGGTCTCATCCGGCGCGACCATGCCAGCCCGCGCGCCGGCCTCGATGGTCATGTTGCACAACGTCAGCCGACCCTCCATCGAAAGTTCCCGCACCGCGGAGCCGGCATATTCGATGACATGTCCAGTAGCGCCGGCGGTGCCGATAGTGGCAATGACGTGCAGGATCACGTCCTTGGCGGTGACGCCGGCGCCAAGCGTTCCCTCGATGGCGATGCGCATGGTGCGCGGCTTGCGCTGCCAAAGGCACTGCGTCGCCAGCACATGTGCCACTTCGGTCATGCCGATGCCGAAGGCCAGCGCGCCAAGGGCGCCATGGGTGGAGGTATGGCTGTCGCCGCAGACAATGATCATGCCGGGCTGGCTGATCCCGAGTTCAGGTCCCACCACATGCACGATCCCCTGGCGCGGGTCATCCAGGCCATACAGCGCGAAGCCCTCCGCCGCCGCATTGCGTTCCAGCGACAGGACCATCTCGCGCAACGCAGGGTCCGGGATCTCCGCGGCGATGCGGGTGTCCGTCGGCATGTAGTGGTCGGGTGTGGCAAAGGTGCGCTCCGGCGCGCGCATCTTCTGGCCGCGCGTCTTCAGCATCTCGAAGGCCGGTGCCGTGCCGTCATGCAGCAGATGGCGGTCCACGTAGAGCAGGGTCTGGCCATCCTCGCGCTCCAGCACGCGGTGGCGGTCCCACACCTTCTCGAACATCGTGCGCGGCTCAGGGCTCATGCGGCGCCTCCCGGATGGGCGTCACGCAACAGGCGGAGGTAGTCCGCCTCCGTCGCGCGGCGCGGATTTGTTAGGTGATGGTGGTCACGCAACGCGGCGGCGGCGATGGCAGGCAGCAGATCCGCCGCGATGCCCATCGCCGCGAGCCCGGCCGGCAAGCCGATCTCCGCGCTGCGCGCAGTGATCGCCGGCGCCACCGCGGCGGCCCCGGGCAAGCCCATCGCCGCTGCCAGCGCCGGCAGAACGGCGGCGATGGATGCCTCGTTGAAGCGCAGCACATGCGGCAGCAGCACGGCGTTGAGCGTGCCGTGATGCGGCGAGACGGGCAGTGCGCCCAGGGCATGCGACAGCGCATGCACCGCGCCCAGCCCCTTCTGAAAAGCCAGCGCGCCCTGCACCGAGGTCAGCATCATCGCCGCGCGCGCGGCGTGATCGCCACCATCCGCCACCGCCATCGGCAGCGCCCGCCAACCACGCCGCAGCCCGTCCAGCGCGATGGAGTCGGCGATCGGGTTCTCGCGCGGCGAGCACAGCGTCTCGATGCAATGCGCCAGGGCGTCCATGCCGGTGCCTGCGGTCAACCGTGGCGGCAGGCCGAGTGTCAGCAGCGGGTCGCAGATCGCCACGCGCGGGATCAGGTGGGGGCTGCCAATCGAGACCTTGCGCCCGTCATCCAGCACGATCAGTGCGCCGCGGCTGACTTCGCTGCCGGTGCCCGCCGTGGTCGGCACTGCGACCAATGGCGCGGCCGCAGCGGTGATGCGCCCTAGGCCGCCCTCCACCACCGCGTAGTGCGCCAATGGCGCGGCCGGATGTGTCGCAACCAGCGCGACAGCCTTGGCGAGATCAAGCGACGATCCGCCGCCCAGGCCGATCAATCCATCCGCGCCGTGCGAGAGAAATTCGGCGGTCGCCGCGCGCAGAGCGGCCTCGGTGGGGTTGGCCGGAGTAGCGTCGAACACCGCGCAGGACATTCCGGCGGGCAGTGCGGCACGCAGGCGGTCCAGCAGGCCCGCTGCAACAACGCCCGGATCGGTGACGACCAGCGGCCGCCGGATGCCGGCGAGTGCCAGTTCGGCGGACAGTTCGGCCAGGGCCCCCTCGGCGAACTGGACGCGATTGAGGAAGACCATCAACGCCATGCCTGAGCTCCTGCCGCCACCAGCGCGGCGACGTGCAGGACAATCTGGGTCATTTCTGCGGATCGGTCGACCGCCTCCCTCGCCTGCATGTCTGGTACCGCAGTGACCACACCTCGCAGCGACCTTGGGAGTTGCGGCGTGTGCCTCATCAGCCCGCGCCCCACTGCCCGAAGCTCTCGATCTCCAGGCTAGCCGCCTTCTCGAGGCGCGGCGCGCACCGCCAGATAGTCCTCGAGCGCGACCCGGTCCGCCGGGGGCGTGTAGGCCGCAGGAGTTACGCCGGTGAAGATCGTCGCGTCGTCGAACCAGCAGCGTGGCGGCGGATACCCCCAGTCCATGGTGTTCGCCCGGCGTGCGGCATCCCAGCGCACGGGCTCCTGCTCCAGGTCGGTCATGTGGTGCGGCGCTTCCAGCACCAATTCGACGCGATGCCCATCCGGATCACGAAAATAGACGTACTGGACATGGCCAAGCCCATGCCGGCCGGGACCTCGCTCCACGGAGGAACCATACTTGTGCAGCCCCGCGGCATCGCAGGCGCGAAACATGTCGATCATGCTCGGCGTGACGTAGGCGAAGTGGTGCAGCCGAGGCCCCGGCCCCGCCAGGAAGACCAGATCCCACGGAATGTCCTTGCGGTGCATGAAGGCGCCCACCAGCGCTTCATGCGGCCGGCCCACGATGTAGTCCGAGGTGCGAAAGCCGAGCGAGGTGTAGAAGGCGCAGGCCGCCGGCACGTCTACCATGTGGATCTGCTTGTGGTCGAAGCGCAGCGCCGCGCCGCCAGGATGATGGTCCGTCTGCAGCAACCTGCGATCGACCGCCGGCATGCGCGCACAGAGCTCCAGCGGCGTCCCCATGGGATCGGCGGCATGCAGTGTCCTGCCCTGGTACGGCACCTCGACGAACCGCGACGGCAGGCCGCAGGCGGCGAAATGCGCGGCCGCCTTGTCGAGTTCCTCCTCCGTCTGCACCCGCAGCCCGACGCGCTCGCAGGCGGGCGCCTCCGTGGTTGCGCGCAGCACCAGGCTGTGGTGGGCGATCTCCTCGATGCCGCGCAGCCAGGCCGTATCGTCGTCCTGTTCCGTCACCACCAGGCCGATGACGCGGGTATAGAAGGCGATGCTGGCAGCAAGGTCGCGCACCGTCAGCACCACATGGCTGGAACGCGTGATGTTGAAGGGCGGGTAGTGGAGGGGCGGCGGGATCGCCATGGCGCGGACTCCGGATCGGCTCAGATCTTCCTGAACCAGGGTTCGTTCTCGACCTTCAGCGGCCCGTTGATGCGGGCTACCGCGTTGTACCAGGCCACCGCCATGACGAGGTCCATCGCCTCGCGCAGCGTGAAGGCCGGGACCAGCGCGTTCCAGGTCTCGTCGCTCACCTCGATGTCCCGCGTCGCCTCGACGGCGTAGCGGCATACGGCACGTTCCCGGTCATTGAACAGCGGCGAGGTTTCCCAGGCGTCGAGCGCCTCGAGCTGGGCATGCGTAACTCCAGCGCGGATCGCGTGGTTCCAGTGGTGGTCGAACTCATAGGCGGAATTGGCGGTGCGCGCGGTCATCATGATGCCGAGCTCGCGGTGGTGCTGGTCCATCACCGAACCGTGCCGCATCTCCCGCGTGAAGGTCAGCAGCGCCTCCATAAGGTTGGGCATGTTGGCCAGCGCAAGGAAGACGTGCGGCGTCGGAACGCCGCGCTCCCGCTGCATGCGGTCATAGGTTGCCCGGTAGTCCTCGGGATAGTCCTCCCGGCTCGGCAGGGGCACGCGCGCCATGGTCGGGGCTCCGGTTCAAGTCGTCAGGATCGGCGAAAGATGGAGATCGAGCGTCGGATGCGGATGCGCCATCCGGCGGGCGTGCGGACGAACTCGTCATGGTACTCGACGATCGAATCCGGTCCGGCCAGCGGCGCCTCGCCCGCCGCATCGCCGTCGTGCCGGTACACGGTGGCGTAGGAGATGCCGCGCGCCGTGTCCGGCCCCGTCACATCCACCAGCGCGTTGGTGGAAACATGCCGCACCACCGGCGCGCGTGGGCGCTGCCGCATGAAGGTCCGCAGCGCCTCGTGGCCCTGCAGGCTCGCCTTCGGACGGATCCAGGCGCCGTCCTCCGTGAAGATGCCGACGAAGCGGTCCTCGTCGTAGCGGTCCGCGGCGACGGCGTAGGTGGCGATGAGCTTCAGGCAGTCCTGCTCGATCGCGCGGCGCTCATCCTCCGTCATCGCGGCTTCGCTCATGTGATGCCGATGTTGCGGTCGCGGATGACGCGGCCCCATTCCTCCCACTCCCGCTCCACCTTGGCACGCAGCGCGGGCAGGGACAGCGGCTCCGTCAGCATGGAGACCTCGGCGGCGCGGCCGCGGATCTCGTCGCTGCGGGTGATCTCCGTGATCTCCTTGTGCAGGCGCTCGATGATCTCGGTCGGAGTGCCCGCGGGCGCGAGCAGGCCAAGCCAGAAATCCATCGCGAGGCCGGGCGCGACGGTCTCCGAGACCAGCGGCGCGTCGGGGAAGATAGGGGACCGTCGCTCGCCCACCGTGGCCAGTACGCGTCCGCGGCCGGACGAGATCAGCGGCCGCGCGGTCAGCACGTCCAGCAGCGCGACATGGACATCGCCGGCGAGGAAGGCGGCGCCCAGCGGGCCGCCGCCGTTGTAGGGCAGGTGAACCATCTCCGTGCGCGTCTGGCCCATGAACATCTCCATGGCGACATGGCTGAAGGCGCCGACACCGTGGCTGCCCAGGTTGTACTTGCCCGGGTTGGCGCGAAGCTCCGAGACGAAGTCCTCAACCGTCGTCGCCGCCACATTCTGGTTGACGACAATCACCGAGGGTCCGCTCAGCGTGATCGCGATCGGCTCCAGGTCGCGCGGGGTGTTGTACGGCGGCGGCCGACGCAGGTGCGGCGAGATCAGGAAGCCACTGTTCGAGGCATAGAGGATGGTGTGGCCATCTGGCGCGGCGCGCACCGTGGCCAGCGTGCCGACGATGCCACCGGCGCCCGGCCGGTTCTCCACCACCACGGTGCGGCCGAGGCGCTGGCCCAGTGGCGCGGCGAGGATGCGGGAGAAGATGTCGGTCTGGCTGCCCGGCGCGGCTGGCGAGATGAGGGAAAGGTTGCGGCTCGGGTAGCCCGCCTGGGCGCGCGCCATGAAGGGCGCGGCCGCGACCATCGTTCCTGTTGCCGCCAGCAGCCCACGGCGCGTCGTGCTTCGCATGGGGTCCCCTCCTTATTTTTTCTTTGTGGCCAGGACGGTTCCACGCGGTGCGTCACCACGTCAAGGAAAAATCGATATTTGTGTGTCAGCCCGCGGCCGTGGCATCCGGCGTGACGAGACCGGAGAGGTCTCCGGCCACGCCTATCCGGATCGGCATGCAGTCCTGCGGAATTTCCTGGCGGAACCTGAAGCCGCGCGACGCGGCCTCGTCCAGGAAGCGCGGCAGATGCGCGACGGCGCCGTTCGGCAGGTCGTGCAGTACCATCAGCGTCCAGTCCTGCCGGCCGATTTGGTCGAGGGCGGTGTCGCACCAGCCCTCCGGATCGGCGAAATCGCGTGGCACCGCGTTCCAGGTGACGCAGCTGTAGCCCCCGTCGCGGAGCAGTCGCACCGCTTCCGCATTCAGCAGGCGGCGGTCCAGGTGACCGCCGCCGCCGAAGGGGCGGAACAGCCGAAGCGGGTGCGCAAGCTCCCCGATCGCGGCCTGCGTACGTTCGATTTCCGCGGTGACGATGCCTGGCTCCTCCACCTGGCCGAACGGCGTCGAGTGGCTCCAGCTGTGGTTGCCGATCCAGTGGCCATCACGCCAGGCGCGCCGCATCAGGGCTTGGCCCTGCGGCGTCGCCGCCTTGCTGCCGATCACGAAGAAGGTGGCGAGAAGGCCGCGCACGGCCAGGATATCGAGCACCTCCGGCGTCACCGCCGGCTCCGGCCCGTTGTCGAATGTCAGCGTGAGATCAGGCACCTTGCCCCCATCGGCTGCCGCCGCCCGCGATCCGCGGCCCTTGATCGCTGAGGCCCTGGTTGCGCGCGGCGTTGGCGATGTCGTCCGCCGTGCGCTGGAGATGCGCGGCCAGTAGCGCCACCGCCTGGCCGGCGTCACCCTGCATCACCGCACGAAAAATTTGGTCATGCTCGGCTGCCACGTCGCGGGACAGACCGCGGACGAATCGCGACATGCGGCGGTAGCGTTCGCTCTGCTCATACAGCGTGGTGCGGAACCGCATCAACCAATCCAGCCCACAACCGCCGACCAGGGCGGCGTGGAAGCGAGCATGCAGCGCGGACCAGGCGTCATGTTCCTCGGCCGGCGCCTCGGGCGGCGGATGCCGGATGGCGCGCAGCGCCTTCCAAGCCACCTGAACCGATTCCTGCCACGCCGCGCCGCCGCGCGCCATGGAGCGCCGCAGGGTGAGGCATTCGATCTCGATGCGGGTCTCGGCCAGGTCCTGCAGGTCCGCCAGCGTCAGCGGGCTGGCGCGAAAGCCGCGCTGGTCCTCCGCCACCACCAGCCCATCGGCCACCAGTCGCGACAATGCTTCCCGCACGATGGCGGCGCTGACCCGGAAGCGCTGGCTCAGCAGCACGATCGGCAGCTTTTCCCCCGGCAGTATCCGGCAGGCAATCAGGTCGGCCCGGAGGCAGGCGTGGACTGCCGAAGTCAGCGTCCGAGCCTCCTCCGCCCCAGGCATGGCGAGAGTGATGGCGGTCGGGGTCGTGCGTTGGGATGCGGCGTTGGCCATGGCCGAGAGATGGCGAAAGACGCTATCAAGGTCAAAGGAAAAACGATATTCCACAGGCATAGGTGCCTGGCGGTGCCTGTGAGCCGGCGGAGCCCGGCGCCTCCGGAGGACGCAAGCATGACCCAGAAGCTGCCCCTGCTGCCCACCACCGTCGTCGGCAGCTATCCGCAGCCCGCTTGGCTGGTCGATCATGAGAAGCTGCGAGGCCGGCTGGTGCCGCGCATCCGGACGCCGGATGTCTGGCGCGTGGAGGAAAGCCTGCTGGAGCAGGCGCAGGACGATGCGACGCGCCTGGCCATCCGGGACATGGAGCGCGCCGGGATCGACATCATCACCGATGGCGAGATTCGGCGGGAGAGCTATTCGAACCACTTCTCCTGCGCCCTGGAGGGGATCGAACACGCCATACCCGCCGAGATCACGGGCCGCACCGGAAAGCCGACGCTGGTTCCCCGCGTCGTCGGCCGCATCCGCCGCACCCGGGCGGTGGAAGTGCGCGACGTCGCCTTTGCCCGCGCCAACACCGACCGGCAGGTCAAGATCACGCTGCCGGGCCCCTTCACCATGACAGCGCAGTGCAAGAACGAGTTCTACGGTGACGAAGCCGAGGTTGCGATGGACTTCGCCGCGGCCCTGAACGAGGAGATCCGGAAGCTGAAGGCGGCCGGCGCCGATGTCATCCAGCTCGACGAGCCCTGGATGCAGGCCTTCCCGGAGCGCGCGCGGCGCTTCGCCGTGGCTGCCATCAACCGGGCGCTGGAGGGGATCGAGGGCACGACGGTCGTGCATCTCTGCTTCGGCTACGCCGCCATGGTGAGCAGCAAGCCCACCGGCTACTCCTTCCTGCCGGAACTCTCCGCGGCGTCGGCGCAGCAGATCTCGATCGAGGCGGCGCAGCCGAAGCTCGATCTCGGTATCCTGAAGGATCTGCCGGGCAAGACGATCATGGTCGGCGTGATCGACCTGGGCATGACGGAGGTCGAGACGCCGGACCAGGTGGCCGCGCGCATCCGCGCGGCGTTGCAGGTGCTGCCGCCGGAACGCCTTGTGCCGGCGCCGGATTGCGGCATGAAGTACCTGCCGCGGGAGAGGGCCTTCGCCAAGCTGAAGGCGCTGGCGGATGGCGCGGCCATCGTCCGCCGCGAAATCGCGTGAAGGTCCTGGTCTTCGGCGAGGGGGTCGATCTGGCGCTGGAGGACCTCGCCGCCGCCGCGCCAGGCTACGACTACGTCCTGGCCACCGACGAGGCGGCCACGCTCCGCGAGGCGGCGGAGGCCGAGATCATCATTGGTCTCGCCCATGTCATCCCTGGCCGCGTTCTGGCTGCGGCTCCCAGGCTGCGCTGGATCCAGGCGCTGACGACGGGAACCGATCAGCTGGAGGCGCTGCCGGAGTTGCGACCGGAGGTGGTGGTTACCGCAATGCGCGGTATCCAAGGTCCGCAGATGGCCGAACTCACCTTCCTGCTGATGCTGTCGCTGTTGCGCGACATCCGCGGCACTCTGGAACGCCAGGCTGCCCGCATCTGGGATCGCAGGCCGCAGAAGCTGTTGCATGGGCGCACCGTGACGATCCTCGGCGTCGGCTCGATCGCGGAGCACCTTGCCGAGCGCTGCCGGCTGTTCGGCATGCGGGTGATCGGTGTCAGCGCCGGGCGTCAGGAGGCACCTCATTTCGACAGGATCCTGCCGCGCGAGGTGCTGGCGGATGCGGCGGCGCAGGCCGACTTCCTCGTCGTCCTGGTCCCGTTCTCCGCAACGACGCGGCACATCGTGGACGCCGGCGTGCTGGCAGCGATGCGACCAGATGCGTTCCTGGTGAACATCGCCCGCGGGGCGGTGGTGGACGAAGCGGCGCTGCTGGCCTGCCTCGCCGAGCGACGCATTGCGGGTGCGGGGCTTGACGTCTTCGCGGTCGAGCCGCTGCCCGCGGACAACCCGCTGTGGGGCCTGCCCAACGTCATCATCACGCCGCATGTCGGCGGCGTCAGCGACATCTATATGCAGCAGGCGCTACCGGCCCTCGTGGCCAATTTGCGTGGCTGGCAGGCGGAGGGGCAGGCCGGATTGCGGAACCTGACACGCGCCGCCGCAGTGGGTGCGTGACTGATCATCGACTGGCGACCTATGCCGTGCCCTGCCTTCTCTGGTCCACATCTGCTACGGTCTCCTTTTCCGCAGGATGGGCCGGAACCCTGTGCATCAATGTGACATCCCATCATCCTCAATAGCGCCCCGTTTTCCAAATAGCTGGCGGCCAGCCGCATTGGGCCGTCGCTGTCGCCGTTGTTCCACCAGCTTCGCGAAGCGCTCCCCGGCTTGGCATTGACTGCTCCGGTTGTAGTGCTGTTCGAGCACATCCGCCGAGATGCCGAGCAGCCCGGCGGCAAGACCCGGATGATCAGGCGCAAGCAGCGGCGCCGTGGTGCCGATCGAGTGGCGGAACCGGTGCGGGCCGAAGCTTTGTCCAAAGCGCTGCAGCGTCAGCTTCGTCATGCGGGTGTAGATGGCATCCTCGGTCAACGGCGCGCCGTCCTTGCTGATCCAGAGGGCGTCCTCCTCCCGGCAGCGCAACAGGGCCGGGCGGATAACATCGAGGTAGCGCCGCAGGTAGGGCGTCAACCGATCCGGCAGATTGAAGCGGTCGGGCTTGGGTGTCTTCACCTGATCCGGCGTGAGCTCGATCCGGAAGCGCCCGTCGCGCTCGATCAACTCATGTCCGACGCACAACAGCGCCATGGAACGCAGGCGCCGGCCGCGGGCGGCGAACATGGCAATCAGCAGCCCGTCGCGGTAGGAGATCAGCCAATGCCGTCCCAGCGGCGGTGCCGCCTCGTCCATCATCTGCAGCCCCCACGCGAACAGCACGCGGATGTCCGGCACCAGCAGCGCTCGCTGCCGCTTCGGCAGCAGGGCGTAGACCGTCACGCCATGGGGCTTTCGGATCCAGGACACGTCCTCTCCCGGTGCAAGGATTTTCATGGCCACGCCGAGTTCGCCGAAGCGGCCGATGATGGTCCAGTCGGCGTTGCCGGCCGCGCGCAGGGCGCGGAAGTAGGCCCGCAGGCGCGCCGGCGTGACCCGCGCGAGCGGCGGCTGCGCCGCATCGAGCCAGCCCTGCGCTGCGAGGAAACTCAGCCAGCGGCCGTAGCCCTTGCGAACCTTGCCCTGCGACGTCTTGCGCAGGGAGGCGCCGTAGTACGGATCATCGAACGGGTCGCCCGGGGTGCAGCCGAGTACCCAGGCCGCCCGATCGCCCTCCGGCCACCACGCGAGTGGCCAGATGAGGCGGGGCTTGTCGGACTGTGCCATGTCAGCCGCGCCGCTTCCGGGGGGTCTTGGGCCGTCCCGGGACGGGGCCGCCGCGCCCGGCGCGGCCGGGGCGACGCTGGCCCAGCACATCCTCGTCGTAGCGGCGCGCGCTCGCCTCGCTCTCGATGCCGCTGTAGTGCCTGGTCGTGGAGACGATGGACTCGTGACCGAGCAGTTGCCGCACCTCCTCGTAGTGGCCAGGGAAGGCCTCCAGGAAAAGCCGGGCGGCGAGGTGCCGGAACTGGTGCGGTGTCAGGACCACCCCGACATAGGTGCGCAGCGCATCCTTGACCGCGTCACGCAGGCCCTGGTGCGACATCGGCCGGTCGCCAATACCCTGGATGGGGAACACGTAGGCGCAGCCTGGCACGGAGGGCGCCCGGTAGTCGGTGATCCATTCCTCAATCAGCTCCGCCGTGTCCCGCGACACCGGCAGGCTGATGGGCCGCCGGTTCTTCGTCTCCTCTGCCGGGACCAGGAGGTGCGTGATACGGCTTCGCTTCGGATCGGGCCGTTGCAGGTGCCGGTCGAGCCGCAGCCCGACGAGGTTGGCAAGCCGCACCGGCAGCTTGGTCAGGATCCCGACCAGCACGGCCCGCAGCGCAAGCGAGCGGGCCTGATCTGGCGAGGTGGCGCGCAGCAGGCGCGCGGCCTCCATGAAGGCCTTGGGTAGCTGCATCAACTCCTCATGGCGAGCGGGCTGCATTATCTCGCGGATCTGGCGCTCGTTCTTCTCGGTCATCCCCCGGTAGCTGAGCGTCACCGGCTTTCGCCAGCGCTGGATCTGCGCCACCGCCTTGGGGTCGAGCCGGACGTGGTGCCTGGCGATCATGGCCAGCACCTCGCCGACGTGGTGGCCCGCCGCCGAGGGGTTGCCCCCGGCGCGGGCGTACAGATAGCGGAGCGCGGCCTTGGCCCGGCTCAGCGGCGTGACCAGGCTCGCCAGCGAGGTGACCTCGGCGATCGGCACGCCGCTCGCCACCAGGGCGCTGGCCGCCCAGCGGGCGTGCGACTGGCGCAGTGCCACGGTCGAGGCGCGCAGCCGGCCCGTTGGGATCAGGAAGTCCGGATCGTCATCGAAGGGTTCGGTGCTGCCGAAATCGTCGAGGGCGCCAGCACCCAGTTGCTGCCCGAAGCTGGCAATGGCGGCTTGAAAGCTCTCCGGAAAGGCCGAAAGCCCCAGGACATAGGCGTTCTTGTTCCCGAGGCGCCCGACTGCCCGCCCGGTCCAGCCAGGGACACGGGTGCTGACGCGGTCCCAGCTGGTGCGCGCCGCGCCGACGGCCTTGCGCGGGAGCGTCGTCACGGTCCGCGTCCTGAGGTAAGTCTCGAAGGCGGCGAAGGTCTCGCGGCAGACCGCCTCGGGCGGGATGCCGTTCGCGGAGCAGAAGCGTGCCAGGCCGATCAGCCCGGCTCTCTGATACGTGTTGAGGCGATCGAGTTCGGCCTCCCAGGCCGGGATGAGTTGGCCGCCCGCGTGGTCGATGACGCCGCTCCGGCGCATCACGTAGCGCAGACCCGAGAGCACGGTGCGCATGGTGCTGTGGCTGATGCCGTGGCCTGCCGCGGAACGGTCGAGCACCCTTTCGCGCAGGCTCGCGGGCGTCAGCAGCACCTCCCTTGGGGGCAGGCCCGCCATGCGCGCGACGGTGGCAAGGTTGGAGACAAGATCCCGACGCCGGCTGTCCGAAAGGTCGGTCCAACCGGCGATGAGAAGCTGGGCATCCGCCACATTGAGCGGCGGCTCAGCGGCCGAGCCCAGGGGCAGATTGGCGAGGAGAGAGGGGGGTTTGATATGCATGTGGCCAACTCCGGTCAGTTGCGGACATTCGGGACTACAGTACTTTCCAGTCTCCTGCGGATTGGCGCGTGAGGTACTCACGATGGCCTCGCTATTCACGCCAATTCAGTCACTTGGAGGGATCATCGCCTGGAGTGTCTGCGGGCGCTGCAGGGTCGCCGACCGGCGCTTGCGAGCGGGCCAGGACGCGGCGGCTGAGGCGCCCGGCGATCAGCGCGCGGACGTCCTCCTCCCGGAAGAACACGGCTCCCCCGACCGGCACTGACGGCAGGTAGCCCTTCGCGACCCAGCGGCGGATCGTGCGCTCGGAGCGGTTGAAGAGGGCCATGACGTCGGCGACCGACAGCAGCGGCTTCAGAGGCCGGTCCAATCCTTCGTCGGCTGCGTCAGGACGTGGAGCAGCGCACGGCACAGAGATACTGCAGGGGAAGGGTTCGTGTTCCGAAGGGCGAGGCAGGATCGGGAGATCCCTGCTCATCCCTGGGGATGCGGAAGCACGGGCTGAGGCGGCGCCTCTGCAAGAGGTTTTTGTCATGCGAGTGACGCGCAGCGCGGGTGCAACGCCCTGATCAGGCGTTGGGGCCTAGGGAAGCGTAGGGAGGAAGCGGGGAGGGTGTGCATGTCGCCGGTGTGCCAGAAGCGGCCAACACCGGAGGTTCAGCACAGGTCGATTTACATGAACCTAGCTCTAAAGGTTATAATTCGCGAATTCGAATCAATCCTTTTCGGGGTGCAGGCTGCATAAAAGGCACAACAGATTCCAGATCTTCAGCCGCTTTCAGTATGAATTTCTGCGCTTCGGAATGGAAAACCAACTTCCTATAATCGAATTTCGGGACCTTTATTCCAGAGCTGTCGAGATTATAACCGAATTCTTTCATAATTTTTTCGTCCTTGTCCCTATGACCTAGAATTACCCATAAATATGAATACAAAATAGCTGCTGCAATATGTAGGACTGGCAGGCTTTTGCGAATTACTCTCTGCTCGAAATTAACATCCCCTATAATAAATGGCCAACGAACATGCTCCCCGGATTTTTTCGCTTTTTCACTATCTTCGAACTGTTGTCCAAAATAATCCTGGATCATTCGATCTAATGTCCTGGTTGTCCTGCTGTGCTTACTTCCTTTTACAACGGACTCTATCTCAGGCGACAGCGTGTCCGCCGCCGCGATCATTCTCCGGACAGTCCAATCAGTTTGATCGTGAATGCGCTTGGCTTCGAGCGCTGAAATTCTCAGTATATCCTCTGGATAGGGAAGTATCCCACCCGCAGCAGCCGGTACAGCCTTTAGAAAGGCGTCTATCGCAAAGCGGCAGGTTCCACGGTAGGCTTTAAGGGTTTTCGGATCATCAACGCGTGTTGGTGGGTGAGCTATAGACGCCATGATAATAGCTCCTCGAACAAGCTCGTCGCTTTCCCTAGGAATAAGGACAAAAAAGTCTTCTCCCTTTTTCTCGATTCGAATCATGTCTGTGCCTCTGATGCGTTCCAAAGATTAGTAAAGAAGCCTAACCCTTGTGCCTCCTATTGTCGTAGAACAAATCGGATGAAGCGTAGTCGCAGAGCAAGTTAGCGAAGGGCCGGCGGTGCCTCACCCCATTCCACTTGCTCTCCGCCAGCGCATCGCGAAGCCGGCCCGACGGTAGGATACGACAGCTCAAGAACGCGAAGAGCCCCATGACCTCGTGCTGAGATCATGGGGCTCTGGCGCCCTCCACTGGGGAGGGCTGGGTTGGGCGGCTACTCCGCCGTGCTGCCGAGGCGCATGCGGCCGCGGCGGCGCTGCTCGAGCACCGCCGCCTGGAAGGCGCGGAACCTGGGCATGTGGCTGAACCGCAGCAGGTAGCCGTCGCGGTTCAGCTCGATGTGGCAGTTCGCGCAGATCAACCAGCCATGCTCCGGCCGGTTCAGGCCGCGATGGAAGAAGTGGTCGAACTCGGCGCCCTCTGCCGACCCGCCCGCCCGGGTGAGCACGCGCGTGTTCTCGCAGCAGGGGCACTGTCCGCCATAGGGCTCGGCCGCCACCGCGCGGCGGATGGCCGCCTGGCTCGCCTCCGAGAAGTTCCGCCTGGTGCCGAGCAGCAGGTCCTGCGTCGAGAGCGTCAGGAACATCAGGTCGGCGGCATGCCGGTCGAGGACATCGAGGATGTCGAGCCGGTGATGCAGCCGCTGGAACTGCTGGTCGAGATGCGCCCGCAGCGGGTCATGGCCCACGGCGGGTGCGTCGTCCGGCCGCTGCATGGCGGCGCGGAGGACGGTGTTGCACCAGAGGTGGAACGGCGGCGAGAGGTAGCGGGCGTAGGTCAGCGCGAGCTGCCAGTGCGCCCAGGTACCGCCCTGGTTGCCGCGGAGGGTGGCGACGAGGCCATCGCTGTCGAGGTGGCAAATACCGGCGAGGCCGGCATTTGGCGCGAACAGGTCGTCAACGTTGGACGCGTGGGTGCCGGCATGGGTGCGGAAGCGCGCGGTCTCCTCGAGGGCGAGCCAGTCGGAGGGGCGCCGGTTCGGTGGCCGGTCTGCGGCCTGCCACATGTCGGTCAGGTTCAGCATGGCGCCGCGCAGGCGGATGCGGCTGCCCTGGTAGCTGAGGGTGGTGGTGGTTATGGGATCTCCAACACTGGGTTCGGCCTTGCTCAAGGGGCCGCGACGGTCGGCTTGGGAGCTACCGAGACCAGCCGGAGAGGGCGGAGAAGGCGGAGGCGGGTGAGGAGGCAGCAGACGAGGTTCAGCCCGGCCGCCGCCGTGGCGGGCCCTGGGGGGCGCACTGCGGGGCTGCCGAGCTGAACCCAGGCTGGTGTGGTAGCGAGCGCGGGCAACGGCCCGCGCCAAAGCCGCGTCGTGGCGCGGCGGACCGGCGCCCCCTCCCCGGCTGGTCTGGGGCGGCGCCGGGTGACCCTGTCGTCGGCACCCTCCGTGCCACCGCTGGCAGGGGAATGGTTCGCAGAAGCGGCCGGCTCAGTGCCGGATGCGCGGTGCCGGGCACGGGCGGCGTCGGGATGACGCGGCCGGTGTCCGCCGGGGTGGGATGACAGGGGTGGCGAGAGGCCAGCGTCCCCTCCCCTGCCGAAGCAGGAGCGGCGCGGGATGGCCAGCGGGCCTCGTTGCCGGGGCCTTGGTCAGATCCAGCGCCCGGCCGGCTCAGACGGCCTCGCCCCAGAAGCTAAAGTGGTTGCAGTCGGGGGGGCGAGGGCGTCGCGGAGCCGGGCGGGATCGTGCCTCTCGAGCCACAGATATGGGGATGCCACCGCGTACTTTCAAGTATGCAATGAACTGTAGCTGCGCGACTCAGCTCGATCTGCTGCTCGCCAAGATACTGGCCGCTGCGCAGCGCACCGCGGTCGCCGAGCCGAAGCACTTCGAGCGCGTCACCATTGACACCACCATCCTGCCTGAGGCGGTGACGCATCTTACCGACAGCAAGCTAATCCACCGCGGCATCGAGATGCTCAGCCGCCTCGCAGCCGTGTGCCAGTTTTACACGCGCATCTACTGAGCAAAGTTTAGCGCCTGATGCCCG
>NZ_JBHMFT010000049.1:0-19600 GCF_051433195.1 Falsiroseomonas sp. E2-1-a20 | reverse complement strand
TTCGGGGGGGGGGGGGGGGTTTGGGGGAGCCTTTTTCCCCTGGGGGGGGGGGGGGGGGTCCCCCCCCCCCGAACAACCCGCGCCCCCCTCCCTCAACGCAGCTCCCGCGCGATCACCGCCAGCGCGGCGGAGGAGATCGTCACCTGGCTCAGCACCTGGGTCAGGTCGCGGATGAAGCCCCAGGTTTCGAAGGGAGAGGGGTCCTGCGGCACCACCACCAGGCTGCCGGGCGGAATCGGCGGGCCGCCGGCCTGCCAGCCGGACAGGCCCGCGGGCGCCGCCTGGCCGTTCGGCAGCACGACGAAGGCGCGCGCGGCATCGGCGAAGCGCTGCGGGCCACCGGCGGCGCGGGCGTAATCGTTGGCGCGCCAGCCGCTGCGGAATTGCAGGCTGCCGGGGTTCAGCACGGCGCCGACGACGGTGACCTCGTTCGGGCGCTTCGGGATGACGATCAGGTCGCCCGGCTCCAGCAGCACGTCGCGTTCCGGATGCGCGGCAAGCTGCACCGGGTCGGCCTCCACCACCATCCGCCCGGCCGCCTGCGCCTGGCGCAGCGCGTCGGCCAGTTGCCGCCCGGCGGTGATGGCGCTGCCGACATCGACGCCGCCGCCCCGCGCCCCCGCCACCGCCTGCCCCGCCGCCACCTGGATCAGTGACGCCTCCAGGTCCCGCGCCGTCCGCGCGAAGCCTTCCTGCTGGCGGATGCGGACGCTGTCGCGGGTGAAGACGGTGCCGTAGGGGTAGGCCTGCGGCGTCAGGCCGCCGGCGCGGGCCAGCAGTTCCGAAAGCCGCTCGCCACGGCGGATGTCGTAGCTGCCGGGGCGCAGCGCCTCCCCCACCAGCCGCACCGGCCCGCTTTCGCGGTCGCTGAAGCCGCGCGGCACCCGCAGCACGTCGCGCGGCGAAAGCCGCACCGCGCGGAAGTTGCGCGACCGCAGGTCGAGCAGCAGGCGCGACAGCGGCTGCGCGCCGGACTGGTCCAGCGGCTCCCGCGCCAGCTCCACCGCGGACAGGTCGGCGCCTTCCGTCGCGCCACCGGCCGCGGCCAGCAGCAGGTCCAGCCCGGTGTCGTCGAGCAGCGGGAACAGCCCGGGCTGGCGCACCTCCCCGCTCAGCAGCACGGCCGAATCGAGCAGGAAGCCGAGCAGCGGCGGGTAGTCGAGGAACACCTGCGGGCAGAGCGGTGCGCCGATGTCGGGGAAGCCGGCGCCGCGGACATGGGCGAAGCGGGCCGGCGCGCTGCGGGCGGCGATGGCGAGCTGGCTCAGCGCCGGGCAGGCCTCGGCGCCGGGGGTTTCGCCGCGCAGCGCGCGTTGCGCCGGCGGGCTGGCCAGCCAGGCGATGTCGGCATTGCCGAGCACGATCAACTCGTCGCCCTCGGCCAGGGGAAGGTCCGCGGCGCCTTGCAGGATGCGCGCCAGGTCGAAGGGGACGAAGCTGCGGCCGCGTGTCGCCGGGTCCAGCCGCAGGATCACCGCCAGTCGTGGATAGGGGTCCGGCCGCACCAGGCGGGGGTCGGACAGCAGCGAGCGCAGCGTCGCGCCGCCGCGGCCGACGGCGCGGGTGACCGGCGCGGTGACGTGGCCCGCGAGGCGCATCTGGTTGGCGATGACATCGGCGCCCGGCTGCACCAGCACGCTGTCGCCGCGCCGCACCGCGTCGCGCGGGCCGATCTCGGCGAAGCTGCGGCGGCCGCCGGCATCGGTTCCCTGCACCAGGAAGCGGTTGCCGGCCGGGCGCAGCGGGTCGCCGGCCAGGCGCAGCACGGCGGACAGCGGCGCGGCGCTGCTGCGGGCCGGCAGTTCGTAGATGCCGGGCCGCGTCACCTCGCCGGCGATGGCGACGACGCTGCCGAGCGGCGGCACCAGGATGCGCTCGCCCTCCCGCAGCGTCAGGTCCACGGCGCCGCCTTCCCCGGTGATGACGGCGTAGAGGTCGACGGTGCGGCCACCGTGCGGGCCTTCGACGCGGATGCCGCGCAGGCTGCCGGTGCGGCGCGGCCCGCCGGCCTGCATCAGCGCATCGAGCACGGAGCCCAGCGCCGTCAGCGTCTGCATGCCGGGGCGCTGCACCTCCCCGGCCACGAAGACCGAGATCTGCCGCACCTGGCCGATCGAGACGAAGACATCGCTGCCCGGCATGTCGCGCGCGACGCGGGCGGCGAGGTCGGCGCGCAACTCGCCGAGGGTGCGGCCGGCGGCGGGGATGGGTGGCAGGTCGGGGGTCAGGATGCTGCCGTCGCGCTGCACCCGCAGGTTCAGCGTGGCGCGGGTGCGGCCGCGCAGCGCCAGGACAAGCTCGTCGTCGCGGCCGATCAGGTAGGTGTCGGGCAGGGCGCCGATCAGCGGCGGCGGGCGGGCGCCGGCGCTGAAGCTGTCATAGCCGAATTATCGTTCCCGGCCATCCCTCGCCGTCCGGAAGTTGTTCATCTGCCTCAACAAGTTAGGGGGCATTCGTCCATTGCTGTCCCGGACCATCCCCAGTAATTTTGTGCAGCCGTGTGGGCTGGCTTGTGGGCTGGGCCTTGTGGGCTGGAGCGATCGAATGGCAGGCAAGTTGACGGCTCTGAAGGCCAAGGCCCTCACCGCACCCGGCCGCTACAGCGACGGGGACGGCCTCTGGCTACAGGTCCGCGACGCGTCGCAGCGGTCCTGGCTGTTCCGCTACACCCGCCACGGACGTGCCCGGCAGATGGGCCTAGGGGCATATCCAGACGTGTCACTGGCCGACGCGCGGGGTGAGGCGGCGGCGATCCGCAAGACGCTCAGGCAAGGCCTGGACCCGCTGGAGAAGCGACGCGCCGAAAAGGCAGCCGAGGCCAGCGCCAGCCGCTTCACCTTCAAGGAAGTCGCCGAGCGCTTCCACGCCGCGCATCAGGCCGCTTGGCGGAGCGAGAAGCACCGGGTGCAGTGGGTCACGCAGATGGAGGCCTACGTCTACCCGGTGTTCGGAGACGTGGCGGTTGACCGGGTGGGCACCGCCGAGGTGCTGAAGGCCCTGGAACCCGTGTGGCATGAGAAGTCCATGACGGCGACGGTGCTGCGCGGCCGGCTGGAGGCTGTCCTGGACTTTGCCAAGGCTCGCGAATGGCGCGCCGGAGAAAACCCCGCCCGGTGGCGCGGGCACCTCGCCAAGTTGCTGCCGCGGCGCAGCCGGATTGCCAAGATCAAGCACCATCCCGCGCTGCCTTGGTCGGAGGTGGCGGCATTTGTTGAGCGGCTGAAGGCCTCGCCGGACTTGGCGGCGCGTGCGCTGGAGTTGCTGATCCTCACCGCAGTCCGTACGCAGGAGGCGACCGCTGCGCGATGGTCAGAGATCGACCTTGCCAACCGGGTCTGGACCATTCCAGCCGAGCGGATGAAAGGCGGGAAGGAGCACCGGGTGCCGTTGTCTGCGCCGGCAGTAGCGCTGCTGGAGCGGATGCGCGCGCAACCCGGCGGGCAGGGCGCCTACGTCTTTCCCAGCCCACGCGGCAAGAAGCCGCTGTCCACCAGGGCATGCGCGGTGCTGCTGGGCAGGCTGAAGCGGACCGACATCACCGTGCATGGCTTCCGCAGCACGTTCCGCGATTGGGCAGCGGAGCGAAGCAACTTCCCCCGCGAGGTGGCGGAGGCGGCGCTGGCGCACGCGGTGCGCAATCAAGTCGAGGCAGCGTACCAACGCGGCGACCTGCTGGCGAAGCGTGCTCAGTTGATGGAGGCGTGGGGGCGGTTCTGCACCCGGCCGGAAAAGACCGCACCAGTCGTAGTGCCGATCGGTGTCGCAGCATCGTCGAATTGACTGCCGCATGAGGCATCGGCCTTCGACGCGAACCACCAAGTACAACAGCTGGGAACACTATGGAATAACCAGGGACACGTGGCGGATGATTTGATCGATTCTTGCACAATGGACGATGGTTGTTCCGAATACTGGCGCAGTATGCTATAGTCCTGCTGTGCACGTGGGTGTCCGCGTGTGGCCGGAGACGACATGCGGAACACCTCTGACGCCTACCCCGATGCGAGTGGAGCCGAGGCTCTGGCCTTCCCCATCTCGCGCGCTGTCGCCCTCTCCGGCCTATCGCGGACTGAGATCTACCGCCGCCTCGCAATGGGCGATGTGGAAGCGGTCAAGGTCGGACCCCGAACGCTGGTCCTGGCAGACAGCCTGCGAGCGCTGTTCGCCCGCCCCCCCCGCGCCACCTTCCGCCAGAACGTGAGGGGCTGAGATGGCTGCACGTCAGATCAGCGTCCGGCTTGCGATCGAGGGCGCGGAGGAGGCCCGCGCTAAGCTGGAGGCGTTCGGGCGGGCGGGGCAGCAGGCCGGCGAGGCGGCGGCGCCGTCCACGTCGCAGACGGCCGCGTGGGAAAAGCTGCAACGGTCGGTCGACAGCAACTACGCCGCGACCGTCCGTTATGCGAACGTCGTGGACCGGGTGAAGCAGGCCGAGGCTGCTGGCATCGGCACGCTGGAACGGCGCAACCAGTTGCTGGAGATAGCCGCGCTTGCGCATGCGCGCGCCACCACGACGATGACTGCGAACGTGGCAGCGTCCACTGCTGCTGCGACCGGCGCGCGCAACTACGGGCACGCCTTGGGCCAGGCGGGTTTTCAGGTTCAGGACTTCGCAACCCAGGTTGCGATGGGCCAGAACGCCATGACGGCGTTTGCGGTGCAGTTTGCACAATTCGCGGGCATCTTCGGCGCGGGCGGCGCGATTGCCGGCGCCGTTGTGACGGTGGCGCTGCTGGGCTCGCAGTTCCTGGACCTCGGCAGCAAGATCGAGGGCGTCTCCGAGGCAGAAAAGAAGCTGCAAGAGGCGATCAGCGCCAGCAACGAGATTTACGAAGACGCCATCAGCAAGGCGAACCGGCTCCAGCAGGCGCGCATCGCCGCCGCGGCGGCTGGGCTCGAAGAACGCATCACGGCCGAGCGGGCGGCGCTGCGGGCGCTGAACCAGGGCGCCACGCAGGCCGAAGAGAACCGGGCCTTCATCAACGGCAGGATCGGCGGCGGCGGCACCAACGACAATCCGGTGGTGCGCGCCGAGCGCGAGCGGATCGCGCAGCAGGCAGAGCAGATTTCCGCACGCATCGCGGCGCTGGATCTGGAAATGTCGCGGCTTCGGGCCGTGACCGGCGGCGGCGACCAGTACGGGCCGGGGCAGAGCGAGAACGAGGCTGAGACGCGGCGCCGCGAGCGCGAGGCGGAACAGGCCCGCAGCCGGGCGGAGCGCGAAGGTATCGCCTCGGCTCGCCGCGTGGAGCGCGAACAGGACGCGATCGCGGAGCGCCAGTCGCAGCGCGTGCAGAACGCGGTACAGGCGGAGGCGACCCGGCGCGAACAGGCTCTTGAACGCGCCGCACAGCAACAACAGCAGCGGGACGACAGGCTAGCCGAAGCCAACATGCGCCGATTCGACAGCACAGTTTCGTCCTTCGGCGATGCGCTGTCGGACACGACGTTCAGAGCGCTGGAAGAGGGCGCCGAACAAGGCAAGAGCCCACTCGAAAGTTTGGCTTTGGGGTTCGGCTCAATCCTTCGCCGCGCCGCCGCGCAGGCGCTGTCAAATCTTGTATTTCAGCCGACCATCCGCCTCGGGGCGCAGGCGATCGGCTACACCGGAGCGACCTCGGGGCAAGGCTCGCTCATGAGCAGCCTCGGCCAGTATTCGGGCCTGTCCAACTACCTACCGACCGATGCGTTCGGCAGCGCGCGCACCTTCCTGGCATCGCAGGTGTTCGGCTCGGGCGGCTTGAGCGCGGCGGAGATGGCTGCGCCGGGAATGTTTGCCGAGGCTGCCCCGTCGAGCATGGGCCTGACGGTCGGCAGTTCATGGGGTGCCTACTTGGGCGGCGCGGCCATCGGCATCGGCGGCGGCAGCATGGTCGGCGGCTACCTCGCCGGCGACAGCCAGGCGCGCCAGCAAAATGCGCAGATTGGATCCGTCATCGGTACCGGCGTCGGGGCATTCTTTGGCCCGGTAGGCATGGCGGTCGGTGGATTGATCGGCGGCGCGGCCGGCGGCTTGATTGGCCCCGGCGCGAAGACCAACGCTTTCGGCGTGGATCTCCGCGCGTCCGGCTCCGGCCAGTTCGAGATGTCCGACTGGGCCTACACTGGCGATCCGTCGCAGGCGGTGGAGGTGGTGACGCAGGCGCAGCAAGCCGTCGCCAACGCGAACCTCATCATGCAGGCAGCCGGGCTGCGGGTGCAGCAGGGTTTCATCACCATCGGCGCGAACAACGGCGTGCCGCAGGCGGCCAACTTCGCGGAGGCACTGGGCAACTTCCGGTTCGCCAGCGACAACGCCAACGTGACCCGCGCGCTGGGCAACAGGCCGAGCGCGCAGTTTGAAGAAGCGGTGCAGATCGCGCAGTTCGTGACGCAGATTTACGAGCCGCTCGGCAAGTTGGTGGAGCCGCTGTCCGCTTTCGAGGCGGGCATGCAAAGCATCCTCGGCGTGTTCGGGCCGGTGGTTGAGGAAGCGGATCGGCTTGGCCTGTCGCTGGCAGATCTGACGGCGCGGCAGAATGAGCAGATTGACGCGCTGGTTGCTGCCCGCGACCGGCAGCTTTTCGATATCACGGATCGCGTGCGGGCGGACTATTACCGCAGCATCGGCATGGGCGAGGAAGCCGATCAACTGCTGTTTGACGTGCAGGCGCGGAACAACCTCCGCGACTTGCAGGAACAGCTTGAGCAACTTGGCGCCAGCGCGGAGGTGACGGCCGGCTTCACCGCACTGCTGACGGCGACGCAGGCGCAGCAGCGGCAGGAGATCATCAACAGCGCGAATGCCCAGGCCGCGCGCCAGGCATCCGGCGTCATCGGCGGGCTGGGCGACTTCGCGCGCGGGCTGCGCACCGACGGGTCTAATTCCGGCAACCCGCTATCGCGGCTGTCGGCGGCGGATGCGCAGTTCACGGGCGACCTGTCCGGCGCGCTCGGCGGCGACTTCCAGGCTTTGTCGCGGCTGCGGGACAGCGCCGGCACGTTCCTGTCCGCCTCGCGCGACGTGAACGGCACGGGCGTTGGGTTCGCGCGTGACGAGGGCCGGGTGATCTCGGCGCTGGAACAGGTCGGCGGGCTGGGATCGGACGCGTTGACCAATTCGGCGAACGAAGCCGGCCGGCAGACGCAGACGCAGACGCTGGTCGGCGAGTTGCAGGCGCTGCGGGCCGAGGTGAACGCCCTCCGCCGTGAGCAGCAGCAACTCAACACCCGGCCGCGGTTGGCAGCGTAGCAGGGCTTTTCCCGGCTCCATCAACCCACGGCAGCTAGGGGCGCGGGCGGACCAGCGATCCAAGCATGGGCGGTTCGCCGCATCGCGAGCACCACAGCTCGCGCCGTAGCCCCATCAGGTGCAGGCGCTCGCCGTTACCTACCAGCCGCACGAGATCCCGGCGCGCGATGGTCCGGACGCGGCAGGCGCAGGGCAGGCGCAGCGCTTCGTCGCGGGCTAGAAAGGCGACAGTGTACAGCGGCGCGAGATCCACGGCGCCTGGACGTACCTGAACCTCTCGCGCGAGGTGAACAGCACTGGGCTTGGCTTCGCGGCGGCGAAAAGGCGAGTGATTGATGCTCTTGGGAGCGTCGGCGCGCTGGGCTCGGATGCATTGACCAACTCGGCAAATAAGGCCGGGCGCCAGACGCAGACGCTGATGGGGGGGGCTGGACCGCCTGCAAGCAAAAGTGGCTGCCATGCGTCGTGATTTTCAGCAGATGAACGCCAGATCGGGGGCGGCATAGCTGGGCTGGCGCGCGCGTTGCAGTTACGGGCTTGCGCGGACAATCGGCGGCTCACCGCACCGGCGGCACCACAACTTATGACGCAGTCCACTCAGGTGCAGCCGCCACCCAGTTCGCACTCCAACCGGTCCTATCCCAGACCAAACTGCTACCTAGGTGGAGCAATCGGTTGCTCAAATGGCACGTATGGAACTAAATCAAATGTCTGTGGCTGAGGCTGAAGAAGCCATTGAGGCGAAGGATTGTTAGAAAATCTACCGCGCAAATTCAACTTCGGATCGAAGAAATTGGGATACCCAATATATTGCCGACTGGAAAGCGAGTTAAACGCTTGCTGTGCAAGTCCAACAGTTGCTGGGTGATCAGGGTCGTTTAGTGGCTCCAGCAGCGTTACTCTGAGGTCCGGATTGGTTTGTGTAGACTGAATGGTAGGAGGAACATGGATTGATATGCCGCCAGGCTCGACTCGATTTGGAGGGGGTGCTGGGCTGTTTATTGTAATTCTGACCTGCGACTCAATGAAAACTGCGCTGTACGCTACAGGAATAACTGATTCTCCAACCAATTCTACAGTGCTGGACTGGCCAGTGCTACCCGTGCCTTCTATATTGAATAATCCAGATAAGCCCATGCGCCGCAGAAAATCATTGGCCCAGGATAATTTTGCCTCTCCCTCAAGACGCTGATCTGTTGTTACGCGAATAACCCGTCGCGCATGATACACCGCACCAATTACGATAGGGGCTGGTCTCGGGGCTGAAGCGATGACCACATTTCCAGTAAACGGAATCGCCTCAAAAAACGGCTTGAGAGGCTGACAGTTGGGATCTGCTGTCAGGGAGCGCCGCAGTTGAAGCATGGACGCTCTAACGGTCTCGACGTCTCGAAAAAGTAATTCAAATCGATCTCGTCGGTTTCCGGCACCGCGCCCCTCTGCGACACCAGCAACCCCCAGTGTTGCTCCAAGCGCCTGATCTGATGAAAAGGTTACCGAAGGCAATTGGGCCGGAGTCCGGATGGGAGACAAGTTAGGAAAGCAATCTGTGGGAGCCGCGATCAGTATTCCCGTCTGCGGGTGATACACGTCCCCGACTTGCTGTCCGCCCGATACCGTAATTGGGCTCAAGCCAAGAGAGGTCAGTAGGGCACGCTCTTCTTCGATTAGACGATGCAGGCGCTGGGCGCCTCGGCTAGAAAGATCCGCCGCATTCGGGTTCTGCGGCGCCGGCGCCTGTGTTGATTGCGCATCCGCCTCTTGTGGTAGGAGGATGAGGGAAACAGCGAAAATTTTCAGCAGCGTATGGAGCACTTGCATACCCGATCATCCTCAACCGGTCTCGACGGGGATGCGAGCATGCAGATGCCCAGCCACGCAAGCTGTTAATCAGAGTCTGGAGAGGTCTCCATCAAGAAGGCTAGCCATGGGGCGCCCCCCGGCCTCAACCTCAAGATCAGTCGACTGCGGGATCCGCACCATGCGCCCGACGGCGAGGTGCCGCGGCAAGCCGCGGCGAGATCGCGATGGCACCGCGGCGGGCGAACGCAGCAATTGCTCCGCCTCGGCTTCAGACATGACAAGGCATCGGGGAAGCCGAGGGGCCGCCGCACTGGATGGTTCATCCGATTGTAGTGCACGCCTTTCGGCGGCGGAGGGGCTGGCGCCGTCAGGGGCCACACTTGCTGGTCGCCGCCTTCGGCGCATGCCCATCGCCGTCTCGAACGCATCCACGTCCGCCTGCCGAACCGGAAGGCTGATCCGATTCTGAGGTGTCCGAGCTTGCCTGCCCTGAGCAGTCACTGGACCTGGGTCGCGCGGACCTGCCGGCGGCGGCCGATCTGGCGACCGTGTTTTAACAGGCAGGTTCAGCCAGCAGCCGATTTTCGTAGCCGCACCCCTGCCCCGCCCCCGTTTTCCGCGATGAATTCCACGCCGGCCGCCTCTAGGGCGCAGCGGATTGCCGCGAGGGTCCGCCGCTGCGGCGACCCCTCCGCCTGCTCTAGGCGCGCGACCGTCCTGACTGGAACGGAACTCGCGTCGGCAAGGTGGTCTCGCGTCCACCCAACCAAGGCTCGCGCGGCACGAACCTGAGCGGGGGAAATGGCATGTGGCATGTCATTTTGGCTTGCGGGCATGCCAACAAGATGACATGTATCCTGCCATTCCGCAAGGAATGCGGCCGGACGGGGTGTTACGAGCACCCACGCCCGGCCTGACCGCAACGCGACCACGGGAGATCGCATTATGGCTACCTCAAATCCTACCACGCCGCGCGCCTCACGGCGCGCCCTACTCGGAGCCGCCGCCGCACTAGCCGCAATCCCTACCGCGGCGGCTCCGGTAACGCTGGCCGACGCCACACCGCCCGCTGCGCTGATGCGGCAACTCGCCAACCCCGCCACGGCGGCCGGCGGCGGGCACCCCGGCCCGGATGACGAGATGATCCGCCTCTGCGGCGTCTACGTTGCCATGTGCCACCACTACAACACCGTCGACATGAGTGAGACGGATGGCAATGCCTTCTACGCCCGCATGCGCGACGTGGAGGACGCCATTGACGACCTGCCGCCGCAAACGCTGGCGGGCGTGGTGGCGAAGGCGCAGACGGCGATCGCCCTGGCCGGACAGGAGCCGGAGGACACCGGTTCGTGGCAGAGCAGCCCGGCCGGCGACTGGGCGCGCGACGTAGTGCACGACCTGGCGCGGCTGTTCGGCACAGGCGGTGCGGCATGACCGAGACCCGCAGCAACGTTGTGCCCTTTCCGAAGGTACTGCGGCGCGTGGTCGTCACATGGCCGGCGGCCGGCGCTGAGCGGCGCATCCGCGACGATGCCGAACGGGAGGCGCTGCTCGCCTGGCGTGCCGCTACGCCGGCCCGGCGGGGTGCCGCGATGGGCTACGCCCGCGCCGTGCTGGAACGTCCTGACGCCTCGCCGAGGGTGGTCAGATGAGCCCGGCGCAGTGGGTGCAGCGTTACCCGGGCGGCTGGGCAGACCTCAAGCCGATCCCGTGCACCCGCGCCGGCTGCCCCCTCGTGGCCGGCTGCGATCGCGCGGCCTCCAAGGGTGGCCTCGCCGTGAAATGCCCGGTCCTCGGCGGCACGCGCGTGGCACTGGCGCCGTTCGTCCCGGTGCGGCGTGGAAAGCGGGCCAGCGGCGCCGAGGTGCAGTGATGATCCCGTGCGGCTTTGCCCTGCCTGGTCCGCTGCCGTGGCGCGGCGGCCCGGCGCCGTCCGAAGATCCTCGACCGACCGGCCTGCGCCGGTTTCGTTGGGGGAACGGCGCGGAACACGGTAGGATGCTAACTGGCGGGGGCGGGATGGCCCTCCTCTCGCGCGGCTCCTCCGCCCGCGCTGCCCCCGCCGACTACAACTGCGGAGCGCGCGGAGGCGCGATGATGAGCGGGTACTATGAAGAATGGCGGCTGGCCGCAGCGGCCGCCGCGCTCCGCGCGCTGACTGAACAGTACCCGCGCAAGCCTGAGCCCCAGCGCCGGCGCGGTGCGCAGCGCATTGCGGATGGCGTTGTTGATGCAGTCTCCTGCTACAGCAGCGGCGCCTCTGCTGCATTGCTGGATGTGCTTGAGTTCTGCCGATCACTGAACCTGCCCCTGCCTCCAGGCCTTGATTATGAGGTGCAGATGCTGTCGGAGATGGCCCTCTCCGGGAAGTCCGCGCCATCATCAGGACAGGGTGGGCGCTTCCCTCTGGACCAGCATCGCAACGCCTTGGAGCGCCGCCGCCGCCGTGAATGGGTCCGCATCATTCGGGAGATGGCAGAGGACTACGCGGATGCGGATGATCCGGACGATGGAGCACTCTCCTGGGGCGCGGTCCCAGACCTTTACGCCGAGTGGCAGGTCGAACGCCCAGAGGCTGACGGGCGCACAACTGAGGCGTGCAAGATCGCGGCGCGCCGACATGGCGATGGGATGCGCGAATGGCGAGCCTTCTATGACGCCTTCGCCGAGGTAGAGACAGCGGCGACCGAGGACGGTTGGCCGGGCATTTACTACATCCCAAGTCCAGCAACGGCTGCTCGCCTGGATCTTGCGCCAGCCATCGAAATGCAGATGCAGATGGGATTGTGCGACTGGCCGGGCTTTGACCTAGCCTAGCCCTGTTTCGGGAACCTCGGCGACCTGTCGGAAATGACGGGCGCAGCGCAAGCCTTCATTCAGTGTCTCACGAAGTCCCCGCCAGCCCGGCGGGACGACCAAGGAGACAAACGGATGAAGCTGGTTTCTGAAGTGGCACCTGAGGCCGTCCCGCTGCCCCGCGCCACTGCCGTGTTCGGCATCTCGCGCAGTTCGCTGTACCGGCTCGCCGGCGAAGGCGCCGTCCGGTTCATCAAGCTGGGTCGCACCACTCTCGTGGACGCCAACAGCGTCCGCGCCTTCCTGGCTGCGCAGCCCTCGGCGGTGATCCGCCCCGAGCGCAAGGCCGCCTGAAAACACACAACCCCGCGCGGTGTGAACCGGCGGGGCTGCGGAAAGCGAAGTGATCGAGCGGCACTCGTCACATAGCAAAGCCCGGCCCGCCCTTCAAGCATCGCGCGCAGCCTCAGAAAGGCTGTCGCATGAACCCGTGTTTCACGATCAACGATACTGCCCGGCTCGCCGAACTTGCCGTCAAGCTTCAGCAGTCCGGCGCTGCCCATCCGCTTCCCTTGATCCGCGCCGCGATGGCGAAGGAACTGGCCTTCGTGATGGTCGCGCCTGGCGGGCGCATTCCGCTCCGGGTGCTGGACCCGATGAAGCATCCGCTCCCCGTCGTGGTGGTGCTGGGCGGCGACCATGCCGAGCCGGCCGGACCTGACGACTTTCCGCAGACGCGGAGGCTGCTGCGGTGGTCGCGGGCAACCATGCTGCACGGGGCTGGCGGCGAGGAACTGCACTACGCCGCCGCAGTCTCAGCGGCCCGCGCCGTGGGCCGGGTGCTGATCGCCGAGACGTGCAGCGTGCACCTGGCGGACTGGATCGCGCTGGCGAAGGCAGTAGCGCCGCACGTCGCAACTCTGGTCATCGCGCCGAAGCCGGGCACTTCGCATCCGTACGAAGCGGCGCCGGCCGGGGTGGTGCTCCAGTGATCGCCGCCGACATGACACCCGCAAGCATCCGCCTCCGCGACCTGTTGGAGGCAGCCGCCGAGGCCCGTCGCCGCGGCGACCGTGGCGCGGCCGAGATGCTGGAAACCGATGCGGTGATGCTGCTGCGCGACTTGATGCCGGCACGGCAGGAGGCGCGGGCATGAGCGGCATAACGCAGCTTCGCACCAACACCCCTATCTCCCGCGGCTTCCGCGGCTTGGATGGCGTCGAGCGCATGGATCTCGCCGAACTCGTGGCGCTTTCGCACATCACGCAATGGGCGGCAGAGGGCTGCATCCACGGGAACCGCAGCGCCCTCGGCGCCCAACTGATGGCGGATGCCGCCTGGCTCAACCGGCAGATCAGCGCCCGCGCCGAGCGGGCAACGCGTTCGCGAGGTGCAGCATGAACGCCCCCACGGTCAAGGCGGTGCTGCGCGCCGATGGGCTTACGGTGAAACTCCGCTGCCCCCATTGCCACCGCACGCATGTGCACGACGCCGCCGGCCTGTTCATCGGCACTGACAGGTACCGCCTTGCGCCCTGCTCGCCGGCAGATCGACGGAAGACGGCGGGATACTTCGTTGAGGCCAAGGGGAGCATGCAGGATGCTGGATAGCATCTCGGCCTCCCCCCCTTCACATAGTCTCGCACCGGATGCCGCGACCATCGCGCGGTTCGTGGATGCGACGTTCCGCTATGCCGACGCCGGCACCTACGCCAGCCTGCGCGCCTTCCGCGACAACGACGACGGCCCGCCCTATCGCATCGCCGTTTCGCAGATCGGCGAAAGCCTGGACGCCTTGGTCGCCGACGCGGAACGCATGGCGGCGCAGGCTGGCGCAACCAGCTATGCGACCGTGTTTGCGCCTCCGGTGGCGACGTTCACCAGCGCCGAGACGGCCAAGGAGGCGGACCTCGCCAACGGCCTGACCCTTAGCGTCGAGTGCGACGCGGCAGCCCATGCAGCTCGGGCGCAGCTTGTGGCCTTGCTTGGCCCAGCAACGGTGGTTGTCGCCAGCGGCGGCGAATGGCTGAACGCCAGCACCGGCGAGTTGGAGCCGAAGCTGCATCTGCACTGGCGACTGACGGAGCCGACGCGCACGCAGGAGGAGCATGCCACGCTCAAGCGGGCGCGCGTTCTGGCTGCGCGCCTGGTGGGTGCGGATCCGACGAACGCGCCGATGGTCCATCCGATCCGGTGGCCCGGCTCCTGGCACCGCAAAGGCGCGCCGAAGCTGGCCCGCATCGTTGACCTGACCGACCGGGAGATCGACCTGGCGGAGGCCCTAGAGCGGTTGCAGGAGGCGGCTGCGGTGGCTGGCCTACCTGCCGCGCCTAACAGGCCTGGGGCGGCCCCTGAGGGCACCGGAGAGGCGCGGGATACGGCGGCGCTGGTGCAGGCCATCCGAGGTGCTGAGGACTACCATGCGGCGACCACAGCCCTCGCGATGCGGTTCCTCAAGGGCGGCATGCCGGATGGGCAAGCTGTCATGGTTCTGCGCGGCTTGATGCAGGCAGTTCCGGAGTCTGAGCGCGACCTGAAGGACGGCACGGCGCAGCCCGGCCGGTGGCAGGCCCGCTATGACGACATCCCCCGCGCGGTCAGTACTGCCCGGGCGAAGATCGGCGAGCGGCCCGCGGCGGAGCCTGGTAAGCCGGTGGCGAGCGGCGGCGAGTGGCCGGAGCCCATCAACTTCCTCGCAGATGTGGATTTGACCGCGGCGCCGATGCTGCAACGGCATCATCTACCGGACGTGCTGGCCGACTTCGCGTTTGATACCGCCGGCAGAATGGGCGTCGACCCTTCCGCGGTGGCACTGGCCGAAGTGGTCGCATGCGCCAGCGTGATCTCCGACGACTGGCGCCTGCAGCCGAAGATCCACGACACGACATGGACCGAGAACGCGCGGATCTGGGGCGCGATCGTCGGCGACCCGTCCATCTTGAAAACGCCGGTGATCAAGGCCGTGACAGCGCCGATCGATGTAATCGATGCGCAGGCCCGGGACCGGCACGCGGAGGCGATGCGGACCTATCGCAGCGCGGTGGCGACAGCGAAGGCGGACAAGACGCCGCCGGAAGCCTGGCCGCCGATGCCGAAGCTAGACCGCCACCTGATCGAGGGAACGACGGTCGAGGCGCTGTCCGAGGCCCTGCGCGACGATGACGAAGCCAAGCAACGCGCCCCAGCCGGGAAGGTTATGGTCCGGCAGGATGAGCTGTCGGAATGGCTGGCGAGCTTCGACAGCTACCGCGGCGGCGGTAAGGGCGGTGCCGACCGGGGCGCCTACCTGCGCCTCTACAACGGCGGGCGGTTCGTGGTCGACCGCATCGGGCGCGGCACCTTCGCCATTCCAAATTGGTCTGCCTGCGTCCTCGGCGGCGTTCAACCAGAACCGATCCAACGCATTGCGCGGGACGCCGCAGACGACGGCTTGTTGCAGCGGTTCTGCTACGTCGTGCCGGCCGCGCAGGGGGACGGTGAGGACCGCGAGCCTGACCAGAAGGCGCTGGCCCGATACCACGCCCTGTTCCCCGTCCTGTCCTCCTTTCGACCCTCGGGCAGCTTCCCAGGCGCACAGGGGCGGCCGGTGGTGCTGCACGCGAAGGCGCATGACCACCGGCTGGCAATCGACCAGCTCATCAAGGCGCAGGTCGGAATGCCGGACACGTCCAGCCGACTCAAGGCCGCCTTTGGGAAGTGGCGCGGTCTGTTCGCCCGCATCGCGCTCACGTTCCACCTAGTCACGATCGCCGATGCTCGTGCACGGGGCGAGCAGGCGCCGGTTGCCGAAGTGCTGTCCGAAGACACAGCACGACGGGCCGAGGCGTTCATGCGCGGCGTGCTGCTGCCCCACCTCCTGCGCGCCGAGGGGCTGCTGTTCCTCACGCCGCAGACTGGTCACTCGCGGTGGATCGCGGGGCATATCCTGGCGAGCGAGGCCGCGCAGGCAACTGGGCGCATCACGCTCCGTGACGTCACCCGCGCCTATCAGCCGCTGCGGTCCCCGGAGCGCCGGCGGGAACTGCTGGCATGCATGGAGGCGCTGGAAACGATGGCGTGGCTTCTGCCGGAGGTGCCCGCCAACCCGGCGCGGCAGCCGGCGGCTTGGGCCGTAAACCCGAAGCTCTACACGATCCTTGCGGCGGAGGCCCTGGCCGAGCGCGAGCGCAGGAAGCAGGCCCGCGCCGAGGTGACGGAGGCTGCCCGCCGCAACCGGCAGGAGAGCCCCCGATGACCGCAAATGTCGCCAATGTCGCTATGCGCGCGCATGAGAGCCAAAATTCTATTTCAGCCTCTCTCTCACACTCTTTCGCCCTTCGGACGATCTCGGGGCCTCGCGACGCGCGCATAGCGACATTGGCGACAAATCACACCGCCTCTGTCCCCTCCGGCACCGGGGGCGCGCCGCCTCCCGCGTGCTGCAACCAGCGGCGCGGAGACCTGACATGGAACCCGGCTTCAACGCCGCCCTGGCGCATCTGACAGAAACGCTGCGCCCCTTCCGAGAGATTGCGGAACGCGTGGTCCGCGAGGCGCCCGATAAGGATGCGCCGATGGCCATGCGCGCCCGCCTCCAGCTCGCGGAGATGCGCGCCACCATCGCCGAAGCGACGGTGCACGCGCTGCTGACCGATAGCGCGATCTCCACCATCCGCAACGCAGCCGCCGCCGGCCGCAGCGCCATGGACCTGCCCGAAGGGCTGCGCGTCGTGCCCTTCGCCAACCGCAACACCGACACGAGGATCTGACCATGAAAATCAAGGCAATCATGGGCCTCCGCCCGAAGGCGCAGGACGCCGCTTCCATCCGTGCCGCAATCGGCGAGGCCGAGGCCGCGCAGGCCGAGGCGAAGGCCCGCGCCGCGGGGCTCGAAGCCACACGCGCCGCAACCATGCTGGACGGCGAGGCCGCACAGCTTGAGCGCGCCGAGCGCGACCTGGCCACCGCACGCGCCGACGCGGAGCGGGCCGGCATCATGCTGGAGGCCCTGCGCGGGCGCCTGGAGGCTGCCGAGCGCGCCGAGGTACTTGCCCGCGTCCGCACTGCCGCAAAGGACGCTGAGGCCGCCTCTGCCCGCTTCCTGGCCTTCATGCGGGACGAATACCCCAAGCTGGCGCAGAAGATCGCGGCCGGCATGCGCCTGGAGACTGCGGCATCCGAAGCAACGCAGGCCGCGAACGCTGCCTTCATCGCTCTGCCCCCGGCCGACGTGGCGCAGATGATGGAGGAGGGCGTGCAGATGCCGCCGCAGCCCTCGATGACGATCGCGCCGTACTTGTTCCCGAACTTCAACGCCAACGTGCGACTGCCTGCCGCGCGCGGCTCGGCCTGGCCGCCGACCGATGACTGCACCTTCGAGTTCCAGGGGAAGGTCAACGCCTGATGAACGACGAACTTCAGACGGCCGGGGATGCGGGCATCAGTCCGCATCCCAACGACAAGAGGAAGGCGGTCATCCTCATGGCATCCTCCGCCTTCATCCGCCGGCCATCATACGACGAGCCCTCAATGCTGGACATGGAGGGCGCGGACCTCAGCACTCTGAACAGCGGCAAGGCGCCGCTGCTCGCCGACCACTACCGCAGCCTCGATAGCCTGCTGGGCATCATTGAAGGCGCCTGGATTGATGGTCGCCACGCTTTCGCGGTGGTGCGGTTTGCCAAGACAGCGCGGGGCGAGGAAGCCCGCGAACTGGTCGCCGATGGCATCCTGCGCAACGCCAGCGTCGGCTTTGGCTATGACCCTGGGCAAGTGGACGCCAACGGCATCCGCATCATTCGGCGGTGGACGCCCTATGAGGTGAGCCTGGTGACGGTGCCGGCGAACTGGGTATGCGGGCCGGTATCGCAGGATCTCGCATTGGCCGAGCAGGCGATCCAACGCGAGCGGGAAAGGCAGCATGCCGCAGCACGTAACCAGGAGAACTCGGCTATCCGCGCGGAAGTGGCCGTCCGGTCCTTCGCCACGGTCGCCGCACCCGGCCTCGCGTCGCGCCTGTCGCTCGATCCTGCCGTGGTCGCGGCTGCCCTGGCGGCAGAGGCGAAGGCCTACCAGGCCGCGGCATAGGCAAAGCCTTTGGGTCGCGGGTCCCTCTGGCGCTGCCAGCAATACGGTCGGCGGAGGCGCGATAGTCCGCTAGGCGCAGCCCCTTCCCTAGGTAGCATCATCATTCTGAATGACGGGAGATATAGCCATGATTTTGGTGAATGATGGGATACCGGCCGGCGCGACCGCTGGCCAACTCGCCCGCATCCTCGGCATCACGGAACGCGTGGTCGCAGGCCGAAAGGCGGACGGGCGCTTGCCGGTCCTGCCGGGCGGCAAAGTTGATCTACATCAACTTGTGCGCCTTGGCGCGGCCGAGGCCGCGCCAGCGTGCGGGCGTAGCATCACAACCTGGCACGCCGCCGCCGCCGGCCGAGGCGTTCGACGCCGGAATGCGCGCCGCTGCGGCGACCACGGCGCATCTCGTCCTGGCCGCGGTGACGACGCCTCAGCCGGGCGAGGATGCCGGGATGGCCGCTGCGCGTGGCATGCGGGCGGCGCTGGATATGCTGGGCGTGCCGGATGGGGAGGTGCCGGTACCGGAGCGGCTGGCGGCGGTGGCGGCGTAGGCCGAGGCATTATGTAATATCGGGCGGGCGCCTGGCACTGGCGTACCATCGCGCCTCCGCCGACCGTATTGCTGTGCCTCTGGCAGGGACCCATACATTGCGCGCAGGATGCTGAGACGACTTTGACCGGATCGACTCCAACCACCATTGCACGGAAGGAGAGGCGCAGGGGGAGGAGGCGGACGCTCCCTTAGCTGAGCCCGCCAGTCCAACGGGTCAGAGAGACTGGCGCCGGCCAAACTTGGCCCCAACAATCGTTCTTGTTACGGTACGGGCGAACCAGCCAAAGAGGCACCCATGCCGGTAGCCACCTGTTCTCGTTGTTCAGCCCGCATCACCGTCACCTCAACGCGGGTGGATCATCAGACCGGCTTGTCAGCTTGGGCCGTGGACTGGGGGGACGCGACTATGCGATGCGCTGAAATGCTCGACCGCATTCAACGTGGGGAGGCGCCAGGCCAGATCCATGAGTGCGGGGCCGCGACGGTCGCCGTCGCTACGGCTCGTCATCTCGCGCATGCGCCGAAGCAAGCCCGGCACTAGGCGCCGCGAGGTTGTTCCGTCGCCATCGGGGCGCCGCCTCCCGGGGCAGAAACCGCCACCGGCAGGTCTACAAACAGCCGGTCCAGAAGGGCAGATAGCGCAAGCATATCCGGACCCCGTGTCTGCAGCATGGCCCGCCTACGGGTGGCGTAATCCAACCCGTAGTTTGCGACATGGCAGCGTAGATTCTCGGGAAGCGCGCCAATAAGAGCGCGGATCGGCGCCTCAATGTTAGCAAGTGCCCCCCGCAGGAAGGCCTTGAGCGTCGAAGCACAGTCTGATGCGCGGATCACACTACGCTCACTTAAGAACCCGTCCAGATCTTCGGCTCGCATTGCCTCAATTAGCCCAACGCAGCGGTTTGGATCGACTGAGTTGCTGGTCCCGGGGTGCCGCTTGAACATCTCGCGCGAGAAGCGCTTGATCGTGGTTTCGTCTACAACATCCTCTCCGAACATGCTCGTGGCTAACTGTCTGAAAGCCTTCCGGTCCGATCGAAAGAGGGCTTGATAGGAGACTAGGAGGGCATCGTGCCTGCCGGTGGTCATCTGATCCAGCACCACTAGTGCACTGACTCAAACGGAAGGTGCAGGGAGTCTGGCCAGTTTGCCGAGGAT
>NZ_JBHMFT010000048.1:0-21404 GCF_051433195.1 Falsiroseomonas sp. E2-1-a20 | reverse complement strand
TGCCTTCGTCGTCGAAAGGCCAAACGCTTTTGAGGTCGAGGCTGAGCGCAGGGTCCCTTGAATCATGCGGGACACCACAACCAAATGGGAGGGCTCACGATGATCTTGCTGTCCGTCATGTACCCATACAGTTCCGACATGAGGTTCGACGAGACCTACTACTGCAAGACCCACATGTCGCTTCTCCATCAGCGGTGGGGCGCCATGGGTTTGAAGGAGGCGCGGGTGACGCGCGGCATCGTGGCGAGCGACGGAATGCCGCCCCGCTACCGCATGATGGCGTTGCTTGGCTTCTCTGACCCTGAGAGCCTGCGACAGGCCGTCGCCACGCATGGAAAGGAGTTGTTCGACGACATTCCCAACTTTACGGACGCCTCGCCGGTAGTACAGGTCAGCGAGATCGTCTCGACGCGCCGTGTGCCCGAACCAGAATTCGCAGACCAGATGGGTGGCTGGACGAACGTCGAGCCGTGATGATCCGCTCTGCCTCCGCGTTCAACCTTGGGACGAAGCACTGCTTGAAGCCGCTCGTCACGAACGCGATCCTGATCCACGCTTGAGCGGAAGGGTAGATTTCTCGTGACGTTTCACCGGTCCCGGATGCTCGATCTTTCGACGGCTATCGCAGTCCATGATAGCTCCGCAGGTTTGACCTAAAGACTGTCGTCGCAATCGGCGCTTGAAGTCTTCGCGTTTCGCATTCCCGTCCGGGCTAGCGTCAGTTCGGTGCAATTCCCGCCAATTTTGTAGGGAGACCATTCGTGGAAGTAGCACCTCCGAGGAGTTTATCAACGTGGCGCTCTCAACCCAATACCAGATTTCATTGACCCCAACCCATTGAGGGCGTGGGCCAGCTTTGTGTCCCCGCTCCCGATCTCGGCAAAGCCGCTTTGCCGAATAGGTTCTGATCAACGGGATTTGGTATAACGCGTTGATGGACCGATTGCTTTGGTAATAGCGGCTACCTGTCTTCACCCTGGCCGGAGAAATTTTGGCCGACCGAGACTGGCCTTTACGCTCGCCGATGCCATGGCATGGCTGTGGGCGCCCCGGATATTCATTCGACTATACCGAGATAAACGTGACCCTCACAGCCTAACCCCTCGGGTGTTTCAGCATCCCGGCAGTCGGGACACATCCGCCAGATACGCAAACGCGGGTCCCAGTATCGTTTCGATGAACCAATCGAGCGACAAGAGCGTATGCCAGCCGGAGCGCGTCAGATCACGCGGTACAACGTTTGGGTGCGCCCCGAGACAGACATATCCCTGTTGGGGTCCGGCATCGGGTGGGGTAATGGGTTCGGCCATTATCGATACCTCCCGCTGTGGCAGGAGCAGAGCACAGTGCCGCAGAGTCAATACTGTCGGCTAACCGCGCCCGATAAGAGGAACGAGCCCCCTCACGGAGGCTCGTCCTATTAAGCCAATTCCAGCACAACCGCCTCGCCTGAGGCGACCAGTCGCGTTGTCACCTCGGAGTTGTGCTCCTTGAGGTACTGCATAGTGGTCTCGTGCACCGCCATTGCGTGCTCGCGGGTGTCGCAGAACCAAATCGACGCCCCCTTTTTGGGATCGTCCGTAGAGCGCAGAATGTATGCGCCCATGAAACCCGGCATATCCATTGCAGAACCGAGCACACCCTCGCCGAGCGGCCGGTCGCGCGGAGACGGGACGTTTTCCGTCCGTCGGATCATGCAGTAGAGCTTCCGCCCGATGCCTTGCGCCTCCACAGACACGTGCGCCCCGACCGTGCCAGGAAAGACATCCGGTGTTGGCAAATGGCTCATATTTTCCATCACCCAGGAGCGGACCTGCTCATACGAGCGCGTCGCCGCCGATGCGTCGCTGTACATCGAACAGACGCAGATATCGCCCTGTTCAGTGGGCAAGGCGATGTAGCCCTCGAACCCGACGTGAGATTTCAACATGGGGATGAGGGTCGCGGTGGCCTTCGGGATCGCCTCGTTGATCATGGAGGCGGCACCGGGATAGCGACGCAAGAGAACATGCATAACTTGATCCTCCTGCCCCGATCTGGGCAAGAGGATGCTGCTCCTGCTACAGCACACGGTCAACGTCAATATTTGGAATCACCAGTATCCGTACATGGTCGTATCTATGGTTTACTGTTGCGAATTCGAGGTAGTGGCACACCAACTGTCCGGTTACCTCGGCCGTCGCCCTTGCCGCATTCGCCGCTTTCTGGTGCTGATCGAGTCCGAACCGCACGCGCGATCGGAGTTTTCTTTGACAACTGCTGCGGGCGGGTGCGGGATAAGGGGGCCGGGACACCGGCTCATCGGCGCGTCTCGGCGGAGGAAGATTCCATGAGGAATTTTGACCGGCGATCCGCCGTCGTGCTCGGCCTCTCCACAGCGACGGCCGCACTCGCGGTGTCGCAGCCCGCAACCGCCGAGACCTACGGCCCAAGTTACGGCCCCAACGACGGCCGGGAGACGGCGCCCGGTGTGCGGCGGGTGGACATCAGCAGGCGCGAGACGATGATGCCCGGCTACAAGATGGTTTCGCTGCGCGACGTGATCTACCAGCCGGGGGCGAAGACCCAGAGTCCGGTGATGCCGAACGACATGGTGTGCCACATGCTGGACGGCGAGCTTAACCTCGACCTAGGCCCCGGGGGGCAGTTCGTCGCCAGGAAGGGCGACGTGTGGACGTGCACCAAGGGCATGCCGGAGAACACCACGAACAACGGCAGCACAGTTGGGATCATGCGAGTCACCGACCTGCTGACCTGACGACGGGCGGGGGCGAAAGCCCCCGCTTCCCATCAACGGCGAAGTCCTCGTGGGACGATGATGCGCGGGGACGTGTCCTGGCAGTCACCTATTGGGTTCAGACATCAAGAGTTCCACACAGGCAGTCGAGGAGCGCCTGCGGACGAAGAACGCCGCGCATGCGAGCGGCCGAACCGCGTTGATGGAGTGCTCCTGAACCGTCCCTTAGTCACACCCGATCTGGCCTACCATGATGACGACCGTGGCAGCCGCATCATGGCGTGCAGAGAGTACGTTCTTGGCAGAATCGCAGCCTTTTTGGGTCTCTGCGGATCGCCCTCCTCAGCGTCGTGTTCCAATCACGACGAGATAGTCTCGGGGCATGGCAATCCCCATCGCGGTCCGATGGGCCTCGTGGAAGTCGATGAAGTCACGACGCAGATCGTCCTTTCGGTCGATCACGCGGTGCAACATCTTGGTCGGCCCGTAACCCTCGCTGAACACCTGCCACACATATTCGCCCGAAGGCATGCGCAGCACCGTTGTCGCGGTCTCGAAACTTAGGTCGAAGTTGTCGCCCAGCAGTTCAGCAACACGCTCGGGCCTACCCCACTCGAAGGGTGAGGGCGGCGCCGGGCTCGTCGGCGGCGGCATGTAGGGGCGCATCACCCCGAACAGCCCCGCAAGCGTACCTTCAGGCGGCCACGTCGTAAGGCCGATCCGCCCACCAGGGCGACACAGCCGGGCCAATTCCCTGGCCACCGCGTCGGGGCGGCTGGCGAACATGACACCGCAAGTCGAGGTGATCACGTCGAAAGCCGCGTCAGGGAGGTCTACCTGTTCGGCATCTCCGATCCCGAACTCGATGTCGAGGTTAGCCTTCCGCGCAAGATGTTTGGCGGCCTCGACCACTCCCTCGCCGATGTCCAGCGCGGTCACCTTGGCGCCCTTCTGCGCTAATCGCCGCGCCGTCCAGCCGGTACCGGTGGCGAGATCGAGGGCTTTCTCGCCGGGCCGCACGTCGAGGCGGTTCAGTAGGTGCTCGATGCTGTCGGCGATGGTCTCACTGATGCGATCGTAGTCTGACCCGCCTGAACCCCAAACGGCGGCGGACTTCTGGTTGTGTGGTTGGATTTCCATCTCTGGCGTCCTTCCCTTCGGCGCGGCGTGCGTGAGCCTCCTACGGCATAGCCAGAATGGCCGCCTCGCCGGACGCTACGAGCCGCGTCGTCACATCGGGACTGTGCCCCTTCATGTAGCCCACCGTGCTTTCATGCACGGCCATGGCGTGCTCACGGCTGTCGCAGAACCATATCGAAGCCGCCTTGGTGGGATCGTCGGTGGATCGCGCGATGTAGGCCCCCGCAAGGCCCGGCATGCCCTTGGCCGAGTTCAGCATGTTCTCCCCGAGGGGTTGCGAATTCGACGACGGGGCGTTGTCCGCCTTCCTGACCACGCAATAGAGGTTCTGCGTCTCACCATCCAAGGCCCTGTGCGCCCCCACGGTGCCGGTGAAGACCTCCGGGGCGGGCAACTTGCTCATGTTCTCCTTCACCCAGGCGACGGCCTGCTCCGCTAACTCCTGAGCGGAGGCGAGATCGCGGTACATCGTGCAGGTGAGGATGTCCCCCTGTTCGGTCGGGAAGGCCACATAGCCTCTCCACCCCTTGTGCGACTGCAACATGGGGATGAGCGTCGCCTTAACTTTTTTTATTCCCTCATCAGCCAGAGGGGCAGCCCCAGGGAAGCGACGCAAGATGATATGCATTGCTTGATCCTCCTGCCCCGACTTGGGCTGGAAGAGGCTGCTCCTGCTGTGAGTATATGGTCAATGTCAATATTCACGAGGGCAAGTAAAGGCGTCTTGGCGTATTAAAAGTTCATCTTCCGTTATTCAGCATTGGGCTGCGTCAATTGAAGATGAACGGGCGTGAGGTCCGACATCGATTTGTATGGATGGGGGTGGGCTACGGCAGCATCGTCAAAAGCGTATCGCGGTGCGTTGCCGATCCCAACGTCATCTGGGGCTCACTGTCGTGCCGCTGGTAGGGTATCTGGATCGGCAGAAACCTGATCGTTGTGTGAGCCGCGCTACGGCAGCCTCCGCCTTCTTTGACCCTGATGTCCGCAGTCGGCGGATGAGCGCCCAGCGACAATTGGGCGCGTCGGTAAACAAGCCTTTGCCGGTCTACCGCCTGCCCATGCTTTGACGTTCAATCCGAACGTCTGCTGCTCCAAGTCAACCACAGGACCAGCAGATCGCTCGATCTCGTCTGCCCCTCCCGCTGAGATCGGGCTTTCAGAGAAACCAGTCGTCGCTGGTCGCGGTCGCGGTCGCGGTCAGATTGTCGGTCTCCGACGCGCGGGTGAAGTTGTGGGGCCGACCGTTCCCCATCCCATTCCACCATCCACCGTGGTTGCCGCTGCTGTGGTTCAGTACCCACTCCCAATGGCTGCTGTTCGGTGCGGTCGGTTGGGGCTCGGCGATCGGTCCAGCCTCATCAACCTCGTTGGGGACGGGCACTGCAATTACCTCGTCAGGGTCCTCGACCGCAGTCTCGTCCTCGATGTCCATCAATCCAGGCAAGGGCTCGGCGATCACCTCGTCAGGGTCCTCGACCAGCGCCTCGTCTCCGAAGTCCACCAATCCAGGCAAGGGCTCGGCGATCACCTCGTCAGGGTCCTCGACCTGCGCCTCGTCTCCGATGTCCACCAATCCAGGCAAGGGCTCGGCGGTCACCTCTTCAGAGTCATCGACCGGCGTCTCGTCTCCGATGTCCACCAATCCAGGCAAGGGCTCGGCAGTCACCTCTTCAGAGTCATCGACCGGCGTCTCGTCCTCGATGTCCACCACCTCAGGGGCGGGCTTGGCGATCGCCTCGTCAGGGTCCTCGACCGGCGTGGGAGGCGTGACGGTATCAACAATCCACTGCCACGGGCTGCTGCCATTCGCCGCTGGCCGGGCATCCAGGATATCCGTCCCGGCGATCTTTGCGAGGCCATTGACCAACTGGCTCGCGGTCATCCCCCAGACAGACGTGTCGCTGATGTCAGCCGCGATGCCGGTGGTGTTCCACAGCATGACCCCCCACTGCACGTCATTGACGACGGTGTTGTCCTGCATGGTGAGACCGGAGCCAGCATGGAGGTTGCCCTCTACGCCGAAGGACACCATTGCGAAGTTGTCGGAGTTCGGCCCGTTGTGGATGAAGTTACCACTGAGCGTGGCCTTGCCGCCGTTTGGCAGATCGATGCTGTAGCTGGAACTGCTGTCGTAGTCGGCGATGACCGAATCGGTGACGATGGTCTCGGCGGCACGGCTCTTGATGTGATGCCCGATGGCGAGGTCATGGAAGTAGCTGTTCTCGATCTCTAGACGCCCAATGCGGTTGGCGTAGAGGCTGTGCGTCTGGCCATTGCCAATGCCGTTGTTCGCGAACTCGCTGTTGCGTATCGTCACCGTCAAATCGGCGCCGTTGTTGGTCAAGATTCCCATCTGATTGTCATGGAAGTAGCTGTTGAGAACCGTGAGGTCGCCGCCCTGATGGCGGATACCCGCGCCGTTCCGGTCGGGGACCGCCGCGCCGGAGAACTCGAAGTTCTCGAACGTCACGTCGCCATTGACGGTGAAGATCGCCTTCCCGTCGGACGGTGCAGTCTCGGCCCTCGCGTGGACCATCCCGCCAACACCCTTGAGAGTGATGGCGGTGTTGATAGTTGCGAAATCGTTCAGGTAAGTCCCTGGCTGGATGAGGAGCACATCGCCGTCGTTCGAAGCGGCAATAGCGGCCTTAAGTGTCGAGAACTGCTGTCCCGCACCAACTGTTAGGTTTGTCATGCGGGCCACTTATCCAGCGGTTGGGCACCCGCGCAAGCCTGATAATCACGATCCTGTTGATCGGGAACTTCTTTTACTTCCTCACAGCATGATCATCATCATGTCCGACCAAGGCACGGGAGGTTTCTGGGCACCGTATACTTTGGAGCTTCTACTCGGGAGGCCGCCCTCTTGTGGCTGATCCATCCGATGGTTCGCTCCACAAACCAACGCTTCGGCAGCACGACAAAATTGAGCCTCTCGCAGCGGCGCACGATCCCCACCTTCCGCGTAGCGGTGCGGGCGACAGCGGTGGCCATCTTCGGCCCCTGATAGCCTGCTTCGCCGATGATGCGCTCGACGAACGGGAACAGCCTGCGCGCCTGACGCAGCAGCGGCTCGGCGCCGTGCCTGTCCTGCACGATGCGGGCTGCACGATCACCGGGAACAGCATGCCGATGGTGCCGGTCAGCAGGTGGCGCTTGTGGTCGCAGGCCCTCCTGCCCATTTCGAGTCCGATCAGTTTAGTACAGGAGGTTCCAGATGAGTGCGAACGACAACGTGCCGTCGATGAACCTCTCGGCCGCCAAGTCGCTCGACGAAATGCTGGCGATGATTCGAGCTTCCGACCACCTCGTTCTGCCCGGCGAGTTCCAGACCTTCGGTGGCGGCGAGCCAGAGAGCGATTTTGCCGCCATGGATCGCGGTCGAACAGTTCTGTCTTGGGATACAGGCCGGTTCCTAATCGGCACATGGGGCTCTGACGGCTCTGACTGTGAAATCGTCGCGCGCTCGCGATAGCTGCTTTTGGCTTAGAGGCGGGCCGCGCCGCAGACATCCTTCTACCCTAGCCGGGCACGCCAGTCGTAGCGGCTAGGACAAGCGCTGACGCAACCTCTTCCGTTTGGCGCTATCCATACGGCAGTATTCGCTCCGCTTCGTGCTTGAGGCCCACGTCGGGGAGGCCGCCGTCTTGGAGGCACGCTGGTTGGCATTGGCCGTCCTGACCGCCGCGCGCACGAGCATGGGCTTTCAGTTCCAGTCGCTTCCGTCGGTGGCTCCGCTGCTCATCGTCGATCTCGGCATCACCTACGCCGAGGTCGGCTTCCTGATTGGGCTCTACTTCCTGCCCGGTGTGGTCCTCGCCCTGCCGGGCGGACTGCTCGGCCGCCGGTTCGGCGACAAGCGTGTCGTCGTGGCGGGGCTAGCGCTGATGGTCGCCGGAGGCGTCGTGGCAGGTTTCGCCGACAGCTACCCCGCTTTGGCCACAGGCCGAGTCATGTCGGGAGTTGGGGCCGTCCTGCTGAACGTGCTCATGGCCAAGATGATCACCGACTGGTTCGCAGGTCGGGAGATCGTGCTGGCGATGGCCGTGTTCGTGAACTCCTTCCCAATAGGGATCGGCCTCGCCCTCCTGACCCTCGGCGGTATGGCCGAAAGCCTGGGATGGGGGGCGGCCCTTCATGTCACAGCCATCTTCGCGGGGGCGGCTCTGCTGCTGGTGGCCGTCGCCTACCACCCGCACCCGAATGACGGCCGTGCGGCTACTTTGGCGTTGTCCAGCGGCGGGCGCATCTCGCGAGGAGAGGCGGCGCTTGCCAGCCTCGCCGGAGCGATGTGGGGCATCTTCAATGGCGCCCTCGCCGTCACCTTCACCTTTGTACCCATCCTGCTCATCGAGGCGGAGTACACGGTTGGCGGCGCTGGCTCCCTGGTGGCGACCATGACGTGGCTCAGTGTCGCTTCCGTGCAGGCGGGTGGTCTCATCGCCCAGCGCTTTGGGCGTCGGACCCTTTTGCTGCTCTCCGGCACCATCGCCTGGGGGATTGGCTTGCTCATCCTGCCACTGGCGCCGCCCGTACCCGTGCTTCTCATCATTGGCCTGATGATGGGGCTCCCGGTCGGCGTGGTGATGTCGCTGCCCTCCGAGGTGCTGCGTCCGGAAAGCCGGGCGACCGGCATGGGCCTGTTCTACACCGCGCTGTACGTCGGGCATTTCAGTCTGCCGCCGATCGCGGGCTGGCTGTTGGACCTGTCCGGCAGCCCGGCCGTGTCGCTCGCCTTCGGGGGCATGCTGGTCCTCACCATTATCCCGATGTCCGCTGTTTTTCGGGCCTTCCAGAAGCGCCCCGGAGCAGTGTGACGCTGCTTGCTGAAGGCAGAACGTGGGCTCGGCCTGCTCAGCAAGTTGAAGCAGGATCGAAGCCGCAGGTCGGGTGCGCTTCGCGCCACCGACAGGCTCGTCTTCCAGAAGGTGGCGGCCCGCCCGCCGACCCTGTTTCAGACCTTATTGGCGTCACTCGGTGCCACTTCCAGGGGACTATGTCGATGCCACATCACCGCGTGTTCCAGCCGGTCATCACCCCGAAAGAGTTCCTGCCCTACGGCGAAGGTGGGCGAGCCAAAGACGCCGAGTGTCCGGGCCTCGTCAGTTGCCGCCTCGTAAAGCCTTCCAATCTCGTCTCCTGTTGCGAGAGGAAGAACGCGCGCCGGGTCCTGCCCAACCTCGCGCAGGCTCTCGGAGAGGTACGGCTCACTCCCAGGTTCCTGGCCGTCTACGAACCACCTTCTGTAGGTCGCCCCCACATAGGCAGCGCACCAATCCTCCTGGGCGCCCAGAACCGCCACGCGATTTGCAATGTCGAACTCTTGGAGCGGGTGAGGCACCGGCACATTCACGGGGAGGCCGTACATCTCAGCCCGTCGCGCGATGTCGCGCCACATATACGCGTACTTCTTCGGCTTGCCTTGGAGATGGCGATTGTCCATCTCGCGCATGATTCGCCGGACGCTGAAAGGGCGCCAGCGAAACGCGATTCCGCTGTCACGCTCAATCTCCGGCACGCGCATGACGCTGAGATAGGTGTAGGTGCTGCCAACAGCGAACCAGAAGTCGATCCCGCGCGTACTGCTCATCTCCGGCCCCCATTCCGATCCTGCGCCCGCAGCGTGACACTTCCAGTCAGGTCTCGCTGTCAGCCCGCGTCAGCAGCTTCCGGGCGCGCGTGCCCAGCGGGAGTCCAGGTGTCGGTCCACTACAGGGCTCCATGCCGTAGCCCGCCCACAAGCACCCAGATGCCGCCGATGGCGCATACGGCGCCGAGCGCCTTAGCGATCCATCTGCCCTTCGGCATGAGCTTTTCTGCCAGGACGACAAGCGTCAGGCCGAAGACCCAAAGCAGGTTCATCACGCCGCCGACGAACAGCAGCGCCATCAGCGCCCAGCAGCATCCGACGCAGAATGCCCCATGCTCCACCCCCATCCGGAAGGCGCCGACAGACCCGGCTCGCCAACGCTTCAGGACGAACTCGGCGGGGGATCGGCAAAGGCCCAGGCAGGCATCCTTCAGCGGCGTCCACTGGTACAACCCGGCGGTGATAAGGATCGTGCCACCAAGGATGGGGCTGATGGTCGCCATGTGTGGGCTGAGGAGCGCCGCACGGTCCAGCGCCCACTGCAACGTCGTGGCCACCAGGGCGAAGCCTGACCAGACTGCGATGTAGCCGAGCAGGAAGGCGCTCACCGGCGCGACATTGTGCCCCTGCTCCCGGCTCCTCCGGGCGAACATGGCAAAGAACAGGATCATGGGCGCAGCGGCAGGCAGCATCATGCCGACCATCATCACCGCCCACATGCCGAGCATCATGACGAAGTGCATGGTGGTCCATGGCGGCGACGCCACGGCGCCCTGCGCCATGCCAGCCATACCGCCGTGCTGGCTGCCCGCCATCAGGACAAGATAGGTCCAGGCCAGCGCCGTCACGCCCACGACCGCCGCGAGAACCGGAATGCGCTCGCGCGTGAGGACGAATTCCAGCGCCCGCGCCATCACGGATGCCGGGGAATGCCGCTCTGCGTCAGATGGATGTAGGCAAACTGGCCGTAGCTGTCCGTGAAGTCGAGCTTCACGTCGCCGGTGGCCTTGGTCGAGCCACTGCCGTACTCGGCCTCCGTGTACTCGAATCCGCTTCGGAGCGACACGCGGACGCGGTGATCCTGACCACTGAACGGGCTCTTGATCGGGGTGCCAGTGGAATCGATGACGCCCGGTACAATGATACGGCCCCGGCACTCATCCGGGTCCACCTCAACCTCCACCCGCGTGAACACCGGGTCGAGCACCTTGCTCATCGTCGTTGAAAACACCTGGAAGACGGTGGCGCCCGGTTCGGTCTCACGGCCATGCAGTATCTCGACCAGGGCCTTGCGCTGGTCAGCGTCGGCCCGCTCGTCGATGAAGAACTGCTGCGTGCCGTCGCCGAGGTGGATCGGGCCGGGCCAGCTATAGGTGCCAGCCCAACAGAGCCCGTCGAGGCGTGTGCTGCCGAAGTGGCCTCTGTCGATGCGCATCCCTGCGACGGCGCGGCAGGTGCTGTCGGTGGGCAGGGCGTTGAACTGGCAAGGGCAGCCCCATGCGCAGTTGCAATTCGCATACTCGGGACCTTGGATGCTCCAATCGGTGTACGCCATGGCGGCTGTCTCCCGATGATGGCCGAAGCTCAGGCTCCGACTATTTTTGCTCCGCGTGTGACAGTAGGACCTCATGCCTGCCCGAAGCACGCGGGAACATCGGCAGGAAGTATTCCCGCGCTCGTTGAGACGCACTAATCCTCCGGCCAGCGAACTGCGCGCAGGCTGATTTCAACAGATGACGAGGCAATGCGGCAGGCAACTGTCGTGTCAGCAAAAATCTGGCCCGGCCGAACGATGTTGCAGCTTCTCAAGCCAGACGCCCTGACAAAGCATTACATTAATCTCAACAGGTATTAATTTTTCAACGTCATCATGAGCGGGGTCAACTTAGAAACCAGAGGTTGCCGTGGACCCAAAGCTCAGGCTGATGCTCGTCGCCTCTAACGACCTGAACTGCTCGGCGCTGACACACGCCCCCAGAAGGCGCCGCTTCTCCGCCGAGTTCGACCGCCGAGGACTTTTCATGACGTTTGGCCGCTTCGATGTCTATCTCTGCACCGAGCCTGAGGCTGCGTGGTCTCTCCTGCGGGATCGTCACGGTCTCGATCTGCAATTCTGGCGCCTCCACCTGATCATCGACGAAGCCCGCCAGGAGCAGGATGCTACCGTTGGGCACCGCTGGCGCTCACCGATGATCTGACGGCGGCTAACAGAAGTCCTGGCCCGCTCCCGCGAGTAGCGTCCTCCACTCGGCATGCCGGGTTTGCCCCTCTCCTCAGGGGCGCGTGCTTTTTCGGTTGATCTCGGTCAAGTCCGAGATGCAGCGGGCCGGATATAGGCGGCCTCGGCGCTACCGGCGTCGTCGAAATAGGTATCGAGAGGCACGGCGTGGTGGCTGGATTCGAGGCGGCATTCGATGTTCCGGACGGGCACTCGCTGAAGCTGGTCCGAGTCCTGCTGCGCGCCCGTCACGGCGCGGTCCGCGAGTGGGAGCATGAGCAGTACGACCACCATGGCCGTCTGGTCGCCGTGTATGAAAGCTGGCCGAGCGGATGCGCCTCACCTGCTGGACGACAAGGCGGCGGAGATGGGAGGGGCGGATTTGTGAAGTACGCGCCGGATGGCTGGATACTCGGCCGCTCTGACACCGCGCCACTGCCATCTCAACCGGACGCTGAAGGTTCTTGGCGGCTTCGCCAAGCAGCTTGACCTCAAGCCACTTCGCGCCAGCGGGACATGCGCTTGTGCACCTACACCGGCGCGTCGTGGGTGCCCGGCGCGTTGACTGGAATCCGTATCGTCGAAACCGTGCCGGACGGCTCGGCCCGTGAAGTCTCGATGCCGCCACCCAGTTGCGCGGCAAGAGCCCGCACTAACCGCCGCCCCATGCCTCCCTGCTTCGCAGGTCTTCGGCTGTCGTCAGCCGGTTTCTGTGGCATGCCAACGCCGTCATCGGCCACGACCAGCAGATAATCCGGCCCGCTGCTACGGAAGGTGACCCGTATCGCCCCCTCCCGGTCATCCGGGAAGGCATGCTTGAGCGCGTTGGTGACGAGTTCGTTGACGATCAGGCCGACAGCGCCAGCGCGGTTGACCGACAGCATGTGCTGCTCCGCCTCGATGAACATTCCCACGGGGCGGAGATAGGCGGTGCTGGAACGCAGATCGGCAATCAGGTCTTCGAGAAAGACCCGCACATCCACCAGCACATGGCCGTCGCGGCGAGCCAGACGGTCATGCATGTGCGCGACCACCCGCACCCGCTCCGCCGCAGCACGCAGAGCCTCGCCGACTTCGGGTGCCGCGCTGGCAGCCTGCATCATCAGGGTGGCAGTTATTCGCTGAAGGTCGTTCTTGGTCCGGTGCCCGAACTCGACCAGCAGGAGGTCGAGGTCATGCCAAGCTGCCTTGGCGCGGGCGAGAGCAGCCTTGTCGTCGCGCTGCGCCAGATCAGCACGGACACGAGCCCGTTGCAGCGCCTCAGCCATAGACGCAATGAAGCACCCGGTGAGCACGAACAGGATGGCACCGATGGTGTCGGCTGAGGTCGGCAGGGCGAACTGAAACTTCGGCTCGATAAAGAAGTAGATCGAGAGCGCGGTGCTGATCGTGACGGCGATCAAGCCGCTCCCCCGGCCGAGGAACACCGAGGCCAGGATGACGGGCGGAAGGAACGACAGGAAGGGCATGGCTGGCACCGGGCCGAACGTCGCCCCGTGCAGCGCGAAAGCGATCAGCACGAGGAAGGCGCCTCCGCTCCATCGCAGCGGCGTCGGCAGAGCCCTTAACCACTGCACCGGCTTGTGGAAACGGCCGGTAGGCGCCGCCGTCGGCATGGTTGCCTGCAATTCCGACCGTGCCGTGGCCGACGCTCCCGCTTCGCGCGGTACACGATTGCGGCGGGCTGCCAGCCCCAAACAGCCAGATCGACCATTGATCAACACGGCGTTCTTGGCACCTTGAGTTGGCACATTTCCGCTTTCACCAATGCGTGGGAACGCGAACAAAGTAGACCGTAGGCAATTGCCTTTTATAGCCTGATTCCGACACATTTCTCAAACGGAAGTGTTCCGACTTACGCGGAGTAGCCGCTGTGTCTCCTTGCGTCCTGGTTGCCGAAGACGAAGCGCTCATCGCGCTGACGCTGAGCGACATGTTGGAGGACGATGGCCATGAGGTGCATCTCGCCTCCGACGGCACCACAGCACTGGAAGCGGCTCACCGCCTGGGTCAGGCGCTCGATGTGCTTGTCACTGATCTGAACATGCCAGGGCTGACCGGCGAGGACCTGATCCGCGCGCTGACCATCTACCGGCCGCTACTCCCCGTTGTTGTACTGACGGGTTCGTCGCCTCGGGGTGGATTGGAACAGTTGCGGAAAGACTGCGGTGGCCATGGGCCGCTCACCCTGCTGCATAAGCCAGCCACCAGCCGGGACGTACTCGCAGCCGTGCGCCGTGCAACAGCGGAGGCTGATAGCTTCCGATTTAGTTAAAGCGGCGCCACCGAGGACGAGCTTGAGCAGAGTAAAGGGCGTTGGCATTGATGGACAGGCATTGCCGGTACCGCCTCTGGCAAGCGTAGATCACGGCCCTGGGTAGCGGCCTCGCGAAGGGTTCCGCGTTGCAGCACGAGCGTGAGCTATCGCCACTGCTACCTGCCTGAGCCCGCAGGGCCTCACTTCACCCCAGCAGCCCCACTCGCCGCCGCTCCGCCGTCGTTCGACGATTGCTGTTTGGCGTCGTCGCGTTCGAGTCCAACGTCGCCGCTGAGATGCTGGGGAATGTCGATCCGGCATCTCAATCCAGTTCTGGCGAAGTCGAGTGCAACTGTGCCGCCAATCTGGGAGGCCAATCCACGTCGCAGCATCCTCGTGCCGAAGCCCTGGTGCACCGGTGGCCCGGACAACGCAGGACCGCCCTGCTCCTCCCACACCACCTCCCAGCCCGCCGCGCCGTCGTCCCGCAGCGCTGCCGCCCAGGACAGCCGTACCCGTCCCTCGGAGGTCGAGAGGGCGCCATGCTTTGCTGCATTCGTCGCAAGCTCATGGAAGGCCATGCCGAGCGCCATTGCTGCGCCTGACGGGAGGCGCGCCTCCGGACCCTGGATCGCGATGCGCTTCACACCGGCCCCACCGCCGTAGGGTGCCAGAGCCTCACGCGCGACGGCCTCTATCGAGTTTCCGCGCCGCCATCGCGTTGCAGCGCTTCATGCGCGCGGGCCAGGGCGGCAAGCCGGTCGCGGAACACCGCGTTGAAGGCGTCAGGCGAGGAAACCGTCCGACGAGTCTGCTCGGCTATGGCCACGACCAGGGCGAGGGTGTTCTTAATGCGGTGGGTCAGTTCGGCGACAAGAAGTCGCTGCCGCTCCTCACCGAGCTTCCGCTCATGGATGTCGCGGAAGGCGACCGACAGACCGCCGGTCTGCGCGGGGTAGATGTCCACTTCGACCCAGCGGCCGATGACGCCGGAGACGGCCTGAAGACGCACAGGGCGGCGTGTGCGCATCGCCTGCTCCAAAGCGGCAAATGGCGCACTGTCTGCCGCCTCGGGCAGGGCGTCGAGCAGGCGGCGGCCCACCACGTCCTCAGCCTGCCTGCCCCAGATCGCGAGCGCGCTGCGGCTGACGTAGAGAAAGCGCCAGTCGGCGTCGAGCGCGTAGAACGGCTCGCCAATGCCTTCCAGCACCTCCCGCAGGCGTGCCTCGCCCTCACGAAGTGCCGCATTGGCCTCGTCCCTCTGGCGCAACACGCGGCGCTCCGCTGCGTCGATCCTCAGACTGCCGATCGGCGGGACGAAGAACCAGACGGCGAGAGTGGTGCTTGCGGCGGTGGCGACGAAGCCGACCGAGCGGCCGAAGAGCACCGCCGCCAGCATCACGGGCACGAAGAAGGTCAGGTAGGGGTAGCCGGGTTCGCTGCCGATGAGGGCAAACCGCGTCCCCAGGCCAGCGAGCAGGAGCAACGCCAGCACGCCGAGGCGTCCCCATAGACGCCATTCGAGCGTCCGCACCGTCAGGTTGTGAAAGCGGTCCATCACGAAACAGTTTGGCATGCGGTGCACCTGCCGTCTCGCATATCCCGCGCATCCCGCAGCCGCAAACGCCCGGTGAAAGGCGCAAAATGATAGCGCCCCTTGCCGCTGTCAGATGGTCCGGTTTTGGGCGCCGATCGTGTTGCCGGTGTCCGGACTGGTACCGCGACCCCTTGGCAGACTAGGACCGATGTTCTACTTTTGTATCCAACCATGGACGCGAGCTTCACCTATACGGTCGCCGACCTCGCTTCTGATGAGGCGCTAGCTCTGCGCTGCGACTGCCGAGTCCGGACCTACTGGCGCGCCGAACTTGCGGCGCTTGTCGGCCAGGACGCCCGCTTGCACCTCGTTGGCCTGCGCCGAGAACTTTGGTGCCGGGCTTGCGGCGAACCCCCGTTTACAGGCTGGGTCGTGTCCGCCGCACCCAGCCGCTAGCCCCAGGTCCGGCGGAACCGGGCGGCCTCCATGCTGTCGGCGAAGCTGAAGCGACGCCCAGAGTCGCGACCGAGGGCGGCGCCCCAGATTGGCGCCACGGTGAATCCGCTCTGGCAGTTCTTCCGGCACCAGAGCCGCCGTCCCTGGAACTCCTCAGCGAACGCCTGCCCAAGGTCATGTACAGTCAGGCCATGGCACTCGACGATGTGCGGCATCGCGGCCTGCTGGTCAGCGGTGGCATTGTCGATCTCCGGCCAAATTTGAATCGCGTTGGCGGCGCGTACGGCATCCATGATCTTGCGCATCGAAATCTTGTCTGCGCTTCGCTCTGGATTGACGATCTCGTTGTACCTCATGCCCGTGTCGTCGAGTCGTAGACGCTCGCCTCCACGCCAAGTAGGTATTGGCCAACCATTGCCTGAAGGTCAGCCTGCCCAAGTTCCCCGAGCCTGCGGTGAAGGTTGAGTAGTGCCGTCGGGCTGCATTGGTCGAACCCAGCATCGGCCGCGTAATTGGCGGCCATGCCGAGAAGTTCTTTAGAGAACTGGCGCTGCGATCTCACCAGCCCTCGCCCTCGTACTGCCTCGTATATTTCGCGTGTCGTCATCTCGGCCTCCTTTGCCGCTGGTTCATCCCTATTTATCCAGGCAGTCGTTTTGGCGACCATTCCTGGATGCTGCGTTGTGCGGTACGGGGATGTTGCAGACGCGCTCCTCCGCGAAAGGTCCAGCCTGCTCGTGCCAACCCCACCTATGGGAATCGTCTACTTGAACCTGACATCAGAACAGCAGCGGGCCGCTCGGGCGTGCGGCGTCACCTTTGTCCCGGCAACTGGCGCCCAAGTACAACGCCTCACCATGCAGCGGCGCATCTTCCGCATTGATGACCAGCCCTTCCTGGCCGTGCGCAACGATGGCTTCTGGGAGACCTACGGAACGCTGATGCGCCTCATCGAGGAATACGAGCAGGACAGACGGCAGCGGTCCGTGGAGGTGCCCGTGGCGCCGCCGGAGGCTGCCTTGGCGCCGCTGAGCGCCCCTACTCTGCCGCGTCCGGCGGCAAAGGTGGCCGATCCGGTCACTGCGGAACCTGCTCAGCACCAGGAGGTCGCCCGAGTGAAACCCAGGCGGAGGCGTGCTGTTCGCGCTGGTGCCGAGGCCGAGCAGGAGGCAACCCGCACCGAAGTCAGCAATGAAACGCCTGGACCGACTGACGCTGCGAGTCCAGAGGAACTGCCCCTGACCTTCGGTATCGAGGCCGTGACGATCTCCAACATTGCAGACGGCAAGCCAGTTCGGGCAGTTCGGCGACTGCGTATCAGGCAGCTACAGCCGCCGCGATGGACCACAGCGGGGAAGGCTCGCCGAGGCAGGCTCAAGTAGCCGGAGCCACTTAATCTGGTGCGGAGCTTGCTAACGGTTCGAATTCGAACGGTGCATGAACGCCGCCACGACAGCGGAGGAGTTCATGATCGCATGGGCTGGTCGTATTCTCGGTGATTGGCGAGGCGCAGCCTTCTCGTGCCGCTGTCGGTGACGTTCATCGACGGTCACTTCCGTCGCCGCGCCTCGTCAGCCGTTATTGGTTTCTTGCTGCCAGTTGGCCACGTCCTCCTCCGCCACCGGCGACAGCGCCGGGAAATCGTACTCCCTCAGGGTAGGCCGCCTCCCACTGGCCGGGTTTTACTCCGCCCGCAGCCGCACTACGCCGCCGCTCCAGTGGCCGACTTTCCCTCCACCGCACACACATGAGCTTGCGACGAATGCGGCAAAGCATGGCGCCCTCTCGACCTCCGAGGGACGGGTGCGGCTGTCCTGGGCGGCAGCGCAGCGGGACGATGGCGCGCCGGGCTGGGAGGTGGTGTGGGAGGAGCAGGACGGTCCTACTTTGGATGGGCCACCGGCGCACCAGGGCTTCGGCACGAGGCTGCTGCAACGTGGGTCGGCCTCCCAGATCGGCGGCACGGTTGCACTCGACTTCGCCAGAACCGGATTGAGATGCCGGATCGTGATCCCCCAGCATCTCGACGGCGGTTTTGAACTCGAACGCGACGACGCCAAACAGCAGTCGTCGAATGACGGCGGAGCGGCGGCGAGTGGGGCTGCTGGGGTGAAGTGAGGCGCTGCGGGTTCAGACAGGTAGCAGTGGCGATAGCTCACGCTCGTGCGGCAACGGGGAACCGCTCTGCAAGGCCGCGACCCTAGGTCGCACCCTACGCTTGCCAGAGGCGGTACCGGCAATGCCTGTCCATCAATGCCAACGCCCTTTACTCTGCTCAAGCTCGTCCTCGGTGGCGCCGCTTTAACTAAATCGGAAGCTATCAGCCTCCGCTGTTGCACGGCGCACGGCTGCGAGTACGTCCCGGCTGGTGGCTGGCTTATGCAGCAGGGTGAGCGGCCCATGGCCACCGCAGTCTTTCCGCAACTGTTCCAATCCACCCCGAGGCGACGAACCCGTCAGTACAACAACGGGGAGTAGCGGCCGGTTGATGGTCAGCGCGCGGATCAAGTCCTCGCCGGTCAGCCCTGGCATGTTCAGATCGGTGACAAGCACATCGAGCGCCTGACCCAGGCGGTGAGCCGCTTCCAGGGCTGTGGTGCCGTCGAAGGCGAGGTGCACCTTGTGGCCATCGTCCTCCAACATGTCGCTCAGCGTCAGCGCGATGAGCGCTTCGTCTTCGGCAACCAGGACGCAAGGAGACACGACCTCTACTCCGCGCAATTCGAGTCACGTCTGTTTGCGCAGCGTGACATTCGGGTGGTATAGAATACAACCTTTTCCAGGACGTTGCGTTTACATGCCACGCGTTAGTGAAAGCGGCGATTGCCCGGATGCCAGCCGCAACTCACCATGCTGGCGCCGGTGGTGTACCGGCCTACCCAGGGCGGGAACGGCGAACTCGGCGTGCTTTCCGTGCCGGAGGATTGGCAACGGAACATCCGGAGGTGCCGTCCACCACGCCCTGGAAGCTCTGGGCTGACGCTCAAGGGAGGCTGAAGGCATTGCCGACCGGCCGCTTCTACACACCTGTGCAATGGTTAAGGTCGCTGCCGACGGCGATCCGTTGGAGCGGAGGTGCCGTCCTCGTGCTGATCGCTTTCGCGCTGCACGGCGCAATCTTCCCTCCGTCGCAGGCAAACCCCTTCCTTTCGTTCCTTCCGGCCGTCATCCTTGCCTCAGTGTTCCTCGGCCGGGGGAGCGGCCTGATCGCCGTGGCGATCAGCACCGCGCTCTCGATCTACTTCTTCATCGATCCAAAATTCCAGTTTGCTTTGCCGACCTCGGCCGACACCATCGGCGCGATCCTGTTCGTGCTCACCGGGTGCTTCATCGCCTCCATGGCCGAGGCGCTGCAAAGGGCCTATGTCCGTGCCGATCGGGCTCAGCGCGACGACAAGGCCGCCCTCGCCCGCGCCAAGGCAGCTTGGCACGACCTCGACCTCCTGCTGGTCGAGTTCGGGCACCGGACGAAGAACGACCTTCAGCGCATTACCGCCACCCTGATGATGCAGGCTGCCAGCGCCGCTCCCGAAGTCGGCGAGGCTCTGCGTGCTGCGGCGGAGCGGGTGCGGGTGGTCGCGCATATGCATGACCGTCTGGCCCGCCGCGACGGCCACGTGCTGGTGGATGTGCGGGTCTTTCTCGAAGACCTGATTGCCGATCTGCGTTCCAGCACCGCCTATCTCCGCCCCGTGGGAATGTTCATCGAGGCGGAGCAGCACATGCTGTCGGTCAACCGCGCTGGCGCTGTCGGCCTGATCGTCAACGAACTCGTCACCAACGCGCTCAAGCATGCCTTCCCGGATGACCGGGAGGGGGCGATACGGGTCACCCTCCGTAGCAGTGGCCCGGATTATCTGCTGGTTGTGGCCGACGACGGCGTTGGCATGCCACAGAGACCAGCTGACGACAGCCACAGACCCAGGAAGCAGGGCGGCATGGGGCGGCGGTTGGTGCGGGCTCTTGCTGCGCAACTGGGTGGCGGCATCGAGACTTCACGCGCGCAGCCGTCCGGCACCGTTTCGACGATACGGTTTCCAACCGGCGCGCCGGGCACCTACGACGCGCCGGTGTAGGTGCACAGAGGCGCGTCCCGCTGGCGCGAAGTGGCTTGACGGTCAAGCTGCTCGGCGGAGCCGCCATGAACCTTCAGCGCGCTGTTGAGATGGCAACGGCGCGGTGTCGGACCGGCAGAGTATCCAGCCGTCCGGCGCGTACTTCACAGACCCGCCTCGACCATGCGCGCCGCCTTCGCGCCCGGCAGGAGTATGCGAAGAAGTGCTGTGGGCGGATGCCTCGTGAACGACTAACCCCCAAGAATACCCGAAGTATGCGTGATGTAGAGCGACGGCGTGAATTTTTAAATTAAAGCCTACATTGTATCTCTAAAAATCCAACCGCCATCGATAAGAAGCGCAGTGTATTTTTTCATCGAAAGGTTTGGCATCCGAAGATGTGCCGTGAACTCGTGGCCACTTTGTAAGATGTTTCATTCGCCATGTCTTGCTAGGCTGCACTTGGAAAAAAGTTCCAGTGCGGAGGAACAAGCCGTGCGCTTACACCTCCTTCTTTCGGCTGCCGTGTTGATCTCGGGACCGGTGTTGACCTGGACCATGAGCCCCGAACAACAGGATCGATTGCTCAGCGCCTTGGAGCAGTAGTGCCAGAGCGGGCATGAGTTCGCCTGCCATGCGTATAGCCAGTTGAGCATGGAGGGCTTGGCAAAAGACAGGATGCCGTCGGGCAACTCGACGGGCAGCGGTCTCACTCAGTAGGCGAGTCAGGGCAGTGCCACCCCAGAAGGGGCCGAGCCGTGGCCACCGCTTGCGCAGGATTGCTGTGAATGACGCCTAGCCAGCTTGCCGGAGGAATCATCGTCCCATGGGGAGGAACAAGTCATGCGCTTACACCTCTTTCTTTCGGCCGCCGTGGTGATCGCGGGACCGGTTATGGCCCAGACACTAACTCCCGAGAATGGAATTCAGCGGCTTGCGGATATGCAGGAGGACTGCGTTGAGGGGCATTGGTACTCCTGCAATGAGATTAAGCATTCGAACATGCATGTCGGCCCGCAGCGCCCCAACGTGACGCGTGTGCGGGAGAGTCGCGGCATGCCCGATTTCGTTGATTCCTGGCCACCCTGCTGTGACAGCGGCAGCGGCGCGGATTTGCCAGCCCTCCCAGTGTCGAACGAGTAATCGCTTAAATAAGGAGGAACGAGCCGTGCGCTTACACCTCTACGTTTCGGCCGCCGTGTTGATTTCAGCATCGGCTTTGGCCGAGCCCCACCCCTACGAGCGGATCAACACCCTGATGGGAGAATGCTTCTGGGGGGATGTCGCTTCCTGCCACGAGCTTGAGCAGTTGAACATGCAGGTCGGTCCGTACGAAATCCTCAACGGTACCGCCGGATCGCCTTCGAGCATAACGAACGACCAGGAGTGCAATCGGGCGACTAACAATGGT
>NZ_JBHMFT010000047.1:0-23957 GCF_051433195.1 Falsiroseomonas sp. E2-1-a20 | reverse complement strand
CCGGACGGGCCGATCAACCTGCCGAAGCTGCAATCGACCGATATCCGCATCAGCTACCGCGCCGACAGCGTCATCGGCCGCAACGTGCCCTTCGATTCGCTGGGCGCGGAGCTGGAGGTGAAGGAGGGCGTGGTGCATCTGCGGCCGCTGACGCTCGGCGTCGGGCGCGGCCAGATCGCCGGCAACGTCACCCTGACGCCGGCCGAGGAGGGTCGCGTGCAGGCGGAGGCCGAGGTGCAGTTCCAGCGCCTCGACCTGTCGCGCCTGATGCAGGCGACCCGGACCTTCGAGGGTGCCGGCACGATCAGCGGCCGGGCGCGCCTCCGAGGCACCGGCAATTCCTTCGCCACCATCCTCGGTGCCGGCAACGGAACGCTGACGCTGGCGATGTCCGGCGGCAATCTCTCCGCGTTGCTGGTGGATCTGTCGGGTCTGCGGTTGGCCAATGCGCTGCTGTCCTCGCTCGGCGTGCCGGGGCGCACCGCGGTGCAGTGCTTCGTCGGCGACCTGGTGCTGCAACGCGGCGTGCTCAACCTGCGCACCGTGCTGCTGGATACCGAGGACGTGCTGGTGGCCGCGACCGGCAGCGTGAACCTGGCGCGGGAGCGGCTGGACATTCGGCTGCGTAGCGAATCGAAAAGCTTCACTATCGGTACCTTGCCGACCTCCATCCTGATCGCCGGAAGCTTCCGCAACCCGTCCGTCGGGCCGGAGCTCGGCGAGCTTGTGGCGCGCGGCGGCGCGGCGGCAGGGCTGGCCGCGCTGCTGGCGCCGGTCGCCGGGCTGCTGCCGACCATCCAGTTCGGCATCGGCGAGGATAATCGCTGCGAAGCCATGGTCCGCCGCGGCGCCCGTCCTGCGGCGCGCTGAACCGCCTATCACCGCAACTCCTTCATCAAAGCGATGAACCCTCATGAGTGACCTCGTGCTGGCAAGCGGTTCACGAAAGTTCTTCCGCGACTTCGCCCGCCTTGCGACACCCTACTGGACCGAGAAGGGCCGCTGGCGGCCACGGCTGCTGACCGGCCTGCTGGGCCTGCTGGTAGTCTGCCAGATCGGCCTGGTGCTGCGGCTGAATGTCTGGAGCGCCGACCTGTTCGACGCGCTGGAGCGGCGCTCAACCGAACATGCCATGGCGCAGATCGGCATCTTCGTGCTGATCCTGCTCGGTACCATGGCTGCAAACATGGGCCACCTGGCAGTGCGCCGGCACCTGCAGCTTGACTGGCGGCGCTGGCTGACCGGCCGCGTCATCGGTCGCTGGATGGAGGCTTCGCGGCATTTCCAGGCCGGCCTGATCCCCGGCGACCACGCCAACCCGGATGGCCGCATCGCCGAGGATATCCGCGTGATGACGGAAGCCGCGGTCGACCTTGCCAGCACGCTATTCTATTGCCTGCTGCTGCTGGTCACTTTCGTCGGCATCCTGTGGTCGCTGTCCGGCTGGATCACCGTCGCGGGCATCGAGGTACCGGGCCACCTGGTGCTGCTCGCCTTCCTGTATGCTGGGATCGGCGCCGTCGTCGCCTTCGTGCTGGGCCGACCGCTGGTGCGGACCACCGACGTACGCCAAACCCGAGAAGCGAATTTCCGCTACGACTTGGTCCGCGCCCGCGAGAACGCTGAGGCGATCGCGCTGGCCCGTGCCGAGTTCGCTCAACGCGGCCGCCTGAGCACGGGGTTTGAGACCATCGCGCTGGCTTGGAAGGACCAGTCGGTCGGCTTGGCCCGACTGATCGCGTTCTCCTCGGGCTACGTCGCCCTGGCGGCGGTGTTCCCGATCCTTGTCGGCACGCCGCGCTTTTTGGAAGGCGCGCTGACGTTGGGCCGGCTGATGCAATCCGCGCAGGCCTTCCAGCAGGTGACGGCGGCGCTGTCCTGGCCGGTCGACAACCTGCCGCGCATTGCGGAATGGCGCGCCTCGGTGGAGCGCGTGCTGGCGCTGGAGGAAGCGGTGCAGGTGGTGGCGCTAGAATCCGCGCGGGTCGGCGACACGGCCATCAACATGGACCGCGCGCCCGGCCCCTGGCTTGGCGTATCCGACCTTTGGGTGGCGGAGCCGGATGGCACGGCGCTGCTGAACAACCTGACCTTACGGATCGAGCCCGGCGAACATGTGCTGGTGGATGGCGACCCGGAGGCCGCGGCGGCCTTCTTCCGCGTCGTCGCCGGCATCTGGCCCTGGGGCTATGGCCGCGTCGACCTGCCGGCGGATGCGCTGATGGTCGCCATCGGCCGCAGGCTGTTCCTGCCGCAAGGTACCTTGCGAAACGCCTTGGCGCTGCCGGAAGTGGCGGGCGAAGCTGATGACGGCGCCATCCTCGATGCGCTGTCTGCCGTCAGGCTCGAATGGCTTTCCGTCCGTCTCGACCACTCCGAGGATTGGGCGGAGGTGCTGAACGGCGCCGACCTGCAGCGCCTCGCCTTTGCACGCCTACTGCTGCTGCGGCCGGACTGGGTGGTGCTGGGCGATGCCACCGATGCGCTAGACCCCGTATCCGCCGATGCGCTGCTGCGGCTGATCGCGACACGGTTGCCACAGACGGCGCTGGTCGTCATCGGTCAGCACCCCGGCTCGGCCGAGGCCTTCGACAGGCGCCTGACGCTCGACCGCTCGAAGGCGGGAGAGGTGCTGCTGAACAAGGTCTATGCCCGCCGCCAGGCGGCCCGCGAGCCGCGTCGCCGGCCGCTGAAGGTCCTGGATTGGCTACGCAAGGGCTATCCGGCAGACGGGCCGAGCACCACGCATGGGTAATGCGGCGCTGGTACCAGCCGCTATGGGAACTGGCCCCGAGCGCGTCACGTGCCTCGACGAAGCCGTCCAACCTGGCCAAGACATGTTCCGCTTACCAGCCGTCATAGGCATGCGCCTCCGGCGAACGCGGCATCTCCGACCACATCGCCACCATCTCCAATTGACTATCCCGATGCCGTCCCGTCGCCATTTGGAATCCGCCAATCTCGCCAGCAGATCGAGAAATCCAGCCAGACCTGATTCATCATCGGCAGTTACACTGCTGCGATGGCGTAATTTCACTAGCCCGTTGACAGGCCTCAAGCGACGTAGGACAACTTTGTTTGTTAACCTAAGATCAACCCTTTTGAAGGCGCCATGCCATGAACTCGATGACCTCTCTAGCCCGCGTCCTGAGCGTGGTTGGTGCAGCCTTCCTGATCACCGCTTGCACCACCGTCACCAGCCCTCCTGCCGCCCAGCCGGCGACGGTCGTGATGCAGCCGGCGCCAGTTGTCGCCGCACCGCCGCCAGCTTCGACGACAGTCACGGTGCGGCCGAGCTACTAGTGCACTGACCCAAACGGAGGATTCACAGCGGGCCGCTGCGGTGGAATTCTCCGGCCATGGCCCAGACCGTCAGTGTCATCGTTGGATCGGACGACCGCGCCCGGCTTCGCGCGATTATCGGCGACAGGAACCGCCCGCTCAAGCACACACAGCGGGCCAACATCATCCTGCTGTCCGCTGATCGGCTGCCTGTCCTGGAGGTGGCCCACCGGTCGGGCATCAGCCGTCCCGCCGTGTGGCGCTGGCAACGGCGATACGCCGAGCAGGGCATCGATGGGCTGCTACGTGACAAGACGCGCCCGCCTGGCCGTGCGCCGCTGGCCACGACCATGGTCGCCAAGGTGCTGGCCCTGACCTGCGCAGAGCCGCCTGGTGCCGTGACGCACTGGACCGGCCGGGCGATGGCCAAGGTGGTCGGCATCAGCCTGAGCGCCGTGCAACGGATCTGGCAGGCCAACCGCCTGCAGCCGCATCGCCTGCGCACCTTCAAGCGCTCGAACGACCCCGCCTTCGCCAGCAAGGTCGAGGATATCGTCGGCCTCTATGTGGACCCGCCCTGCCATGCGGTGGTGTTGTCGATCGACGAGAAGAGCCAGATCCAGGCGCTCGACCGGACCCAGCCCGGGCTGCCGCTCAAGCCCGGCAAGTGCGGCACGATGACGCACGACTACAAGCGCCATGGCACCACCACGCTGTTCGCCGCGCTCAACACCCTCGACGGCACCGTGGTCGGCCGTTGCATGCCGCGGCACACCCACAAGGAGTTCCTCCGCTTCCTCAACGCCATTGAGCGCGCTGTCCCCGCTGGCAAGGTGATCCACGCCATCCTCGACAACTACGCCACCCACAAGCATCCGAAGGTCCGGCAGTGGTTGGCCGACCATCCGCGCTGGGTCTTCCACTTCACGCCAACCTCGGCGTCCTGGATCAACGCCGTCGAGGGCTTCTTCTCGGCGATCACACGCAGGCGCATCCGCCGAGGGGTCTTCAAGTCGGTCCCCGACCTGCAGGACGCCATCACCCGCTACATCCGCGACCACAACAGGGACGCCAAGCCGTTCGCCTGGACCAAGCCCGCCGACACCATCCTCGGCAAGCTGGCCAGGCTCCCTGCACCTTCCGTCTGAGTCAGTGCACTAGTCTGGCCGCGGCAACATCCGGAGCCTTCGCACGGCCCAATCGGGCCGCTGCGCTTCGTCGCCCACTACTGGGCAAGCGCAGCACGGCAAGGGCGCTCCGGCCTTTGCCTCTTACCACGGCACGCGCCGCCTGGTGCGTCCAGCGCGCGACGCTGCTGATCGCCAAGCTCGACCGCCTGGCACGCAACGCGCTCCCTGCTCGGCTTAGTTGAGGGCAGCAAGGGGAAGGGCGTTCTCCGAGGTGCCCACCGTGCGGCCCAGCCCGGTCGGCAAATTTCTCGTTACGCAAATGGCCGCCGCCGAGCTTGAGGCCGGCCTGATGAGCCAGCGCACTCGTACTGCGCTTACCATTGGCAAAGGCAGGGGCATCGCGCTTGGCACCCGCGCCCGCACGCCCGACGAGGCGCGTGAGGCAGCCGCGGCGAAGCAACGGCTCTCATGCACCCGCGCTACCGACGTGCTGCCCTACGTTGAGGCGGCGCGGCGTGCCGGTGCCGATTGTGGAGGCGCCTGGCATGCAGTCTCGTGCTCAACGATGCTGCCGGAGCGCCCGAATGCTTCCTGTTGGTCCTGACCGATAAAAATCTGCAACAAAATCAATTTGGGTGCATCTACCATGGGCAGGCTTTGGGTGTTGCTGAAGGATACTGGCGAGGGGTTCATTTCAGATGACGCGCTGACACGTGGTGCAGGCATCGCCTATTTCATGCTGTTCGCGATCGGGCCTCTTTTATTCATCGCCACCGGCATCGCGAGCTTCGTGTTCGGCCGAGATCAAGTCGATGATGCCATTGCTGCGCAGATGACTGAAATGTTGGGCAACCAAGCCGCGGGCGCGGTCAGCAAAATGGCTGAAGGCGCATTGGGTAGCGCCCGTGGCGGTTGGGCCATCGCAATTGGCCTTGGCACATTGCTGCTTACCGCCGGCGGTGCATTTGGCGCTTTGCAAAATGCGCTGAATGCCGTCTGGAAGACCGAAGTACCGGACGCTGGCTCGATCACGGAAACCGTCTCTCGTTTGGTGAAGGCCAAGGCTGCGGCGATTGGTTTGGTCGCAACAACAGGCTTCATCCTGATCGCATCTCTTGCTGTCAGTGCCGCAATTGCTTCGTTTGGCCTATGGCTGGAAGCCGCGCTCCCGGGCGGCGCCATCCTCGCCTTCGTGCTGAACCTGGCCGTGACAGTTGGCATACTGACACTCCTGTTCGCGGCCATCTACAAGGTGCTACCCGACCGGAAGCTTGCCTGGCGCGACGTTTGTGTAGGCGCATTTGTCACTGCGGTTTTGTTCACCGCCGGCAAGACCCTGATTGCGCTCTACATCGGACGAAGCGATGTAGCTGCAGGTTTCGGTGCAGCAAGCACAATCATCATCGTTCTGCTGTGGCTGTACTATTCGGCACTGATTTTTTTGGCTGGGGCAGAGTTTACGCGGGCCTGGGCCAACCTCAATGGCAGCAAACAGGCAGCGCCAGTGCCCGCGAAGGCGGGCGAGGCGGTGATGGCATTAGGCGCCGGCCACCACGGGCCACAACACCGGGACGCGCTTGAGCGTCGACGACAGCCAAGTCCAATCATTCAGGTTTTTATCGCCCTCCTCCCGCTCGTGATCGCAGGAGTAATCAATGCGGCAATGGAGCGTCGATCGCGGGCGCCAAGCCATCGCGAGCGCCCGCCGCGTCGCGGGTGGTAGGCGGCTTTTCGGTGATTCTTGTAGGCGCCACGATACCAGCGTTCAGCCAGCCGGATGAGCCAGTCCTATATCAGATGGCGTCGAGCAGCAGCAGGACAACCAAGGCCAGGACCGTCCAAGTTACGCCAGCGCGGCAGATGCAGATCAGCCGCGTTGTTGTTCCGGTAGATGCCGCTCAGGATGGGGCGGCCCGGAGAGCTCCAGCAAACTGGCTCGGCAGATGAAGAGACCCTCTGTGCGCCACTGCGGCAATGCAGCCATGCTCCCAAGCCGGTGCTCAGAAGTCTGTCCCTCCCGCATGGAGCGGGAGGGACTTTGATGTCAGCGGTTGGTGGTACCGAGTGTACGGCTGACGGCGGTGCCGGAGGAGTTGGCGCGTGTACCGTCGGACTGGCCGGGTTTATGAGCGGTCATCCTGAAACTGCCCGCAAGCTCCAGGCGCGCTGGCGTCGTCACACAGCACCAGCTACTTCAGGTAGCAGCCGCAGCGCCACCCGCGCCGCGGTGTTTAATTCCCGCTCCACAGCAGCGGCGCCTTCGGCGCGCAACGCCTCCGACAGGCGACTCTCTGGCGCGCCCACCACTAGCGCCGCGACCGCCGTGCCCGGGAAACGGCGCTTGAGGCGGCGCAGCAGGTAACGGGCGGCTGCGGTCGAAGCTCCGCCATCCACCGTGCACAACCAAGCCTGCCGCACGCTGCCCGGCTCGAAGCCTGTGAGGTCGCCACCACGCAGCAACTCGGCCGATTTCGCCACGGCACCAAAACCTCGTTTCCGCAGCACCTGCGCCAGCATCGCCGCCGCCGCCTCGTCGAAGGGGCCGCGCCCGGCTAAGCAGATGACAGCACCAGGCAAAGCTAGGCCCTCCGGCGGCGGCGGGTCGGCAAGTGCCGGTGCAGCATCCTCACCATCTGGTTCGGCCAGCGGCTTCTCCGGCGGCAGGTCGTCGGCGACCTCCTCCTCCAGGTCCTCGACCAGTGTCATGATCCTGGCCCGCACCGCTACCAGGCGCTCCTCCTCGAAACTGCCGTGCAGCGCATCTACCTGCGCCAGCGCCAGCGCCGGCAGCGCCACCTCGTCGTAATAGGCAGACAGGCGATGATCGCGCAGCACCGTCTCCGCCTGCTCGGTCAGCGCATCCGACTCGCCCGATAAGGCGCGCTGGTAAAAGGTTTCCGGCGGGTCCAGCGGTGGCCGGTCGCCCAGCGCCACTTCTAGGAACTCGAACCGCTCTACATGCCGCCCCAGCACCACCAGGCAGACGGTCAGCGGCACCGAAAGGATCAGCCCGATCGAACCCCACAACCAAGTCCAGAAGGTGGCGGCGGCGATTACGGCGACCGGTGACAGACCAGTGGAATGGCCAAAGACCAGCGGCTCCAGAACATGACCCATCAGGCCCTCGCTGATGGCGAATAACACCAGTACCATCAGCGGCATGGTCCAGCCGGGCTCCACCGCCAGCGCCAGCAGCAGCGGGAAGGCGACGGCCACGATAGTGCCGACGAAGGGTACGAAGCGCATCAGCCCAGCAACAATACCCCACAGCACTGGCTGCGGCACGCCGATCAGCAGCAGCGCTACCGTGATGAACACGCCATAGGCGGCGTTCATCGCGGTCTGCGCCAAGAAGTAGCGGGACAGGCGATAGGCGGCATCGTCCATTGCCGCCATGGTGCGGTGCAGGTCATCCGCACCGACCAGGCGGATGACCCGGTCGCGCAGGTCCTCGCGATACAGCAGCACGAAGATCACCAGCACCACGACGATGCCGAAGGTGGCGAGCGGAAGCAGCAACGGCTGCAAGATGCTCTGCAGCAGCACGAACGGCTTCGGGGCGGGAGACTGGATCTCCACCGGCAGCGGCCGCACCGTGTCGGTGGCGACTGTCGGCGCGGGCGCTGCCTGTTCGGCGCCCGCGGCCAAGCCCTGGAGCATCCCCTGCGCCTGCTCCACCAGCCCGCCACTGGCATTGATGGAGGCAAGCTTGCGCGTCAGCTCGTACTGATAGAGCGGGATATCTGTAGCGAGTTCGCTGAGTTGAAGCCCGATCACCAGCCCCAACATGCCCATCACGGCCACTGCCGCCAGCACCGCGGCCAGTACTCCGATCACGCGGGGGATGCCGATGCGGCGCAGCGCGCCGGCGATCGGCGCCAGCACGAAGGACAGCAGCACGGCGAGTGCCAGCGGCACCAGCAGTTCGCGCGCAAAATACAACACCGCGACCACCACCAGCGCGGCCTGTGCGATGGCGGCGCCATCTTTGGGCACGCCAGCCGGGCGAACACGCCGGTCGGCGATGGGCAGCAGCTTGGGCATGGGAGGTACTGTCCTTCGGTCGCGCGGCGGCTGTCTTGAACCGAAACACCGCCATGCCAAACCCGTTTCCGGATTGTGCGACGACGCGATGGTTTCTCTACGCTCTTCCAATCCCTCCGCCGGCTTTTCTGCTGGCATGAGGAGGTGTGTGCGGCGGAGAGAAGGTCGGCCACTGGAGCGGCGGCATGGATCTAATGGACTGCCCCATTCAGAGGATTCCCTGAACGGGTAGGCTGCTTCAAGCTCTTGGAATGAGAGCAGGCATCGTCGTCTTGGTTACGCCGCAAGATCGCATTCGCCTCGAAGCGATCGGCGCGGATCGCAACACACGGCAAAAGCACGCGGCCCGCGCCCGGGTGATCGTCGCCACCGCCGACGGATGCGGGACCACCGAGATCATGCGCCGCTCGGGCCTGTCCAAGCCGGTGGTCTGGCGGTGGCAGGAACGCTTTATGCGGGAGGGCGTCGACGGGCTGCTGCGCGACAAGACGCGCAAACCCGGCAAGCCGCCGCTGCCGGCTGAGGTAGTCCAGCGCGTGATCGACATGACGCTCGCCGACCCGCCTGGCGAAACCACGCACTGGAGCTTCCGCGCGATGGCCAAGGCGGCTGGCATCGGCGCCGTCAGCGTGCAGCGCATCTGGCAGGCGAACGGCCTGACGCCGCACCGGATGAAGACGTTCAAGCTCTCCAACGACCCGAAGTTCGCCGAGAAGTTCAGCGATGTCGTGGGCCTCTACGTCGATCCGCCTGCCCATGCCGTCGTGCTGTCGATCGACAAAAAGAGCCAGATCCAGGCGCTGGACCGCACGCAACCCGGTCTGCCGATGAAGAAGGGTCGGGCCGGGACGATGACCCACGACTACATCCGCAACGGCACCACCACCCTGTTCGCCGCGCTGAACGTGCTGGATGGCACGGTGATCGGCCGCAACATGCAGCGCCACCGGCATCAGGAATTCATCCGCTTCCTCAACCAAGTCGAGGACGCGGTGCCGGCCGGCAAGACAGGCCACGCCATCTTCGACAACTACGCCACCCACAAGCACCCCAAGGTGCGCGCCTGGCTCGCACGCCATCCCCGCTGGACCTTCCACTTCACGCCTACCAGCGCCTCGTGGCTCAACGCCGTCGAGGGCTTCTTCTCGGCACTTACCCGGCGCCGGCTCAAGCGGGGGACGTTCTGCTCCCTCGTCGACCTCCACGCCGCCATCAACCGCTACGTCGCCGAGCACAACAAACATCCCAAGCCCTTCGCCTGGAGCGCCGACCCCGATCGCGTCCTCGCCGCCATCAACCGCGGGAAGCAAGTGTTGGAGTCACTCCACTAACAGATGTAGAGCGATGTGACATTCTTGGAATATAAGTAACTTACATTCAGTGCAAACCTTGCTAAAACGCTAAATTGTCAAGGTCATGAACGAAGCGAACGTTGCGGAGAGGTCTGAAGCCGCCGGGTGGCGGCGAGGCGGCTGCCCAATCGTAATTGCCGGTGAGCGAGATGTGCTCGCAGCCGAATGGCACGAGGTGGGCCAGCATCTCGTCGGACACGGCCACACCCTCGACGAGTTCAAGGTCAGCCTCCTCCAAGACGTTGTGCGGGGCCATTTTGGCGCGCTCAGTTGGGATGCCGAACAGGCGCGAGCGCGCTTCGGCAGACAGCAAGGTGCGGCGGGGCATGGCGTCGGCTCCGGAAGGCCGCCAAGGCGGCGTGATGTCACACAATCGTGCTGCGGGGGCGCGCAGCGCAAAAACCCCTGACGAGTTGTGTGACAGGGTGACCGTGCTGGGGCGCTACTGCCTCATCGCGTCACGCAGCTAATTGTTTGAGGAGCGGAAGATCCGACGTGCTGATCGGCTACATGCGCGTGAGCAAGACGGACGGCAGCCAGGCGTTGGACCTGCAGCGCGACGCGCTGTTGACTGGCGGGGCAAATCCGGCCCGGCTGCACGAGGACCACGCCTCCGGCAAGCACGACAGACGGCCCAAACTGCCTGCCAAGCTGAGTCTTGCTCAGGCCGCTATGGGTCGGCGAGAAACCAAAGTAGGAAAGCTATGCTTGGAATTGGGGATCACCCGCCAGACACTCTACAGGCATGTGGACCCCCAAAGGCGGCTCCGGCCAGACGGCGAGAAGCTGCTTTGTCAGCGGCTCGCAGGGCAGGAACAGTCGACGCCGGCGCTCGCGAGCGGAACGGGAGCGTGTGAGCGGCATGGCTGACGTCGAGCAGATGGTCATGCGCCAGCGGGGCTGACGCGGCGCCTGCTCGCCTTTGCGCGACGGCAGCCGATCGAGCCGAAGCCGGTCGATGCAGATGTCCTGATTGGAGGGTTGGCGGACCTCATCCGCCGCACGATGGGACCTGCGATCAGCGTGGATATGCGTTTGCGCGACGGCATCGGCATCGTGCTGTGCGACACCAACGAGTTGGAAAGCGCGTTGCTGAACCTCAGCATCAACGCGCGGGACGCCATGCCGGAGGGAGGTCGGCTTGCGATTGACACAGACGTGGTGGACCTTTCTGCGGCGGACATTCCGGATGGTGACGTTGAACCGGGCCGCTACGTGGCGGTCTCGGTCGCGGACAGCGGAATGGGCATGCCACCCGAAGTGCTCGCACGGGTGTTCGACCCGTTCTTCACCACAAAGCCGCAGGGCGAAGGCACCGGTTTGGGTCTGAGCCAGGTCTGGAGTTTCGTGAGACAGTCGGGGGGGCTGGTGCGTATAGAGAGCACGCCGGGACAGGGCACGACAGTCCGCCTTCTTCTGCCGCTGCACGACAAAATGCCGGCGGTTAAAAAGCCAAAAGCTAGACCGCCATCCCACGCCGCCATGCGCGCTACCGTGCTGCTGGTCGATGACGAAGATGGTGCACGCCAGCCAGCCGCCGACCGGCTGCGCGAACTTGGCTACGTCGTGCTAGAGGCGCGGGACGGGCCGGGCGCGATGCAGATCCTGGCGTCCGAACAGCCTGACGTGCTGGTCACCGACGTCGGGCTTCCAAACGGCATGAACGGGCGGCAGATAGCCGAGGCGGTGCGTGGGCGGCTACCGGGGCTGCCGGTGCTGTACATCACCGGCTACGCCGTCACGCCGCTGCCGCTGGGCGCCGAGGTGATCGGCAAACCCTTCGAACTCGATGTTTTGGCGCAGCGCGTTCAAGCTATGCTCCGGGCGGATCGGCAAGGAGCGATGCGGATTTGAGCACTTAGCAGGCTGCGAAAACGTAAGCGTCAGCCGGTCCCCGCAGGTGACGCGGCGGGCGTGAAGTTCCACGGCAGGAGTTCGTCGAGGCGGTCGATGGTGTGGCCGCGGGCGAGGCGGTCTAGCACGGCGGCGATATAGGCTTCTGGATCCAGGCCGTTCAGCTTCGCGGTCTCGGCAACGGTGTAGATGATGGCGGCGCGGTCGCCGCCTGCGTCCGATCCGAGGAACAGAAAACTCTTCCCCGTCAAAGCCTTGCCGCGCAGCAGCCGCTCGGCGAGGTTATTGTCGATTGAGAGCCTGCCGTCCTCGAGATAGCGCGCCAGCGCCTCCCATCGGTTCCAGCAGCTTCGGCAGGCGGCTCAGGTTGTAGGCCGCGACGCGCAGCGTGGAACTCCATCCGACCCGCTCCAGTCCGCGTGACGGGTGCGGCGCATGCTGCAGATCTCCTTGCACCCGCCGAACACTTCCTCAATCCTTGCGGCTCGGCTGGCTGGCCGCGCAGCCGGGGTGCCGGGTGGTCCGCCTGACGATCGCCGAGGGCCTACCGTTCGTGCTGCGCCACATGCGGCGTGACGCCGGCCATCATCATCTCTGCAAGGCTCTCAAACAGGCCGGCCCATATCACTGACTTGATCGCAGCGCTGCCGACAACCCCTCGACTGAATAAGGCTTTTGAAGCAGATCAAAGCCCTGAGTGCCACCTTCGGCAATCACGTGGCTGTAACCACTGGTCAAAATCACACGCAGGTTGGGCCAGCGGCGCCGGATTTCCTGACCGAGTTCTATCCCGCTCATCCCGGGCATGACCACATCCGAGAACACCACGTCAAATCGGATCGCATCCCGCTCCAGGATGCGCAAAGCAGCATCCGCATTGTACGCCCATGTCGTGTCGTAGCCGAGATCCTCCAGCAGTTGCCTGGCAAAGTCGCCGACCTGGGTGTTGTCCTCGACCAGTAGTACGGTCTTGCGTCCCTCTTCGGGCAGCCCCGCTTCCGCGTCCGATGCCTTGGGTCGGCTTACTGCTTTCGCCTGTGCCCTCGGAAGATAAAGCGTGAAGGTGGTACCCTGCCCCATCTCACTCTCGACATGGAGTTCCCCACCGGACTGCTTGGCGAAGCCATAGACCTGGCTGAGACCAAGCCCCGTACCCTTGCCGACTTCCTTGGTTGTAAAAAACGGCTCGAAGATCCTGCCTATCACCTCGGGCCTGATACCCTCTCCGGTATCGGATACCGAGACGGCCACGAATTCACCCAGGGTACCCCCATGGCTGCGGGACGGAGGCACTTCGGAGGCCAGCCACGTCCTAAGGGTCAGGTGGCCCTCGCCGTCCATGGCGTCCCGCGCATTGACCGCGAGGTTGACCAGGGCCGTCTCGAACTGGTTCGGGTCGGCCTCGACGGCACAGCCCTCGCAGTTGATGGGCGTCTCGATGGTGATGCGCGTGCCCACCAATGGTCGGATGAGGTCGGCGACGGCCTGGAGCCGCTCTCCGACAGCGAAGGCCTCAGGCTTGAGAGGCTGGCGCCGGGCAAAGGCGAGAAGCTGCCCCGTCAGCTTCGCCGCCCGGTTCGCGGTATCCGCGATTGCCGCGACGTAGCGCCGCCGCCTCTCCTCTGAAAGGTTGGAGCGGCCGAGCAGGTCCGCCGAGGAGCGGATGATCGTCAGCAGGTTGTTGAAGTCGTGCGCCACGCCACCGGTAAGCTGGCCCACCGCCTCCAGCTTCTGCGATTGGCGCAGTGTGTCCTCGGCCACCATCAACTCAGCTGTGCGCTCCGCAACCCGGCGCTCCAGTTCCTCGGCTGCGAGGCGGGCTTCGGTGATGTCCACGTTGCAGCCGGTGTAGCCAAGGAATTTGCCTGCGTCGTCCGTACGCGGGACGCCTTCGCAACGGAGCCATCGCACTCGGCCATCCCGGTCCCGTACGCGGGTTTCGGTGTGGAATGGCGCCCGCGTCCGAAAGGCTGCAAGGAAGCTTGTGGTGTACCGATCGAGATCCTCGGTCAGCATGGTACTGGCCCAGCCATCTCCCAGCATCTCTGCTGCGGGACGCCCGAACATATGGCCGTAGTGCATGTTGGCGAAGGTGACTTGGGCAGTCTCATCCGTCATCCAGATCAGCGCCGGGGCACTATCGGCCAAGTGACGGAACCGTGCTTCGCTCTCACGCAGAGCCCGTTCGGCCTCACGGCGTGCAGTAACGTCCAAGGCGAACTCGACAACCTCGTCGCCCACCCGGCGGGCAGCCGACAGGCCCCACCAGCGCGAGCCGTCCTTGCGGAGGTACTGCTTTTCATAGGGCGTGGTCTCGCCAGTCGCGGTCACCTCCGCGATGACCTGCAGCGAGGATGGATGAAATTCCGGCGGGGTCAGCTCTTGCCAGGTCCTTCCCATTGCTTCGTCGCGGCTGAAGCCGGTCATTTGCAGGAAGGCGTCGTTCACCTCCGTGAGGCCGAAATCGGGGCCCCAAAACATCACCCCGACGGTTGAGATAGCGAAGGCGGTCCGAAGCCGTTCCTCGCTTCGATGCAAAGCTGTCTGCACTGCATGGAGCTCGGTGACGTCGCGGGAGGAAGCCAGCAGCAAGCCGGGCTGTTCCTCGCTGCCTGGCACCATGGTGACCTGCACGTCCCACCACTTCGGCGTCCCCTTGGCGGTTGGGCAGAGGCCTTGGAAGCGGCCCAGTCGACCGGCTGCAGCTTCGGCCAGAGCGGTCTTGACTTTGCTCCGCTCGTTCTCGGGCCAGAGAGACACCCAAGGCTTGCCGCTGATGTCCTGGAAGTCGTCGATCTCCGTCAGCCTCAGGCCAGGGCCGTTCATGAAAGTTACCCGCCCATCGCAATCGAGGAGCTTTAGGCAGTCGGGATTGCTTTCCAGCACGTTGATCAGCAGCAGCTTGCTGGCCTCGAGCCGCTGACCGGCCTCGTGCTGCTCGGTGCGGTCACGGACGATCTTGCAGTAGCCGATGTGCTCTCCGGTATCGTGGTCCTCGAGCCGGGTCATCGATCCCGATCCCCAAAACCGGGAGCCGTCCTTGCGGCGATGCCAGCGTTCATCCTTGGCGTGACCCACGGTCCGCGCCTGCGCCATTTCCAGGTTGCACGCCTCCTTTGCTCGCTCCTCGGGCGTGAAAATCATGCAGGCATGCTGGTCGACCGCCTCGGCCTCGGACCAGCCCATGACGCGCTCGGCCGCGCTGTTCCAGCTCGTGATGACGCCGTCGAGGTCGGTCGTGAAGATTGCAAAATCCGTGGCGCTCTCGATGACCAGCTCGGCGAGGCGGCTCGGGCTCAACTGGCGCACTCGGAAGGTGCTAGGCGGCCTGCCGTCCATCAGCCTGCTCGCGCAAAAGCTGGAGACCTCAGCTTGGCATGGGTGGATCGGCTCCGCGTCGGCACGCCCAAGCAGGTCCAGGGCGGTGCGACGGCCTTACCGGAAATCCGGTGGACGCCAAGAGCGGCGAACCACGGGACGAAGATGCGGAGTCTACCTGTCGAGGGGAGGTTAAGTCTGTGAACGGGCATGCCGGCTCTATAACGTGATCTCACAAGGTCGTCATCATGGAGGACCCGGCGATGTTTGCAATAGAATTTATTTATCGATTCGTCCTGGTTGGCACTCTTGCAAACGACGCGATCGGCGGTTGTGCTGCGTCCAGTGCCAGGCGAGGTAGTTGCGGCACTCATTCGGGCTGAAGCTGTCGGGCATGTGGCCGATGGCGCCCGGAGGGCTTCTCAAGTCCGAAGCGCGGCCTTTCGGAGCAGTGCCTTGAGTTTGGCGAAAGCCTGCTCGATTGGGTTCAGGTCAGGGCTGTAGGGTGGCAGGTAGGGGATGCTGGCGCCGACGGCCGCGAGGGCCTCACTTACGCCAGCGACCTTGTGAACGCTGAAGTTGTCCTCAACGACGACATCGCCCTTCGACAGCGCCGGGGCCAGGAATTGTTCGACGTAAGCTCGGAACGCCTCGCCGGTCATCGGCCCGTTCAGCTCGACCGGCGAGCAAGGCACGCACCAATGAGGGAGATCTATGCGCCTGGCGGCATCGACAAGTGCCAGCCGCCGGTGCCAAGCTGCGCGCCTGCGTGAACAATGTGGGTGAGCTGCCGCGCTAGGAGGCAAGCTGCACGCCCACCTCTGGCGCAGAAGCAACGGCGGCCTCAGCCTAATTCCTTCTGATTGCTGCCGTGTTCCGCAAGGACATTCAGCGGCAGCTCGATCCTGCTTTGCAACCCGGCCTCATTGAAGTCGACATCGAAGGTCCCACCGAGATCGTGGCGCAGCTGCCGCTCGATCAATTCAGAACCAAAGCCTCGCCGCTCGGGCAGCATGGTGACCTTTGGTCCACCAGTTTCGGTCCAGCGCAGCACCAAGCGGGCCGCGGCGCCAGGGCCCTCCTTCGACCATTCGATGGTCACGCGGCCACCCTCCGTCGAGAGAGCGCCATGCTTGGCGGCATTGGTCGCCATCTCGTGCAGGATCATGCCCATCGACAAAGCGGCCTTGGGCAACAGCCAGACCGGCGGACCCCGGGTCACGAGGCGGCCGGGCCCGACCGCATAGGGCTGCAACTCCTTCTCGATCAGGTCGGCCAGCGGCACGTCACTCCAGCCACCCAGCGAGACCAGTTCATGCGCCCTTGCCAGTGCCCGGATGCGGCCGCCGAAGGTCACGCCAAAATCCTTCAGGCTTACCGCCCGGCGCAATGTGTGCGTGGAGACGGCCGAGACCACCTGCAGCATGTTGCGCACCCGGTGGTTCAGCTCGTCCACGAGCGTCCCGAGCAGCTCGCCTTCCACCACCTGGGTGATGTCGAAGAAGGTGACGACCACGCCGTCTATCGTCCCCTCCCCGGTCGTGTAGGGCAGCATCCGCATGAGGTAGTGCGCGTCGCCACCACGGGCGATGACACGCCGCTCCACGGGCACGCGCCCATCCAGTACGCGGCGTGCCTCCTGTCCAAAATCCACGCCGTCGATGTGGCTGGTGAAGCTGCTGAGGGGACGGCCGCGATCGGAATCGACCAGGTCGAAGATCCCGGTGACCGCCGGCGTGAAGTTCCGGATCACCAGATGCCGGTCGAGGAACAAGGTCGCCACCTGCGTGCTGTCGAACAGGTTCCGCAGGTCCGTATTGGCGAGATCGAGCTGCTCGATCTTGGTGGAGAGTTCGAGGTTGGTGGTCCGCAGCTCCTCGTTAACGGATTGCAGCTCCTCCTTCGAGGTTTCCAGCTCCTCGTTGATGGACTGCAGCTCTTCGTTGACCGAGACCATCTCCTCGTTGGCGGATTTCAGCTCCTCGGTCGCCGTCTCATACTCCTCGGCCATCGACTGCAGGCGCTCGCGCGCCTCGCGCAGGTCCTGCTCGAGAAGCTCGATGACCTGGTCCCGCGGCGCCTCCGAAGCATCGGGGCCGGGAAGGTCCTGCCGCGGGACCGGCGGTTGCACGTCGGCGAAGACCACCATGAACAGGGGATCATTCCCGTCACGTGGCGGCAGCGGCGATACGGTGATCGCAACCGTCTGCCGCAGGCCGTTGAACTCCACCTCGACACTGGGCCGCGTCGCCGGGCGTCGCTGGTCGATCGCCTGCCGCAGCGCCGAGCGCAGATCCATCCGCAAGCCGCGGCGGGCCATCGCCAGAAGCTGCCGGCTGGGTATCCCCGCCGCCGGTTCCAGATACTTCCCGAGGTTGGCCGTCTGGTAGACGATGTCGCCCATGGCGTTCACCAGAAGATGCGGCGGCGCGAAGTGCTCGGCCGCGAAGGCGTGCGCCATCTGGTGTAGTTCGGCGGCGCCTCCAGTGCTCGGCCGACTCAGCGGTGCCATGGAAGGCCAGCTCTGCCGCCCCCCTTGTACCGGGGGCTGGATCCGGATCGGCAGGCCCGGCACCAAGCTGTCGCGGCGCTGGAAGATCCGGTGCGCCTTGTCCTCCGGCTTGAACAGGTCGTCATGGCGGGTTGTGGTTTCCGAGACACCCAGGAACAGGTAGCCCTTGGGCCGCAACGCATAGTGGAACAGCGGGATCACCTGCTCCTGCAGCTGGCCGCCCATGTAGATCAGCAGGTTGCGGCAGGAGACCAGGTCGATGCGCGAGAATGGCGCGTCGCGGATGACGCTGTGCGACGAGAAGACGCAGAGATCCCGCGTTTCCCTGGAGACCGCGTAGGTGGCACCATCCGTGACGAAAAAGCGAGCCAGACGCTCCGGCGAGACGCTGGCCATCATCGAAGCCGGGTAGCGACCGCCCCGCGCCACCAGAAGCGCTGCCTCATCAATGTCAGTGGCGAAGATCTGGATCCGCGGGCCGTCGTTGCGGTCCGCCAGTTGCTCGCGTGCCAGGATGGCGAGCGAGTAGGCTTCTTCGCCGGTGGCGCAGCCCGGCACCCAGATGCGAACGGTGTCGTCCGCCCCGCGGTCTTTGAAAATGGCGGGCATGACGCGATCGGTTAAAGCCGAAAAGGCAGCCGCGTCCCGGAAAAAGCCGGTGACGCTGATGAGGAGGTCGCGAAACAGCATCGCCGCCTCGTCCTCATCCTGACGCAGCAGGGCGATGTAGGCGTCGATATCTTGCACCGCGCGGACCTGCATGCGGCGCTGCACGCGACGGAAGAAGGTCTTGGCCTTGTAGCCGCCGAAGTCGTGACCGACCCGCATCCGCAGGATGGCGCTGATCTCGTCTTGCCTGGTGGCGGCCTGGTTGGCGCTGCCGGCCCTCCGGTCCTCCTCGGCCGCCAAGTCCAGCCCGTTCTGGTGCTGGGCCAGCTCCGCGAGGCGGACGGGGATCTGGTTGGAGGGCAGCACGAGGTCGACGACACCGCTCGCGACCGCGCTATTCGGCATGCTGGGATAGCGCGGCACGGTGCCGTCTTTGCCCTGGGCGATCGTCAGCCCGCCGCCTTCCTTGATGGCCTTGAGGCCAAGCGTGCCGTCGCTGCCGCTGCCGGACAGCACGATGCCGATGGCTGTCTCGCCCTGGTCTTCGGCGAGGGAGGCGAAGAACAGGTCGATCGGCTGGCGCTCGCGCTGGTTCTCCGGGAGTTGGCGCCGCAGGACCAGCCTACCGCCGGCGAGGGTGATCAGGGCGTCGTTCGGCAGCACATAAGCATGGCCGGGCTGAACCACCTCGCCATCCCTCGCCGGCACCACGGGCATGGCGGTGCATTCGCGCAGGATCTCGGGAAGCGCGCTGTCGTGGCTGGCGCCGACATGCGTGACGACGATGAAGGCCATTGGCAGGGCGGGGTTCGGCATGGCGCGGAACAGTACCTGCAGGGCTTCGACGCCGCCTGCCGAGGCGCCAATGCCGACGATCGGAAAATTGGGCGTTTGTCCGTTCATGACACCAGCCAAAGAGCGGCTACGTGATGCTCGGTCATAACGGGAACGCAGCCATCCCGTCCCTCGCCGCTGAACTTCGCCACCGACCTTCTCAACGAGAGCTTAGCGGCCAAACTTTGGAACATTGCATGTAGCAAGATCTGTGACCCCGTTCTGCTCGCGGCTTGGCTGGACTTAGGAAATCGTGGTGGATCGTGCGTCAGGACAAACCGCAGCACTCAACTTACGTTAAGGCGGACGACCACCCTGAAAACATGATCAGGCTCTGAAGACCGACCTTCATTGCGTAGATCAGACGCCGGAAGGACTATAGATCAAATGGAGGAAGAGCCGCCGCCATTCATTGTTGCGATTGGCGCGTCTGGCGACGAAGGTCTGAACGACATCAAAGCCTTGTTGGCTTCGTTTCCGCATCCAATCAACGCCATCGTGATGGTTGTCTTGCATCGGCCGAGTGAGCGGATCAGCGCGTTGCGTGACGTCCTGGCCCGTCGCGCTGGCATTCCAGTGGTGGTGGCTGAGCAGGCAGAAACCTTCGAAAAAGGCGTCTGCTACATCGGCGAACCTGATCAGCACCTCACGCTCGGGTCACGCACCAGCGTGGTCCTTGTCGATGGCAGCGACAACAGGCTTCGCAACCGAACTATCGACACGCTTTTCATATCTCTCGCCAAACATGCTGGCCGGCGGACGATCGGCGTGATCCTGTCGGGCTCGCTGGATGACGGATCTCGGGGCATCGCCGCGATCCACGAGGCTGGGGGCCTCACCATGGTGCTCGACCCGAAGCACAAGCCGCGCGGAATGCAGCAAAACGCCATCGACTATGACGGTCCCATCAGCGTCATCGGGACGGCCAAGCGGATTGGCGGCATCATCGGCCATCTGGTCTCCGAACCTGGCTTCAGCCTGCGGCATACGAGGAAGAACGATTAGGGACTGTTAGCGCCTGAGCGTGCGGCGCGGTTAACCCTGGGCGGTAAGTGTGCCCGACCTTCGATGTTCTGGCGGCACTGCGGATAGTGCGCTCAAGTCGAGAGGATCCACCACCAAGCCGTAGCGGTAACCAGCGAGAGCGGGATGCCGAGCCCTACCATCAGCGTCATCAGGCGAGGATTGAGGCCGTACTGCATCGCCATGATGGTCCCGTCGATCTGCGGGCCCATCGCCGCTTCGAAGATGCTGACTTCCACCACCTTCCCGGAAGCGCCCATCGCGCCGATCACCACCGTCGCGACGATGGCCGGGCCGAGGGCCAGCTTGAAGCCGAGCCCGGCCACCAACTCCTGCCTGAGGCCGCTTGCATCCCCGAGGCGCAGCTGGAAGCCGACGGACACGAGTGCGAGCGGGACCAGGGTGCTTCCTAGCCGCTCCAGCACCGTGAGGGCCGGCTCGGGCAGGCCGACCTGCGCCAGGGCAAGCGCCAGCACCAGCGCCTGGAAGGGCGGGAAGACGAGGACCCTGCGCGCGATGTCCAACGCGGCGACCGCCTCCGGCTTCGATGAGTAGACCATCGCTACGACCACCCCGACCGTGCTGAGCACGAGGTAGGTCCCGAGCTGGTCAACGATGATGCCGACCGACAGGAAGGCCGGGCCGTAGAAGGTCTCGATCATCGGCAGCCCGATGAAGGAGGTGTTGGCGAGGCCCTCCGCCAGCATCAGCCCACCCGTGGTCTCGCGCGACCAGCGCGCCAAGCGGGAGACCGCCAGGAAGAAGACGATCCCCGCCGCGAAGAGGATCCAGGGCGTGAGCGCCGCCCAGGCCAGTCCCCAGTCGAAGGTCACGTCGTGGAGTTGGCGAAGGATCAGCGCCGGCAGGGCGACGTTGATTACGAAGCCGTTAAGGGCCTGTGGGGCGTTGTCGGGCAATCTGCCGGACCACCGCAGCGCGATGCCAATGGCGAAGCAGAGCAGGAGCAGGGCGAGGTTCGTCACGGTTCGCTATCCTCCTGCTAGGAGGACCCGGGCCGCCCAAGACAGCCAACAGCTCAGCGTCATGCCTCCTGCAGCAGGATGCCATCTCCGGTTCCCCCCCGTTCTGCGGCATTTTTTTTCGAACGTCGGTTTTCTCTCGGGGAGGAAGCTACCAGTCGAGTTACATCTCGGTCTATGAGCCCGCAGAATTGTTGTCCCGTCCGCGGCAGTTTCGGCTCTGTGCGGCCGCTTCGCGCCTGAGCCAGTCGGCGGTGGCGGCGAGGCAGAGGACGCCGAGGAAGGACGCGGCAGTCTTCTCGTAGCGGGTAGCGACGGCTGGGTCTGGGGCAGTGAGCGGGCCCCTAATTGTGTTCACTATTTGTTCGATTGCCTGCATGATCGCCTGATGCCGCACCACCTCCCTGCCCAGCCACGACCGATCATCTCGGAGCCCGCCCGCGTGACCGTGCCAGCAGGCTGGTCAGGACCGAGGCCCTGCGCTGCAAGCCTGGATGGGGCGGAAATCCTGGCGGCGGTGCGCGCCCAGCATCCGGCTTGGCCGCTGACGCTGGCCCGCGAGGTCGCGGCGCGGCGGCTTGGCCAGGCGCTTGTCGAGGAGGCGCCTCTCCAGCCACAGATAGCCCCGCCTGCGGCTCTGCTCCGCGCCCTCGCTTCCCCCGTCGCCGCCGATCCCACATCAGTCGAGCCGTACGTGGCTGCCCATGCTGGTGAGGCGTCTACGGCGCCCCGTTCCGGGGGGGGCGGTGAGACAGGCGCGGCGCCATGAGCGCCCCCGCCCTTCTTGATCCCGAGGTCCTCCGGCGGATGCGGGAGATCCTCGTCGCCGCCATCTCCACCCGCTCCGCCAGCCTCCGCGAGGCGGCCGCCGAAGCGCGCGGCCTCGCACGCGGCCTCTGCCCCAGGCTGCCGACCGCAGCGCTGGACGAGGCGGTGACGGCGCTGCTGATTGAGCTCGACGGCTATCCGCCGCCGGCACCGCCGGACCTGGATGGCCAGGGCCTGCGTCCGGCTGATCCCGCGGAGGTGGCCGACAGCTTGGCTTTCGCCATGCGCTTCGACGAGCGCGGCAGGGCACGGCGGACCGGCGTCGAGTACGCCTCGAAAATTGCCGCCGAACAGCTGGTCAAGCGCCTCCCGGCCAGCGGCTTCGTGCTGATGCGCCGGGCACCCACCGCCCCGCATGGCACGCTGTAGACCGCCGGCAAAACCCCATCCCGAGCGATCCCGCTTTCGGCTTCACCGTCGAGGACCTTGCCCGTGACCAGGCGCTCCGGCTGCCCTGCGCCTGCCGCGTCCGCACTTTCAGCCGGCGCGACCTGGTGGCGCTGGTCGGGCGCGACGTCCGGCTGCACCTGATCGGGCTGCGCCGTGAGCTTTGGTGCGGCGAGTGCCGCGAACCGCCCCTGACCGGCTGGGTTATCACCAGCCGGCGGAGGAGTGCTTGCATGGCAGCCTGGGATCGGAACCCTGAGGGTTGGCTGAACCTGGTGGCGTGCAGCGAGTGTCCTCGGAAGGCCGAACCCATGGAGGCTGGCGGCATGTGCGGGCGCTTCACGCAGCGGTACACCTGGGCGGAACTCCATGCGCTGCTCGACTTGGTCGGGGCGCCGCGCAACCTCCGCCCCCGCCACAACATCGCACCCACGACCAGCATCGACGTGATGCGCGCGGGCGAAGCCGGCCGTGAACTGGCCTCGATGCGCTGGGGCCTGATCCCGGCCTGGTGGAAAAAGTCCGCCAAGGAGGTGCCGTCGACCTTCAACGCCCGCGCCGAGACGGTGGCGGAGAAGCCGATGTTCCGCGACGCCTTCAAGCGCCGCCGCTGCATCATCCCGGCGTCAGGCTTCTACGAGTGGACCGGCGAGAAGAAGGACCGGCAACCGCATCTGTTCACCGCCGCGGATGGCGCGCCCGTGCTGGCCTTGCCGGCCTCTGGGATCGCTGGCGCGACCCGGCCGCGGCAGAGGAAGTGCTGAGCTGCACGATGATCGTCTGGGGCGCCAGCGCCTGGATGGAGGCCTACCACGACCGCATGCCGGTGCTGCTGGGCCCGCCTGACTTCACCGGCTGGCTGGACGGGACGCTAGGGGCGGAAGCGCTTGGCCCGGCGCCAGCCGCTACGCTGCGAAAGTGGCCGGTGCCAAAGTGGACGACTGCCACCAGCGTAGGACAACCCTGTCCTGCGCCGGCAAATCATCGTGGAGCATGCATCGGCGCCGCTGATGGACAAGGGGAGGTAGCGAAATGAGCGAGAACGATGGCGCACCAAAATCGGTGCCGAGCAACACGGATGTCCCGCAGCCAGAGCCTCGCACGCGTACGGTGCCGCCACCCTGGATGAACCTGCTCGAGGCGATTGCGTGGATTGCCACTGCCGGCGCTCACACCGGGCTGCCCGATGTACATCCAGGTTTCCGTTGGCCCCCAACAATGGCCGATGATGGGTCGTACCTACCCCCGGCGCCACCACTGGTGATGCACGTAGCTGAGGCGCAGCGGCGCTTAGTGGCGGAATTGGCAGCCGGAAACTTGGTTGCCTATGGAGTGCTCGGCCCTGTTGGCAAAGTGCCTGCTGAGGGATTACCCAAAAGTATTCCTGCTATCGCATGGGGCGCGATGCCCGATGATCAAGCGGTTCGTGCTGTCATCAATAACAACGTGGCGATCCCGTACCTACGCCTGTCTGAGACAGAGTGTTGGTGGAGTCCGAAAATCAAAGCCGCGAATGTGGAGAGCCGGTGGCCGTTCGTCGCCGGCGTTGGAGCGGTAGCATCATGCGACGCGGCGTTGTCTGCCAAGCAAGCAGCCGCGATCGAGTGGATGCAGACGGCTACGGCATTGACAGCGATGAAGCGTGAAAACGCCATAAAGGAGTGCCGCAATGCGACAGGGTGTACCTTTCGCGAGGCAATATTTGCTTGGATGGCTCTGCCGTCCGACCGCCGTGGCACACGCGGCCGCCCAGGGCTCAAGGACGCGAATTAAATAGAACGTCCTCTGTTCTATTTAGGAGTTC
>NZ_JBHMFT010000046.1:0-24024 GCF_051433195.1 Falsiroseomonas sp. E2-1-a20 | reverse complement strand
TTATAGGCCACATTGTAGGGCGGATCGACGAAGCCCATGCTGGCCAGGTGGCCAGCGCCGAGGGCGCGCTGCACGTCCGACAGCTTCGTCGCGTCGCCACAGAGCAGCCGGTGCTCGCCGCACCGCCAGAGGTCGCCAGCTCGGGTGAATGGCACCACGGGCGGCGGCGGTGCGTCATCGGCATCGTCACCGAGCCCCGCATCTGCGGCCGCCAGCAGCCGGTCCAACTCCATCCCGGAGAAACCGAGCACGTCCAAGTCGACCACCGCCTCGTCTCGGATGCGGGCGATCTCGGCGGCCAGCAGCGCTTCGTCCCAGCCCGAGTTCAGCGCGATCTGGTTGTCGGCCAGCCGCAGAGCGCGTGCCTGCGCCGGGGATAGATGGCCGAGCCGCAGCACCGGCACGGCGGCGAGCGCGAGCTGCTTCGCCGCCATGACGCGGCCGTGGCCGGCGATCAGCACGCCCTCGGCATCGACCAGCACCGGATTCACGAAGCCGAACTCGGCGATGGGGGCAGCGATTTGCGCGACCTGCGCCGGGGAATGCGTGCGCGCATTTCGGCATACAGGACCCGCGCCGCCACGGGCAGCGTGGATACGATGAGGTCAGGCTGCATTTGCGGTGACCTCCTGCCTCGCTGTGGCAACGGCGTCGTAATCGCGCCCGTCATCGGCCAGCGTCACCGGCATATCCGGATGCAGCATCCGCCACCGCGCCACGGCCAGGTCGACATAGGCCGGCGCGAGCTCGATCGCGCGCACGCGGCGTCCGGTGCGCTGGCCGGCGAGAGTGGTAGTGCCCGAGCCGCCGAAGGGCTCGAACACCCGCGGACAGAGCCTCGGGTGCGTCGCCGTCGGACACGGCAATTCCCGCCGCCGCGAGGATGTCCGCGAGCTCATCCGCCGAGAAGCCGGGCGCGTCGAGGTCGATTTCCGGCACCGCCTGCACCGCGGCCAGCGCATCACGCAGCAGCGCCTGGTCCCAGGTCGCGTTCTCCGCGATGCGATTGTCTGCGAGGCGCAGCGCCTCCTTCTGCGCGGCGGACAGGTGGCGCAGCACGATCACCGGCACCTTGGCGATGCCGAGCGCCGTTGCGGCCTCGAGCCGACCATGGTCAGCGATCAGCACGCCGTCCTCATCCACCAGCAGCGGGTTGGTGAATCCGAAGGCCAGCACGCTGGCCTTGATCTGCTCCAGCTGCGCGGCGCTGTGCACGCGGGCGTTGCCTGCATGCGGGCGCAGCTCCGCCACCGGACGCAGCAGGATCTTCGCCGCCATCCAGGGGAGCGTCATCAATACCATCCGAGATTCTGGGTGGGGACGCAGTACGCGGCACGTCGCCGCGGCGCGGGGATTAGATGATCATGCAATCTAGTACACTGACGCAGTCGGATCGAGCACAGGTCATCGAAGTCCTCTGACGGCCTAACAGCCCCTCGTCGGAAGCGCCTGCCTGCGCCGCTACATCAGCCTTCGTGGTCCGGCGTGTCGCTCGACTAGTTCACATGTGTGTAAGCAGAACTTGAACGGCGTCGGCGCGAGGCCGGACCGTGCCATCATCGGTACGCGAGGTGTTTGAGACGGGGAGGAATAGCCATGCCCGCTCGATCGGTGGTTTCCCTGGCAGTCGTCGCGGTCATGGCTGCTCTGATGTTGCCACGACAGACGGCAGCGCAGCCCCGTCCACACGTGCCGGGCGCAGAGGCCTATCGCCTGGCCTGCGCGCAGTGCCACGGTGCGGATGGACGCGGTGATGGACCCTTGCGTGAGCTTCTCAGCATCAAGGCGCCAGACCTGACCACACTGCGGCAGCGCAATAACGGCGAATTCCCCTTCGAACGAATCTTGAAGATGGTTGATGGGCGAGAGCGAATCGCTGCGCATGGCACACCGGAAATGCCAGCCTGGGGTGCAGTCTTCTCCCTGGAGGCGTCGGACCGCCTCGATGCTGTCCGGAGAGAAACTTACGTCCGTGGCCGCATCGTCGAACTGGTGGGCTTTGTCGCGGAGCTTCAACGCTAGTGCGCTGACACAGTCGGATAGTGCAGGCGCCATCAAAGGCACCTGACGGTCCAACATCCCATCGCCTGAACCACCTGTCTGCTCCTTTACACCTGGAGTTAGGTGACGCTGAGGGTAACCATGGCGAGTGTCGTCACAAGACGCGCGAGATCAGCCCAGTGACGCGGGCCGGAAAATCGCCCGGCAGAACGCCAGACGCCGACTGCGGCGACGATATTGTAGGGCACGGACAATGCGTAGCCGACGAAGACCGCCGCAAGCGGCTGGCTTTGCATTATCAGGACGAGGAACAGCACGCTTGTTGTGATGTTGACGGCCAAGCCGCCGATTACCGCCCATTTCCAGAAGGCGACCTCAAGCGGAAGATTCCCAAGCCACAGGGCGTGGAGGCGTCTCATGATGGGAGCAGAACCAACGGGAGAGACATCTCGCGCTTTCGGTTTGAAGTGCCGCGACCCATGTCAGGTTGTGGATAACCAACTGAGAAGACGAGGAAACGCTGCAAATCGCAACCCAGATTTTCCGCCTGGCGCTAGCGATGTTGCGCGCTTCCGCCCCCCGCATACACCCTGCGGCTCGAGAGCCACAGTGGCTGATCAGCGGGCGAGTGGCTCGGGAGCCGCGGCGCTCGACGCACCTTCTCGACGGGTCCCCACTATACCCAGCTCGAATTGCGCGCCGCCATGGGGGGAATTGTAACAGCGCAGCAGGGTGGTTCAGAGCGATGCCGATGCCCGCTCGACCGCCTCGCGCGACGCCTTCAACGCAGCCAGGGTAAGGCTCGCCTGCTTCACCGCCGCGGCTTCGCCGGCATCAACGTCAGCGCATCTAAAGCCTTGGCCACGCGGCGGCGTGCATCGACTTGCCGGCCCGACATGGTGTCTGCCGTGACGCCGCTGAGACGCACGAACTGGGTGGTGGCGATGCTATCTGGGGCCGCAGAACGGAACAGCGTGCGGAATATGCAGCCCGCCTCGTGCATCTGCGGCGTGATGGTGCCGTTGAGGAGCATCTGCCCCAGTGTGTCCACGGCGCGGCGGTGCGCCACGGGCGTGCCGGTTTCAGGATCCGCCTCACGAACAGGCTCCGAGAAATCGCCATGCTGCAGCCGCCACTTCGAGGGCTTCGCCAGATCCTCGATCGCGCGCTTCGCCTTGCGCTTACCGGCCATGGTCGTTCACCCCGTTGCGACGCCCCCAGCGCCGATTGGCTTCGTTGGTGATGGCCTGGCGCAGCCAGTCGTCGGTGATGTCGGCGACCGGCAGGGCGGCGACGCCATGGCGGTGCCAGGCGGCAGCGCGCATGGCATTGACCTCGGTGTCGCTGGTCGGGCTGCGTGTGCCGCGGTCGAGGCAGGATCGGGGCGGCCGCGGCGCGCCGTGCATGCCCATGCGCGGCCTCCAGTGGGGTCGGTGGCCCAGAGCAGAAGGGCGATGGCATCGGCCTCATTGTCGTCGGCCGGCAGGAAGCCCCGAGCTCGGATGGCGGCGATCATCGCAGCCTTGTCGGCGTTGCCCTTGCCGGTGGCGCAGCGCTTGACTGTTCCGACGGGGACGCCCTCGTAGGCCGCCGTAAACGTGGCTCGCATTTGTGCCAGCGTGCCGACGCACCTCCTCGAACACCACGCGTCGTGGACCGTGCGGGTGCATGGCGATCTCCACGAGCCAGCCGGTGAAGCGCAGGAAACGCATTTCGCCGCCTTCGAAACGGCCGGGCTTGAAGGTCATGGTGCCGGAGGTCGTCCCGCCATCCCCGAAGCGTAGGGCCCAGCCGGTGTTTGTGCCGAGATCGAGGGCCAGGATGCCCGGCTTGCGCGGCCGGTAGAGAGTGGGATCGGGCAGGACGGTGCTTGCGTCAGGGGCAGGCGTGGTGAGAGTCGCGAGATCCATGGTGATCTCCGAGAGGGGGGGGGCGGCGACGGCGCGGTTCTTGGCGGAGCTCGCCGTCGCTGCCCGGCTTGGGGTGGGATGACCCTGGTGGGGGTGGTCCTCTGACCCAAACAACGGTCCCAGGGTGTGGTGTGCGCGCGTCTTTGGGACGCGCACGCACACCCCCCGTAGGGGGGTAGAAGAAACCGAAACTGCCAAATTGTTCCAACATACTGATTTCATCGACCGAAAAGCCGTTCCGGGAGCAGTCTGGGCAGATTCGTTACGCCAAACGCCTCTTGTCAGGAACTCCTTGCAATGATTGATGGAAAGCAGTTTGGCAGTTTCGGCAGGGGGGCAGTTTCGCTCCGAAACTGTGCAGTTTCGGGAGCAGTTTCGGTCACTGTGAAGGCGATATGAGCGGATCATTCGCCGCCCTCCTCGGGGTCGTGCAGCACCCACACTTCCGGGTTCTCGACCTCAGCAGGGCCTCGCTTCGCGGGCAGAGAAAATGGCTGGGCAGGACGGGAAGGGTCGCCTGTGTGACCTCGCCAGTCTCGGCATCGATCACCTCTTCATCGGTGGCGACCACCATGTCCTTCACGACGAGGTAGCCGTTCTTGGACCTGGTGTAGGGCTGGCCCAGATCGCGTGCGTCGCGGCGAAACTTGATGTAGCCCTTGGTCGACAGGACTGTGATGCGGTCGCGGATGGTGTCCTTGCCGCCAAGGCCGCGATTGTTTTCGAACTTCGAGGCGAAGGCATTGGTGGTGCAGAGCCTTCCTGCCTCGGCCTCCTCCGCGATCAGATGCAGGATGACGTCGTGGCGGCGCGTGCGCTTGGCATCGAGCTTGCGCCCGATGTCTTTCCTGACCAGGCGCTCGCCCTTGCGGGTCGAGCTCGATCCAGGCGCCACCACGTTTGTCCACCAGCATCGGCTCAAGGCCGGGCCCGTTGCGCAGCTCGATGTGCAACTCGCGTCCAGTTTGCTCCTCGTCCGGGCGGAACAGGATCATCCCGGAGGTGTAGAAGCTGCGCAGTGCGCTGGCGCCGGACTGCGCCAGGAAGGGAACATCCTTCACCTGCTGCTTGCTAAGCTTCTTCGTGTGGTGGGCGAGTTTGATGCCAGCCTCGGGGGCGACCATGTCGCGGAGCGCTTCAACCCGGTCCTGCAGGAAGAACATCATCGCGCTGTTGTCGTTCTCACCTTCGCCTGCGGGCCCGCCGTCGCAGAGGTTGCGGATCGGATCGATGCAGATGATGTCCGGCGGCGCATCCGGGAATGCGGTGCGGATGGCCGCGGTGACGAGGGGCACGCCCTGGTCATCGAGCAGCATGCGGAGCTTGGGGATCACGACAAGGGTATCGCGGGCGCGTGCCACGATGGCGCGATCGAGCCGGAGCTGCTGCAGGCGCTCGCGCAGGTAGTGGTACTGGATCTCCGCCTGGAGATAGAACACCCGCAGCGGGCGCGGTGCCGTGCAGCGCAGGAACGGGGCGCCGGCGGCGGCATGCACAAGCAGGCTGATCAGGAAGTCGGATTTGCCAACCTTCGGCGCGCCGCCGAGGACCAGCATCCCACCCGGGGTAAGCAGGCGCGGCCCGATCAGGTCTTGAGGCATCGGCGAGATGTCATCGAGCAGCGCGCCCAGGGTGTGCGTGGGAACAGCGGCTGGTGGCGCGTCACCTGCGCGGAGCAGCGGCGGCCCGTTGCGCTCGACATGCAGCGCCCAGAGGGCATCAGCCTCCGCCTTCAGGCGTTCCAGTGGCCAGGTGGGGCGCAGGCAGGCGGCGTTAAAGCCGCAGATCGCTGCCCAGCCCTGGTCGGGGCTTGAGGCGGCCCTCATGCACCTGGCGGATGAAGTGGCCGATGGCGACGCTGGCGCCCTGGAAGCGGGTCTGCCCGCAGGAGGGCAAGGGCGCGGCCCGGGTCCTGCCCTTCTGCAACACCGCCACAATGAACCTGCACCTGGCCGAGATCAGCGAATTGGTCAGCCCCGGCAAGCACGCCGTGCTGCTGCTCGATCAGGCCGGATGGCATCTTTCCGGTGACGTCACCGTGCCGGAGAACATCACTCTGCTGCCGCTGCCGCCGAAATGCCCCGAGCTCAATGTCATGGAGAACATTTGGCAGTTCATGCGCGAAAACTGGTTGTCGAACCGCGTCTTCCGCGACCACGACGACATCGTCGGGCTCTGCTGCCACGCCTGGAACCGCCTCGTCGACCAGCCCTGGCACATCATGTCCATCGGCATCCGCGATTGGGCGCATGAGTTCTGATCAGTGGGAGTTCGCATTATAGGTCCTGAGCCTGAAGCATTTTCAAGCCTTGCGGCTTCGCAGGGCGACTCGGAAAATGCATAAAGACAACGAACTTGAGCCGCTTCACCGTGCTCGCTCGCGGTGAAACGGCTCTGGGCGGCATGTCGTCGGCCGAGCAGCATCAAAGACCGCAAGAACGAGGCGGAAGCAGCAAAATCGGCCGCGCGACAAAATCCTCATCCTGCCAGAAGAAGAACCGCAACACTGCATCGGACCTCCGGCTTCTCCGGCCGCAGCCGATGCCAGACGCGATGGCGTTCGCACAGGAGAGGTCGCGATGCTCCGAGTGAACTCAGCCGGCGCCTCGCAGCCGGTCTCCCTGCCAATGTGGGCGGGGTCATGGCCAGCGACCAATCCGGCAAGCCGGCCTGGCCTGCGGGCCAGCCAGCGCCTCACCATAGCGATCTTTGCTGCCGTCACATTGCGGCCTCGCGTGGTGCTGGCCGAAACTTGCCGCGTGTCGCGCGGCACAATCGGCTTCATCCAGAGGGCCGAACATTCGCACGGACCGGCCCAGGACTTCATGGCGACCGCGACGCGGGGAGGTTTGCCGAAGACGCCGTCGCCTCCATCAGCGCCAACCCGGCTGTGATCGGTGGGCGCATCCTTCTCCCCAGGGGGGGCTCTTGCAGACCGCACCCCCGCGGCGTTGCCGCCGCTGCTCATTTTCGGCGCGCCCTGTGCCGTCCCGTCCCTTTCTGGAGCATGATGACATGAGGATTCCCATCCAACGCCGATTTGCCCTGGGCGCTCTCGCGGGGCTAGCGCTGCCCTCCGTCGCACGCGGAAATCCAGCGCCCGTGCGGATCGGGCGTATCGGCCTTTCATTCCATGCGGTGACGGCGGCGGTGACGGAGGCGGTGCTCGTCCGCCTCGGTCACTCCGTGACGCGACGAACCGGAGGGCATCCCGAGATCTTCCCCCTGCTCGGCGCGGGTGAGGTGGACCTGCTTGTCGCTGCGTGGCTGCCGCATGCGCATGGGCGGCTTTTCGCGCCGGTCGCGCCCGCCGTCGTCGAGGCGGCGACCCTCTACGAGGGCGCGCGGTTGTTCCTGGCCGTGCCCGGCTCGACAGACCCGACAATCCGATCCGTCGCCGATCTTTCGCGCCCTGAAGTGGCGGCGGCGGCCGAGCGTCGGATCGTGGGCGTTGCGCCGGGTTCTGGCAGCGCGCTCGGCGCGGAGGCGATGCTCGATGCCTATGGCCTGCGCGCTGCAGGATGGTCGCTCACCGTGGGCAATGCCGGGGCCTGGGTCGCCGCGATGGAGAGCGGGCTTGCCTCCGGCCGTCTCTTCGCCGCGCCGCTCTGGACGCCACTCTGGACGGACCGCGCCTTCGGCATGCGGCCGCTCGAGGATCCGCTCGGTGTCTATGGCGGGGCGGATCGTGCGGTCGTGCTCGTTCGCCGTGAGGCGTGGGAATCATGGCCCGCGCGCACGCGCGCGGTCGTCGGGCGGATCGCGCTGGGCATTGAGGCCGTGGCGGCGATGGATGAGGCCACCGCGCGCGGCGGCCTCACACCGGAGGACGCTGCGCGACGCTGGATGGATGCCTCCGCTCCCGTCGTCGAGCGGTGGTTTGCCGGCGCCTGATACCAGTTCTCGGTGATCATGATCGGCGGTCAGCGAAGCTGGCCGGGCGCCCGAAGGGGATCACCCGATGCCGCCTCCCTGCCTCGGCGCGGCCAGTGTCAGGCGTCATGGAAAACTGGACTGGTGGCGACATGAGGAACTGGACCTCCTTTTGACGGAAGGAGGTGCCTATGGATGAGCTGCTGGTGAGGCGTGCGGTGGCGGACATGGCTAAAGCGCCTCCTCCAGGCGGATGGTGACGGCGGCGAAGGGCCCCGGCCGCGTCGGGTTCGCCGCCTCGTCGTCCGATACCAAGCGCATCGGCACGCTCGGCAGGGAGAGGATCAGCGGCTCGCCCACCAACACCCCGGCGCGCAGCGGCGGCGCGACGGCGATGGTGGCGGTGCCGGCGCCGGAGGCGGCGACCGCGGCGGTGGCGATGTAGAGCCGGCCGCTGAGGCCGATGTAGTCACCGGCGCCGACCGCCACGGTGCTCGGCCACCAACCCTGCGTGACGATGGACAGCGCGCCGCGGGGCGTGCCGGCCGCCAGCGAGGGATTGCCGGTGCCCACCTCCAGCCCGGTCCCGTCGGGGAAGATGGTCGTGTCCGAGAGGCTGTACGGCCCGGTCGGCACATTGCCCTGGCTGCGCGGATCGCCGGTGCGGTACTCGCGCCGCCAGTCCCGGATGCGGACCGTGTTGGCGGAGCCGGCGAGTGCCGCCAGCAGCCCGTCCATCACGCCGGCCTGCACGCGGCCCAGCGGCTCGAAGCTGGCCTCCGCCACCCAGCGCGCACCCTCGCGCCGCAACACCTGCGTGGCGCGGGTGACGGGGGAGACGAAACGCAGCGTGTTGTGCTGCAGGTAGAAGCTCAGCCGCGACGGCCGCAGCACGGCAGGCCAAGCGTATTCCGCCATGCGGGCCTCCATCGGCTGCGGGATAGTTTGCAAAAGGCCCGCGAAATGGATCTGACGGAGTTCTGGACAGAAAGAACAGAATAGGAATAGAAACGTGTGTCTCCGGCGGAGCCATGTCTCTTGAAGGTGCAGAAGCGATTGCTGATTGGCCTCTGCGTCGCCGGAATCCTCGCCATGGCCGCGCGCCCTGCCTGGGACATCCTGGTTTCCATTTTCGAGGATTCCCTATCGGACCATGGGGCTGCGGTTTTCTCCTTTTTTGGAGAGCGGCCAGATGAGGTCCGGATCGTCGCTTTTCGTCTCGGTGAGAACGTCCGCCTGAGCGAGGAAGCCTCCGGTAGGAGCTACACGATACCCAGCGCATCGGACCGCGGGACAATGTCCGGGGCGACGATGTCGGCACGTGAAGGCCGTCAGCAGGCCGAAATCCGCTACCGCGTCGGTCAAAGTGCCGAGGCGAAGGTTTTCCAGTTCGACGTCGAGTTCATCGCGCAAAGTCAGTGCGATGTGGCGGCCCGGTTTGGTGAGGAAGGGCCGCGCGCCAGTGCCTGCACCAATCATCGACCTGCCTCCTATGGCGGTACCTGGCGACACTGAGGCCGAGATCGGCTGACGCCGGCGATCAGAACCTACCCCCTGAAAGGATGACGCTATGGATGATGCCAGCCCGGGCTTGGGCAGGATTGCGCGGCTGCGCGCGATCGCTGCGCAGGTGCGCGACTTCGCCAACGACGAAGCCGCGGCATCGCGGCTGCCCGGGCAGGACCAGGGACCGGCGGATGCCTACCGCCATCTCGTTGGAGTCTCGGAACTGTCGCGCTGCGCGGGGCCACTACTTGCCGCAGCCATGACTGAGCGGAATGAGTGGGCCAGCACCGAAGCGATGCTCCGCTCCATTCTCGGCGGCAGACCTATTGCGCCAAGCAACATGCCTGCGGCGCACAGGATGGATCGCCACAATAACCTTCTCGCGGTGGGAATAGGGGCTCGGGCGCGTTCCACCGACGATGTTGTCATGCGAGTCCCCTCAATGATGGAGCGTGCCATCGAGACCACAGGCGGGTCCGGACGTGGGAACAGTCCGTACTGGCTTGAGGCGAGATACTGGTCGGAGGGCTCGACGTGGCCGACTGGTCGCCGAACAACTGGCCAAAGATCGAGGAGGCAGAGCATTTCAGCACGTATCGTCTTCGGATCGATGGCGGCTGTCGACCGGAGCGCGAGAGCACCGCAACAGGTGGCGCCGTGCAGGTCCGCCCTCATACTCGGGATGGTCATCCGGTATCCGGGCACACGCGTTCGAGCCCTGTGAACCAATTCAAGCGTCTCGCACGGTGATCTGGTTCTCTGCGGAGGCAGCTATCCCCGCACAATGGAGGTGGCGCTGCCGCCGCGGCGGATGGCGTCGAGCGTCGTCGCACTGGCCTGCCGCACGATCTGCGCCGAGAGCACGCGCAGCCGCGCCTCAACACCGGCATCGGCGCCGCGCGCATCGATGGTGATGCTCCGGTTGATCACCGGCCCGCCCCCCATCAGTCCGTTGGGGGCCATGCCGTTGGGCAGCACCGTGCCGCTGCGGTTCGGCACGAACCATTCGGGCCCGCGCTCACCCACGATGTAGGGCTGCCCACCCGCGACCGGCCCGCCCTCGGCGCGGAACAGCCCACCCAGCGCCGAGCCGATCCCCGAAAAGATCGAGCCGAAGTCAAAGCCACTGAGGCTGGAGGTCACCGCCGTGCCCAGCGGCTCGGTGATGGTGCGGCGGACGACGATGCGGGCGATGTCCTGCAGGATGCCCTGCAGCACCTTGGAAAAACTCTCGCCCTTGATGATCGCGTCCTCGAAGGCCGAGGAGAAGGTCAGGCCGAGCTCGCGTGCGGTGTTGCTGGTGCGCTCCGTCGCCTGCTGCACGCGCTGCTGGCTGCGCTCCAACTCCTCCAGCGCGGCATTGGCCTCGCGCGAGATGGTCTCGTCGGGGATGGGCTGGCCGATGCGCTCGGAGCGGTCGACCAGCCGGCCGAGGGTTTCCAGGCGCCGGGTGTAGCGCACCTGGGCATTCTCGTTGTTCTGGATCAGCCGCTCGCGCTCGCGGATGATGTCGTTGATCTCGCGCTCGGCCTCGCGGTCGAGGCGCGGAATGGCGGCGACACGCCGGGTGGTGCCCTCGATCCGGCGGAGGGCCTCGTCGCGTTCCCGCAGCGCGAGGGTTTCTAGGCGGGTGCGGTCGGCGGCGGTGATGCCGCCGGCGGCCTCGGCCTCGCGCAGGCGACGGACGCGGTCCTCGTATTCGCTGTTGATCCGAAAGCGGTCGTCCAGCGCCTTGCGCAGTTCCTCGGCATCCGCGGCGGTGCGACGGCGGCGGGCCTCGGCGGCCTGGCCAGCCGCGGCCTCCTGCTCGGTGCGCTGGCGCTCGCCGGCAGCCTGCTCGCCGCGCGTGATCTCCTCCTGGAGTTCCGAGTACTGCCGGCGCAGTTCCTCTAGCCGGGCGGCACGATCGACACCGGCCTGCTGCTGCGCGGTGCCGACCAAGCCGCCCTGGATCGATCCGCGACGGGGCTGGGAGCGCAGGCTGTCGCGGCCATCGCTCTCCGCCTCGAGCCGGGCGATCTGGGCGCGCAGGGCCTCGGCCTCGGCGCGGCGATCGGCCTCCTGCTCGGAGGGCAGCAGCAGGCCGGAGACGCGGCTGACGCCGTCGAGCACGCGGGCGGCACCGGACAACGCACGAGCCAGGGCGTTGGACAGGCCGATCGCCTGGTCGAGCCGGGCGAGGAATTGGTCGGCGGCGGCGGTGAGCTGGCCGAACGCGCGGCCGACAGAGAGCGGGGCGCGCTCGATCTCGCCATTCAGCCGCTCGACGGCGCGCAGCAGCGCCGGAAACACCGTGTCGGCAGTCAGCTTGCCCTCGGAGCCGGGTTTTCGGAGCTCGCCGATGGAGACGCCGAGCTTGCGGGCCAGCGCCTGGACCAGCTGCTGCGTGCTGAAGGCGATCTCCTGCTGGCTGGCGCCGGACGCGATGGCGATGCGCTGCAGGCCGCCGACTAGCGTGGCGACCTGGTCGGAGGTGGCGCCGATCTCGCGGGCGGCAATCGAGAAGCGCGCGAAGGCGTCGACGCTCTCGCGGACGGCGACGCCGGTCTGGAGGCTGTCGCGATAGAGCCGGTCGTAGATCTCGCCAGCGCGTTCCACCGAACCCAGCGCGGTGTTGAGCCGGCCCATGGATTGGGTGAGCGCGTCGCCCGCCACGACCACGGCACGCAGCCCTGCGGCGAGACCTGCGATCTGCACGCCGCGCACGGCGACGTCGAGCAAGTCGAGCGCGCGGGAGGCGCGATCGGCGCCGCCCTGGATGCGCTCCAGGCTGCACTGGCCGGTCTCGCCGACCTCGCGCAGTTCCTGCTTGACGCGGGCGGCATCGCCCAGCGACAGGCGGACCGAAACGCGGCGCGTGCTATCCGCCATGCGTCACGCCTCCTGCGTCGGTGCGGTGGTCAGGGTCCGGGGGGATCAGTGCGGCGCGCTGCACTGCCGGCGGCGAGGCCCATGCGCATGGCGAGCAGCAGTTCGGCGGCGGCCCAGCCCGTGGCGCCCATCTCGCGGGCGGTGGCTAGTGCGGCCGGCATGTCGAGATCGAGGCCAGCCATCGTCGCCGTGGCGCAGGTTGTGCCGGCGGCCCGCTTCCGACCCTGATCGGACATACGGACGAGGTCACGTAGTGCATCTGTTCCGCGGTAGCTTGATCAGCCAGCTACTACGCGGAAGTTCGTTCCCTCCCCGAAGACCGAGGCGCTGTACCGGCTCGTCAGTAGGGCATTCGGCAGAGCGAAATTACAATGTGGGAGGCTACACGACTGCGTTCACGAGCGAGGCACCACGCTCGAAAGCGTCCAGGTTGCGCAGGAGCAGCCGCACCACGTTGCGCTCATAGTGTTGCGTCTCGCCAGCGCTGTGCGGCGTGACGATCACATTGGGCATCGCCCAGAGCGGCGAGGCGGGGTCCAGCGGTTCCTCCACAAAACAGTCGAGGCCAGCGCACGTGATCCGGCCCGCACGGAGCGCTTCGACAAGCGCTGGCTCGTCCACGACGCGGCCGCGCGCGACGTTGATCAGGAAGGCGTCGGGACGCATCGCGGCGATCACCTCCGCACTGACCAGCCCCTCCGTCTCGGGTGTGAGCGGGCAGGTCAGGGCGAGCACGTCCGCCTCGGCGGCAACGCGCATGAGTTCCTCTGGTGCGCGGAGCTCGACGCCCGGTGGGCTCGCATCACCGCGGTTGCGCCGCACCCCCACGACGCGCATCCCAAAGGCCTGCGCCAGCGCCGAACCGCTGCGGGTGATGCTGCCCTGCGCCTTGTTGAAGTCCGTGTAGGCCGCACTGGTCGGCGTGCCGCCTGACGTGGCGCCGGTGCGCACCGAGCCGTGGCCCATCAGCCCGAAGGTGGCGGTCACCGCGCCAGTGGGAGTGAAGTCCTCTCCAGCGTGTCGGCGCGCACGCCGGTGCAGACGGCGAAGCTGGGCACGTCCGGATAACCGATCTCCATTGCGTTGCTGGGCAGCCAGGCCGCGCCCGAGCCGAAGGTGTGGATGTAGTTCGTCGTGCCGGTGGTGGTGGGCGCGCCGAGCAGCAGTCGCAGCCAGTGGCCGATGTTGATCAGGTCCACAGGCACCACGGCTTGGCCGGCGACCGTCACCGTGTCGAGGAAGGGCGCGGCGCCGCGACCAATAGTTCCCGTCCAGCGTGGCGAGCCATCCCGCCAGCCCCTGTCCGGCGAGCGCCGCGGCGGCGGCCTCGGCTTCTGCCTCGCTGGGCGGCGCGGCGCGGCCCATCGTCACGTGGCGGCCGTCCTGCGCGAGGATGATCCAGCGGCGTTCGGAGGGCATCAGCCCTCCTCCTTCTCGGTCTGCCAGGTGGCGTAGTCCACAGTGGCGAAGATCCCGCGCCCGTCGCTTGCGGTCCAGACCTGGATGGTCGCGCGGTCCACGCTGTCGGTGCTGCGTGGCGCGGTGGCGAGAAGCTGCCGCCAGGCAGCGCGACCCTGCGGGCCTTCGGCGGTCTCATGCGGGAGGATGGTGGTGCTCATCGTCGTCTCCGTCTCGGCGGGGCGGCGTGCCCTGCGCGCGACGGACGATTCGCGCTGTGTCGGAGCGCAGCCAACTCGATAAGGCGCCGGGGATCTGGATGATCCCCGGCGCTCCCGATGATGTTCGAACTCGTGGCTGAGATGCCTCACTCCGCCAGGGCGTAGATGGTGAAGGAGCCCTTCGCGCCCGTCTTGTTCGGGCCGACCTGGCGGATCCGCTCCAGCACCTCGACCGCGTGGCCCTTCTTCTTCAGCCCGGCGAAGAAGCCTCGGACCGTGTGCTGCGCCCAGCCCGTCGCCTCGGCGATCTGCGCCACCGTTGTCCCCTCGGGGCGGCGGAGCATCGCCAGCACCTGCTCCTGCTTCGTGCCCTCGCGCGGCTTGCGCGGCGCGCCGGCCTTGCGCGCGACGCGTGCGGGCTTGCCGGCGAGCAGGGTGCGCAGGGCCTCCATCGGCGCGTCGAGGGCGCCGATCATGTCGCCCTCGTGGTCGGCCTCGTCATCCCAGGCGGCGAGCACCGCCGCGGCAGCGTCGCGCAGGCTGGTGCGCGGCGTGGCGCTGCGGCTGACACGCGCCACCAAACCCAAAGCTGCCCCCCGCCGGCACCGACCACCCATGCAAGGGGGCGCCGCGGTCAGCAGTACCGCTACTATGTCAGCCAGTCGGTGCTGAAGGGCAGTGCGGCCGACGGCCCTGCCATCACGCGCATTTCCGCCGCGGAGATCCAGGGCGCCGTTATTGCGCAGGTTCGGGGGCTGCTGCGCCAGCCGGAGGTGGTGCTGGGCGCCCGGCGTGCGGCACGGGTGTCGGCGCCGGACATGACGAAAGACGAGGCCCGGCTGGCGCTGGAGCGGCTCGACCCGCTGTGGGATGAACGCTTCCCCGCGGAGCAGGCGCGCATCATCCGCCTGCTGGTCGATCGCGTGGACATCGGGGTGGGCGGCGCCGACGTGCGGCTGATGCTGGAGGGGCTGGCGAGCCTGGCCCGGGATCTGGCGGCGCCAGCCGAACAAGGCGAGGGCAGCAGCGTGACCGGCGCGGCGCAGATGCTGACCGTCCGGGTGCCGCTGTCGGTTCGGAAGCAGCGGGGCGGGCGGAAGCTGGTCCTGATGCCGGGCGGCATGGCGAGCCGCGGCGCCTCGGCTGCGGACACGACGCTGGTGAAGGCGCTGGCCTGGGCGTTCCGGTGGCGGCGTCAGGTGGAGACGGGCCGCTACGGCACGATCAATGAACTGGCGGCGGCCGAGAAGATCAACTCGTCCAACGTCTCCCGCCTTCTGCGGCTGACGCTGCTGGCGCCAGATATCGTGGACGCGATCCTGAATGGTCAGCAGCCGGAGCCAATGACCCTGCCGGCGCTCATGGAGCCGTTCCCCATCGAATGGGCTCGACAGCGAGACCGGCGTTGGTCGCCATCTCCTCTTCCACCCAATCCGCCAATCGCCGCACGCGGCGCCCGAGATGGACGCCCTGCATGACGAAGTGATCGCGGTCGTAGTCGGCCATGGCGTAGGCGATTGCCCATCGCAGCGTCGCCACGCCGAAAGCCTGGTCCTCGCGCTCGGTGAGAATGGCGCGGAGGAACAGCAGCCGCCGATCCGTGGTGATGGCACCATGGCAATGGATGCTCCGCCGCCGTCGTAGCGGCGGGGCGGCCGCCTTTATTGCCTCGAGCAGGGCGCGACGCCTCGCCGTGCGGTCACGGCTGTCCGGCCTCGCGAGATCACGCGCCTCCATCAAGAGACGGCAGACCGCCTCCGGGCAGTCCGGGTCCAGCGCCGCCTCAACCAAGGTCTCGATGATCAGCGACTGCATGAAGCGCCGCTTCGCGCGCATGCCCAGACCCGCGACATAGGCCGCGACCGGGACAAAGCGCTGCGGGGTCTCGTGCAACCCGGCCTCCAGCCTGATCGCCACCATCCGCAGGCGCTGCGGCAGCGGCATTCCGCGCCCCCGCCGCTTGGGTGACAGCGCATCGCCGATACCCTCGCGGGTGCGCGCAGGACGTCGCGGCTCGGGCACCTGGGTGCTGGCCGGGTCGTGGTCCGCCTCTGGTGCTGGCGTCGCCCAGGCGAGGATCTCCTCCGCCTGGGCGACCGTCAGCCGTCCCCCATTCCGGTGGGCGATCGGCGATGCGCGCTCCAGGAAGCGCCAGAGCAGACCGGGCGGCGACGTTCCGAACCGGCGCTCCACATCCCAGGCCTCCGGCACCACGCGGGCGAGGTGCAGCAGAAGCTCTGCCCTGTTCCGCGCGATATGCGGAGGGTCATCGCCGCGCAGGCAAATCTCGTAGGGCACGCTGACATGGCCTTCGGCCGTTGCCTGCGGGCCGGGGACGCGGGCGAAGATCGCGACCTCATAGCCTTCTCCGATCAGGCGGGAGATGATCTCACCCGCCTGCCGCGGCAGTGGTCCCACCGCACGGTCATGCCGGTCCAGGACCAGCACGGTGTTCGGGCCGCGCGGGTCGTCGCGCGCCTGGCGCAGCTTGAGGTACCGCAGCGCGTCCTTCGCCGCTTCGAGGCTGCGGCCAGGCGCCGGCAGCCAACCGCGTAACAGCGGCCTCGGCCGCTCCGCCGGCTTGGCCAGCGCAGCGGGGGTGGGGGACGATGTTGCGGGCTCCACCCCTGGCATGGCGATCCCGAGCCGCTTGGCCTCCGCCAGGGCGCGGGCTGTCTGGATGCGGGCCGCCTCGCCGCCGACCAGACAATAGTCCTGCGCGACGACCTGCCAGGAGGGCAACGGCAGGGCACCCGGCGGCACCCACTCGGCTTCCTTGGTCCGCTGCCAGCCGGCGCACGGACCGGTCAGCATCACGGCGCGCCCGCCCGTGTCGGGTCCGCCGAAGCGCTCCGCCATGAGCGGCTGTGCCTGGAGCAGATTCGCCACCTGGTCCAGCGCGTCGGCCGGGCTGGCTGCCACGGGCCCGGCATCCACCAGCGACAGGCGGGCGGCGATCCGCCAATTGCCGGGCGTGGCCTCGAACGGGTGGCCGTCCAGCATCTCCGCCTCGATCCGACCACCAGCGTCCAGGATCTCGGCGATGCGGCGGTTCTCGCCCCGGGGCAGGTAGCCAAGCCGGTCACCCTCCGGCGTGTGGATGGCGACGGCCCAGGGATCCCGCGTATTCGCCGGTTCGCGCCGCAGCAGCAGGGCCTGCCCGGCCTGCAACCGCGCGGCGACGCGAGCGGCGGCGTGGTACCGTGTACCGACGACCGAAGCCTCCCCGAGGGACAACGGTGCCCGCTTCGCGGTGGCGGCCAAAGGGGCTGCCACCATCGCCGGGGTCGGTGGCGCCGGCGCAACGGCCCCCACCCGCGCCGCCAGGGCCGAAACGGCGCTCAGAATGTCACGGCGGCGGGGCATGCTTGCGATGATGCAATGGGCGCGAATCAGCGGGAAGAGCCACGCCGACCAGGTCCTGAAGATGGGCGAGAAGAACTCCGATGGCGATCAGTTCTTCACCCTGCGGGAGGTGACCGGCCTTCGCGGCCGGATCGCGTGTGGAATCGCATCCCGGACCAGACACGCGACAAATCATCGACCTGGCGCTGGCCGAGCCGGAATTTTCATCACGCGAACTCGCCGTGCGCTTCACCGAGCAGCAGCGCTACTTCGTCTCCGAAGCCTCGGTCTATCGCCTGCGCAAGGAGCACGACCTGATCACCAACCCGGCTTTCGTCGTGGTCAAGGCGGCCGAGGAGTTCCACACCAAGACCACCGCGCCCAACCAGCTGTGGCAGACCGACTTCACCTACCTCGAGCTCATCGGCTGGGGCTGGTTCTACCTCTCCACCGTGCTCGACGACTTCTCGCGCTACGTCATCGCCTGGAAGCTCTGCACCGGCATGGCCGCCAGCGACGTCACCGCGACGCCGGCGATGGCGCTCACCGCCTCAGGCTGCACCCAGGCCCGCGTGCGGCACCGACCGCGCCTGCTGCCCGACAACGGGCCCTGCTACATCGCAGGTGATCTTGCCGAATGGCTCGCCAACAACGCCATGGGTCATATCCGCGGCGTGCCCTGCCATCCGCAAACCCAGGGCAAGATCGAGCGCTGGCACCAAACCCTGAAGAACCGCATTCTGCTGGAGGACTACTACCTGCCGGGCGCCCTCGAGACGCAGGTCGAGGCCTTCGTCAACCACTACAACCATCAGCGCTACCACGAGAGCCTGCGCAATCTCACCCCGGCCGATGTCTACTTCGGCCGCGGCCAGACCATCCTGCTCGACCGTGAGCGCATCAAGCGGCAAGCCATCCAACAACGCCGCTTGATCCACCAGCAACACGCCGCCTAACCTCGAATCACGATGCGCCAGAACCTCCGCTAGCCAGCCGCCTACGCTGTCTCAAAGCATCCGACGACGGACACGCAAACCCCAGGAAACCTGCCACTCAGCGCGGCGTCCGGTCAGCCGGAGGGCACGGCTCGTATGAGAGCTGGCGGAGGAGGTGCGACTCGGTACAAGCAGTCCCTGACCCCTTGGCGTTGCGGCTCGTCCCAGGGAAGGTCTAATCCGCAGTGATGCCCGCGCGCCGGATCACACCTACCCATTTCTCGATTTCGGCGCGCTGAAACGTCGCAAGCTCTGCCGGTCCCGCGATGAACGGCTCCACGCCGAGTTCGTTCAGCCGCGACCGGATCGCAGCGTCTCCGAGCACATTCTGCGTCGCTTCGTTGAGGCGCGCGACAATGTTCCCGGGTGTGCCGGCCGGGGCGAAAAACCCCACCCAGGTGCTGGCATCGAAACCGGAGACCGTTGCGGCGATGGGCAGAACGCCGGGCAGGTTCGGTATCGGTTGTGCCGCGCTGACGCCAAGGGCGCGCAGATTGCCTGCGCGGATATGCGGCAGGGCGGAGGGGACCGTGTCGAACATCACGTCGATCTGGCCGCCCAACAGCGCGGAAGCCGCGGGCGCCGGGCTCCGGAACGGCACATGCAGCATGTCCACTCGCGCCAGGGATTTGAACAACTCGCCGGAAAGGTGGCTGGTCGTGCCGTTGCCGCCAGATCCATAGGTCAGCCGGCCCGTCTGTGCGCGTGCCAGAGCAACGAGTTCCGCAACACTGTTCGCCCGGACCGAAGGATGCACGACCAGCACGAGATGACCGCTGGAGACGCCTGAGACTGCGGTGAAGCTGCGCAGTGGATCATAGGGCAAGGTGCGATACAGCCCGACATTGATGGCATGAGTGCTGATCGTCCCAAGCAGGATCGTATGGCCATCCGGTGCCGCCTGCGCCGCGGCCTCGGTGCCGATCAGCCCGGCCGCGCCGGCTCGGTTTTCCACCACCACCGTCTGCCCGAGCTCGGCTGACAGCGCCCGCGCGATGACCCGTCCGGAAATGTCTGTGAAGCCGCCGGGCGCGAAGGCAATGATCATCCTGATCGGCCGTGTTGGCCAGGGCCGGGTATCCCGCGCCTGCGCAGAAAATCCAGGAATGCTGGCCATGGCAGCCATGCCCCCAAGGATTTTGCGTCTGCTCATGGTCATGTTCGGGTTCCTTCCGACTGGTCCACGTGCGGCCTCAGCCGAGCCAGGCGATGCGCCGTGTCCGGGTTGATGGCGCCGTCGGGTATGCGGCCAGCACTGAGCGCAATGACTTGCCGCACCGCATCCATGGACTGATGCGCTCGAGCCTCTCTCGTGACGCCGCCGATATGCGGCGTCGCGACGACATCGGCACGACGGGCCAGGCGTGGAAGCGGCCTCTGATCCTCCGCGCTGCCAACATCGAGGCCGGCCCCGCGCAATTGCCCTTGATCGAGCGCAGCCTCGAGTGCCACCTCATCCACCAACTCGCCACGGGAGAGGTTGATGAAGATCGAGCCGAGCTTCATGGCGCGGAAGGCGTGCTGGTTGAAGAGGCCCTTGCTCTCCAGCGTCGATGCGGCGAGGCAGACGACGAAATCAGATGCCTCCAGCAGCGCCGAGAAGGGCACCGCCTCGACACCCGGATCGTTGATCACTGCATGCGGATCATGGGCCAGAACTGTCATGCCGATGCTGCGCGCGGTGGCGGCCAGGCGCCGGGCGATCCGCCCATAGCCGACAATGCCCAGCGTGCCTCCGTTCAACTGGAACCCGCTCTCCGGTGCCGGCATGCCGCCCGATTTGTAGGTCGAACTGGCCCGCGACACGCCCCGCGCCAGGTCGATCATCATGCCGAGGCCAAGCTCCGCCACTGCATCGTTGAATCCTGGCGAACCGCGAGTGACCAGGATGCCCTGCGCGGAAGCGCCATCGACGTCGACCGTGCTGACATCGACCGCGGCGCGGATGAAGGCGACGAGATCCTGCGCCGCAGCGAAGGTTTCTGCCCTGCCGGGCGTCGCGCGATGCGCAATGATCACCTCGCAGCCTGCCGCTGCCGCAGCCAGGTCGGCGCCGATGAGGATGCGGCCGGTCTTGTTGAGGACGGCCTCCGCACAGGATTGCAATGCAGCGAGTGACGCCGGCGGGAAGGCGTGTGACAGCTCCGCCGGCGTATGGGTCAGAAAGACGTTCAGCCGTATCGGTTGAACTGTCATGCCGCGAACCCATACAGCGTCGCAGGGTTGGCGACGAGGATAGCGTAGCGCAGCGCCTCGGTCGGCGCCCAATCGCCGAGCCTGTCGAACAGTTCGGCATCGTCGGGCAAAGGCTTTTCGCCGGACGTGGCCGACGGATGCGGCCAGTCAGTGCCCCAGACCATCCGCTCCGGTGCTGCGTCGATCCAGGCCCGCGCGATGCGGCCGCTATCCTCATATGTCGGGGCGCCGGTGCTCGTGTCGTGATAGGCGCCGGACAGCTTCACCCAGCAGCGTCGGCCATCGACCAGCCGGCGCAGCGCCGGCCAGGCCGGATGGTCCAGCCCCGCCGGCTGTGGAAGGCGGCCCATATGATCGATCACCACCGGCAAAGGCAGGCTTTGCAACACCTGCACCAGGTCGGGATAATGATCGCCCAGGGTATGGACCTGGACATGCCAGCCGAGCGGTGCGACGCGGCGGGCAAGAACCTCCATATCCGCAGGCGAGGTGCCACCCGTGCGGGCCAGATTGAAGCGGATGCCGCGGACGCCGAGGCGGTCCAGACTACGCAGCGATTCATCCGTGATATCCTGCGCAACCACTGCGATGCCACGCGCCGCCGGGCCCAGCTGTCGCAGCGCGTCGAGCAGGCAGCGATTATCAGTGCCATAGGTCGAGGGCTGCACGACAACACATCGCGTCGTTCCGATGCGGGCTTGAAGCCTGCGGTAATCAGCCACCGTTGCCTCTGCCGGTCGTAGCGCCGCCGTGGGATTGTACGGAAAGCGGCTGTCGTAAATATGGAAGTGGCAATCCGCCGCACCCGCCGGGGCCTGCAACAGTGCCGGCAGGCCACCCGCCGAGAAAGGCGTGGTGGCGCGCAGCTGCGCGCCTCCCGTCACAGCCGTAGGCCGGCAATTTCAGCCGCGCGCTTCGCCTTGGCCAACTCCTGCTCCAATACCAGGGTCAATCCTGCTGGCGTGGCCTCCTCGGCCGAGGCGACTTCAGTGCCCATCTCCTGAAGCCGCGCGATCACTCTGGGATTGGCGAGAGCCGCAGCCATCGCGTCACGCAGAATGGTGATGACGTCGTTTGGCGTTCCGGTAGGCACCAGCAGCGCCGTGTAGCTGCTTGCTGTGTAGTCTGGAACCCCAGCCTCAGTGAAGGTCGGCACACCGTTCGCAATCGGTAAGCGCCCCGACGAGCCCACCGCCAGGATGCGGATGCGTCCTTCCCGGTGCAGTGGCATCGCGGTGGAGATCTCGGTCATGGTGCTGGAGACGTTTCCTGCCACAAGATCCGGAATGAGTTCGCCGCCGCTGCGATATGGGACATGTGTCATGCCCGCACCGGACGCGGCGTTGAAAAGCTCCAAAGCCAGATGCGTGGAGCTGCCAATTCCCGCCGAGGCGATGGTCACCCGCCCGGGATTGGCCTTCGAGTAGGCGATCAACTCGGCCAGTGTTTGCGGCGGAAGCCCCGCGGTCACGGCGATCACCAGTGGCGTCCGCGCGAGCATCCCGATCGGCGCGAAGTCGCGCACCGCGTCATAGGGCAGGTTTGACTGGACGGCCGGGTTCACGGAAAGCGGTCCGCTAGAGCCAAACAGCACCGTGTAGCCATCGGCACGCGACCGGGCCGCCGCAGCTGCGCCGATGCTGCCGCCGGCGCCCCCGCGATTCTCGACCACCACCGGTTGGCCAAGCCGCTCGGTCATGACGGGCGCGATGAGCCGCGCGACGATGTCTGAGTTTCCGCCGGGGGCGAACGGCAGGATGATGCGTACAGCCTGGTCAGGGAAACCTGCCGCCCGCGCCTGACCAGGCTTGAGCAGCCAGCCACCGAGCCCAACCGATCCCATGGCGATAGCCGTCAGCGCGCGCCGATGCACTTTCATTTGCGTTTCCCCTACGACGGCCCTTCGACGTGGCCGTACCTTTGTTGATCTTCCTGCCCTGCCCGGACGTGGCAAGGCGGAGTGCCACTCTGGCCCTACAGCAAATTTTGTCGTTTGTCGACAATTGGTCTCGTGCCTGCTAAGTCCCTGCATCGTCGCATGGTCCCAAGATGGTAAGGGAAAGGTCCTTCACAGCCATGCGATTTGCGCACCAGGAAGGCGGTATGAACCAAGACCCACTTCCGAAGCCTCTTCCCTACCACCTGATGGAACAGATGCGGCGCGCCATTATAGCAGGGCGTCTCCCCGCCGGCGTGCCGCTGCGCGAACAGGCCCTCCAGATCGAGTATGGCTGTTCTCGCGCGCCGATCCGCGAGGCGCTGCGACTGCTGGAACGCCGCGGCCTCGTCACCCACGAACCGCGCCACGGCTTTCGCGTCCGGGAGGCGAGCGCGACGGAAATCCAGCAGATCTATCAGGTTCGCGCGTTGCTAGAAAAGCAGGTCGTCCTGGGCCTGCTCGGCCGCGTCACGCAAAATCTGATTGCTGAGTTGCGCGCGGCCAATGCTACCGTGAAGACGCATCGAGCGGCCGGTGACGTTGAGCGCTACATCGAAGCCAACACCGCCTTTCATGCCGTGCTGCGCAGCCACGCGCCGAACGAACCACTCGGCCGCGCCCTCGACGTAGTCTACGAAATGGCGGAGCCCATGAGGCAAGCTCTGCTGCGCCGATCGCTGCCGACGAGCCCGGCGGCAGAACAGCACGACGACATCATCAGGCTGCTCGAGGCAGACCGCGTCGTTGAAGCAGCGGAGGCGATGGATCGTCATGTCTTTACGGGTATGCCTGTCGCACTGCGAGGTATCGCGCTCGCGCGTGGGGCGAATGACCGGCGCGATTCGGCAGATTAACAGCGACTAATTGGGAGCACTCCCAGCCGGCGCTCCAAAGGGTGTGACACAACGGATGCAGAATTCTATCTGACCCCGATGGACAAATCGATTACTGTAAGTTTCTCGAGTAGAACACCGCCGTCGGTGTCCGCGTCCCCGCCGGCAGCGACAGACTGACCGTTTTCGCTGGCGCCAAGCCACCGGTGATGGTGCTATCGTAATGCAGATGCACTTGGGGACCCGGCCCCCAAAAGCGCGGGGACCGCCGGAGACGCTGCACGAGAGGCAGACCGATGGCGATGGTGGGGATGGCGGCGAACCGGTCGGAGCCCACCAGGCCGGCCGCCATAGGGCCGGCCCGATGTCGCCCAGTATGCCGTGAAAAGCGGCGGAGGGGGCGCGCTGTTGCGCGGCGCGCTCCCTCCCTGCCTGGGTGGATGTCCATCGGGAAGGACGTCACGGCACCCGCCGCTTTGCCACCCCCACCGACAGCGTCGCCGCCGCCTCCGGCAGCCCGTAGAGCCGCAGCGATTGCAGGTCGATCGGCCCGTCAAATCCGATCACGCCCACCTGGGCGTAGGCCACGGATGGGCCCACGCGGATCCTCTGCCGCCGATTGGTGTTGGCATCATCCATCGGCGCGCCAGCGTTCCAGCTCTTGGCCGGCCCGTTCCACTGCATGGTCGTGATTGAGGCCAGCACGTCGCCGGCGATGTTCTCGCGGACGTTGAGCACGTCGGTGAAGTAGCGCTGCGGATCGACGCTGTTGAGCTTACAGGTCTCGACCAGAGAGGCCACGGCCGCCCATCTTGCCCCGCCGACGTCGCCGGAGGCGAACAGCGCGTTCTTGCGGCGGAGGCAGATCGGCCGGATGGCGCGCTCGACGGTGTTGTTGTCGAGCTCGATCCGGCCGTCGTCCAGGAACCGCACCAG
>NZ_JBHMFT010000045.1:0-24226 GCF_051433195.1 Falsiroseomonas sp. E2-1-a20 | reverse complement strand
CGGCCTGGTCGTTGGGACGGCAGGGTGGCTGGTGGTCGCATCGGTGCAGGTCGGTGGAATTCTTGCCCAGCGAGGCGGACGGGCGACCGCGTTGGTGCTGATGGGGCTGTTCGGCTGGGGCCTGTGCCTGCTGCTCATGCCGCTGATCGCTCCAGCGCCACCGCTGTTGATCGCAGGGCTGATGATGGGACTGCCGGTCGGCGTGCTCCTGTCGCTGCCAAGCGAGGTACTACGGCCCGAGAGCCGCGGCGTCGGCATGGGCGTGTTCCAAACCTGCAACTTCGCAATCTTTGCGGCTCTGCCCGCACTTGCTGGACGCCTGCAGGATCTTATTGGCAGCCCGGCCACGCCTTTCTACGTCGCGACGGTTTCGACCATGGCCATGGTGCTCGGGTACGGCTTATTCCGCGCCGTGCAGGTGCACCAAAGGTCGTAGCCTCGCCGCCAACACCCGATCAGTATGGCATGCTCCTCGCTGCAGTCTGCGAACCTGAACACGGACTGATTTTGCGATCTCGGCGGGCAGCGCCTGCGGATTGGGTTGCGCCTCGGCGCGGGCGGTCAGGTCGGTAATGTCGGCGGCGAGCTCTTCGCGCAGTTGCTTCGCCCGATCGTAGCGCACCGACAGATCTTCAGTAAGCGCGGCGACGAGGCCCATCTTCCGGCGCGGTGGCTAGATGTGGTGGGTCGGCGTGGAGCATGGAGCTTCGGGCCGACAGTATGTTCGACATTGGCGATTGTGAGACTGTCGGGGCTGTCAGGGGCGTGCGGCGGGGTGCAGGCGTGCCGTTGGGCTTCGTGCCAATCGTAGCGGCGGCACCGGGTCCGATGCCCGATCTGATGGCCGCACCGCCACACGCTACGCCCGCAATCGAGGTGCAACTGGCCGGCGCTGTGGTGCGTGTTGCGCCCGGCTTCGATGGTGAGGCGCTGACGGCGGTGCTGCGGCGATCGGGCGTCGGCGGCATGATCACGCTGCCGGCCGGCGCGCGGATTCTCATTTACCGTATTCGCTGGTCCCGATGACGGTGGGTCGAAAGCCGTCGCGATCGATGGTAGCGGATAATGCTTTACTTGACTGGAGGACTGCCCCTGCGATGCGGCTTCAGGACTGCGTAGAGCGCGGCGTGATGCGGCGTCGGAATGCCCAAACGGCGACCTTCGCGGACAATGTGTCCCGAGAAGCCGTCCACCTCCAGCGGACCGCCCTTCGCGATGTCGTGGTACATCGACGCGTACATGTCGGGTGGAAAACCCTTGAGCCGCGCAAGCCACGTCTCCTCGATGTCGTCTGGTAGCGTCGCGCCGTCGGCGCGCGCCACTGCGGTCGCCTCGGCAATCAGCGTAGCGACCACCTCCATGATCTCCGGATCGCCATAGAGGGGTCCCGCGGGTAGGCGCGCGGCCGTCGTCATCGCGGCATTGGCGGCAAGTCCGATCAGCTTGCCCCACAGCGCGCTGCGCGCATCCTCCGTCATCTCAGTGCCGATGCCCGCCCGCCGGCAACGTTCCGCGAAATCCGTGGCCTTTGCGCGGGCTGCCCCATCGCCGGCCGGCGCGCCAAAGACAATGGACGACATCGCGCCGGTGTAGCGGACGTGCCCCGGCGCCACGATCACCGCGGAGACGTAGGCGCAGCCGGGCAGGATGGTCGCGCCCGGCAGCGCGGAGGTGATCACGTCCGGTCCAGTGACGCCGTTCAGCAGCGAGATGCCGAGCGTCTCTGGCCCAAACAGCGGCCCCGCGGCGCGTGCGGCCTCCTCCGCCTGGTAGAGCTTCACGGCAAAGATGACGATATCGGCGATGCCAAGCGTCGCGGCATCGTCGCTCACGTCCATGCGGACGGTGTCGTCGCCGCGCGGCCCCTCGACCCTCAGTCCGGACTGCCGGATGGCAGCCAGGTGGGAGCCGCGTGCGAGGGCGGCCACGTCCTCACCGGATTTTGCCAGCAGGCCGCCGAAATAACCACCGACCCCGCCTGGGGCGACGATTGCAATGCGCATCGATTTCTCCTGGGCGCTCATGATTTGGCGTCCTGACCCTGGCTGGCCTCGGGGCGTACCGCGCCCGGGGCGCGGCCCTGAACGTAGTGTTCAATACCGGGTGGCGGGACGATCCATGCGTGCTTCGACTCTTCGAAAAGCGATACCAAGGGGGCAGGGAAGTTCGGATCCGCAAAAGCGCCAACGGATATGTTGCAGATGCCAGGAAACTTTTCAGTTCTGGAGTACACAGTCGTCCCGCATTCCGGGCAGAAGTGCCGCTCGATCTTGTGCCCTGCCTGACCCTTGCGTTCGTGGACCCTGTAGGTCCCTTCCAAGCGAACGTCCGACGTCGGGTAGAAGGCATTGTAGGCAAAGGCGGAACCGGAGCGTCGCTTGCATGCCAGGCAATGGCACATGGCGACGGACTTCGGCTCGCTGGTCACGACGGCTCGGAACTGGCCACACATGCATTGGGCGATTTTTTCCACGGAGTTTCTCTCCATTTTCGTTCGGCGCATGTCCAGCACGGTCACGCGCAGTCCACCCTTGCCGGATGGCAAAGGCGGCTCGCTCTTCCTCTTAATCCGCATCGCTGAGCGGCTGCGCCGCGGGCGGCTCGTATCCAGCTGGCGTCAAAGCTAAGACGCTGCCGACCTGCAGCAGGGCCGTAATGTTTCTGGTGTCGGGGCGCCCCGGCACCAGCGCGGCGGGAAGGAGAATGCCTGCTGTCGGCGGGACGTCCCACCCGATGGCGTAGAGGCCCTCCAGCGCCACTGACCAGGGTGGCCGCAGGAAGCCCGCCGCGCGCACATCCTCGAACCAGAAGCAGAGCGGGGAATTTCGGGAATAGGCACCACCACCGGCGATGCGGCACAGCCGCGTCAGGATTGATTCAGCGAGCGTGGCCAGGTTCGCCTTTGCCATCTGTGCGTCGCGTCGCGACCTTCCGTGCCGCTCCAGCCCATGCAGGGCGCCTTCATAGGCTTGCTGCGCCAGCCAAGCCTCACGCTGGGCCATCACCCACTCCACCTTTTCGAAGGCAGGCAGCGGGGTGTCCGGCGCGCCGCGGGCGCGCAACTGGCGGTCCATGTAGGCCATCGCGGCATCTACCACGCCGAGGATGACGCCCACGAACAGGATGGTGGAGGTTCCGCCGTTGCCCTCGATCGCCTGCCGCCAGTGGCCGGGCCACGCCATGCGCCTCGCCGGGAAGTCGTTGAAGGTGAAGCCGTGGCTGTTGGTTCCGGCCATGCCGTGCCGGTCCCATTCGGCGCGCAGCGCCAGACCGGTAGACCCGTCCCACGGTACGTCGCGCATGTCGAAGACAAACCAGGCGGGCTCAGCCTCGCCCTCCGGCACCGCGGTCGTGATCATGTAGGAGGTGACGCCGGAGCCGGAGCCGAAGTGCTTCTCACCCGTGATGCGCCACCCGCAGTGGGCCGTGGCGTCGCGCCGCGCCGCCGCGCGGTTCTTGCCGATGTCGCCGCCGCTGCCCGGCTCCGAGGTGATGGTGCCCCACCAGGCACCACCGAGTGCGGAGACGAACACCTCCCGCCGTTGCGCCTCCCAGGCATCCGCGTCGGGCTGGCCAACCGGCACCTCGGCATCCCGCCAGAAGGAGAGCACCGCCGGATGCATCGAGGCGGCCAGGGCGAGGGAAGGGTCGCCGCCGGCAAGCGTCCGATACGCCTCGGCGAGGACACGGATCGAGCGGCGCGGGTCTTCCCAGAGGCCGCCATAGGCGACGGGGACGCAGGCCTCGTGGAACCCGATGTCGCGCAGACGGTCGAAATCAGCCGGCTCGAGGGCGCGTCGGCGCTGGCGCTCGGGCCGCTGTACTGCCAGTTCCGCGGCGAAGGCGCGGGTCTGACCTAACAGGGCTTCACCGTTCTTCATGGCATGCATTCCTGATCTGGCGTCTTGTCCGGTGATACCTGGATCGATAGGCCTGCTGTGCAGGCTTGCGCCCGAAACGACCGAGGTTGCTTACAGCCGGTAATCCATTCCGTAGTGCTCCCGGACGCCGACAAACGGGGGTTCGCCCCAAACCAAACCGACATCGCGGAGCATGTGCGCACTCAGCCGGGTGGTGTCCGTCGCTGGCCGCAGCAAAGTCCGGGTCTGGGCGAGGATGTGCGACAGGCGATCTGATACGGCACACCAAACGCCAGGGTCGGCAGGGTTGCCCGTTGGCGCTGGGGAGAACATGATCAGAGGGATCCGGGTCACGCGCATCATAGCCTCCTGGGTTACAAGCCAGTCGGCGGGGCGCCGGCCGTGCGGCAACCATCGCGCCCTGGGCCTGCCGGCGTCCTGATGCCTTACTGAAGTCTCGCCGATGTTCTGTGTATGCTTTGCCAACGGCGCCGTGGCCGCTCAGGTGGAGAATGGACAAGATCGCAGAGGACAAGGTGCTGCACTTCGCCGGCGTTATACTGGACGGCGTCCGGGGCTGCCTGCTCGGCGAAGACGGCGTCGAAGTTCCCCTTGCGCCCAAGCCCTTCGATCTGCTGATGGTCCTGGCTCACAACGCGGGCCGGACGATGAGCAAGGACGCCCTGCTCGACGCGGCCTGGCCCGGCGTGCATGTGACTGAGGACAGCCTGTTCCGGGCGGTGCGCGAGGCGCGACGCGCGATTGGTGACGAGGCCGGGCGTATTCTGCGGTCAGTACCGCGGCGCGGCTATCTCCTGGATACTGCGGTTTCGGCAGGTACGGCGCCCGGGTTGGAGATCACGCCTGCCGCGAAATCACCGCTGGTGCCGCCAACGGACCGGCCGTCTCTGGTCGTATTGCCGTTCCAGAATATGAGTGGTGATCCGGACCAGGCGTATTTTGCCGACGGCATGGTGGAGGAGATCACCAGCGCGCTCTCCCGCATCCGCTGGCTCTTCGTTATCGCGCGCAACACCGCCTTCACCTATGGCGGCCGGGCGGTGGATGTCCGCGAGGTCGGTCACGCGCTCGGCGTGCGCTACGTCCTCGAGGGCAGTGTCCGCAAGGCGGGTGGGCAGGTGCGCATCGGCTGCCAGCTCGTCGAGGCTGCTACCGGACATCACGTCTGGACTGAGCGGTTCGACGGCGACATTGCGGATGTCTTCGCTCTGCAGGATCGTGTGGCGGAGGCGGTCGCGGGCGCTATCGAGCCGAGCCTTCGCCTGGCAGAGGTCGAACGCGCGCGTCGCAAACCGACAGAGAGTCTCGATGCCTACGACTTCTACCTGCGCGCGCTTCCTCACCACTACGCCAAAACCCAGGTTGACAATGATACCTGCCTCGCGCTGCTGCGTCGGGCGATCGCCCTGGATCCGCGCTTTTCGCTGGCGAAGGCGTTCGCAGCGTTCAGCCTGCTCCAGCAGGAAATTCAGGGCTGGTCTTCGCCCGATGAGCGTGACGAGGGCATTAGGCTTGCCCGCGAAGCCTTATCCGATGCGCAGGACGATCCAGCCACACTGCGCTGCGCGGGACAGGCGGTGGCGTGGCTTGCACAGGATCGTGCCGGTGGCTGGGCCGCGCTTGACCGGGCGCTCGCCCTGAATCCGAACTCAGCTCAGGTTCTTGGAAGCGCCGCCTGGATCCTGAACTACCTTGGCGAGGCCGAACGTGCGGTCGTGATGTTCCATCGTGCAATCCGCCTCAGTCCCCTCGACCCAGAGATGGCTTTCTTCCTTTCAGGACTTGGCTTCGCCGCGCTGATGCTGTGCCGCTACGAGGAGGCACTCGTGGCCGGCACTCAATCCATCCCGCTGCAGCCTGGGCGCGCAACTGGCCATCGTGTTGTCGTAGGCGCACTGCACGCCCTGGGTCGCCTGGATGAAGCCCGCGCGGCCGCGCGGCGCTACCAGGCTGCAAATCCCGCCGGGGCGCGCGTCTTCGCAGATCGCATCAGGTGGCTATTCGCGGACGATCATTTTACCCTCGCGCTCATCCAGGCCTTACGCGACGCGGGACTTCCGGAATAAGGAAACGGGAGTCGGAATCAGTCTCTGTCCTACGGTTCGCTGGCATTGAGCTCGACAGCGCCGGAGCTGCCTGCGCGGTTCGGATGGCGTCGAGGTTCCGCTGGCGCCCAGAGCGCTGGGCCGACCTTCAAAGTGTCATTGTTAGCTCGCGCAGGATTTCCGCAGCTGGCTGGACGCGGGTGACGGCGCCTACCGACTGGCCCGCCCAGAGCGGCATGGCGGCGATAGTGCCGCTAGTCACCGCGTCCACTGTGGCAGTGCCAAAGCGCCTAACCAGTCCCCGCGTTCCATCCATCCGCACCGCCTCCCCGACCTGGTCTCCCTTGAAGGCTTGCGCAGCGTCGATGCAACTCCGCAGCACGCGGTGCGGCGCATCGGGAAAGCCCACGTGGAAAGTCTTCGTGTAGACCGCGTCCTCCGCAGCCGCGCCAATCAGCGCATCCACATACTCCGGATGCGTTTGGGCCTCGGAGGCCGCAAGGAAACGCGTCCCCAAGCGCACCCCATCCGCTCCTGCCTCTAGGGCCGCGGACACGTCCTGGGCTGTGCCGATACCGCCCGCAGCGACAACGGGGATCTTCACGGCGGCAATGACCAGCGGCAGCAAAGCCTGAAGTGCCGTAGTGCCACGGACATGACCGCCGGCCCCGATCCCCTGCGCCACGATGAAATCGCAGCCAGCCTGCTCCGCCTGCACCGCCTCCTCCAGCGAGCCCACCTGCCAGCACGCCAGCGCGCCACCGGCATGGGCGATGGCGACCAGTTCGGGATCAGGCTCGCCGTAAAAGAATTCCACCACCCGGGACGCGCGGGCCGCCAGAGCCACGCAGTCCAAGTCGAGCTCGGGGCGGACCTGCTGGCCGCCAATATGCGAGGGGGAGACGATGAAATTGACCCCAAAGGGCTGGGACGTCAGCGCCTTGACCCGGTCCAGTCGCGTGACGAGGGGGCCTGGACCCATGCCAACCCGGGCGGTGCCCAGCATGCCCAGGCCACCCGCTGCCGACACGGCTGCAGCAAGCTCAGGCGACGCGATGGCCCCCATCCCAGCCTGCTGAATGGGTAGGGCGCATCCAACAAGCCGCGTGAACCTGCTCGATGCCACGGCACTGGCCCTCTTCAGTAATTAGCTGCCACTATGAGCGTGCCCGTCGATGTCTTCTATTGGAAAACCCAGCCAGCCGCGCTGCGCGCCGAGGTCGACTGGAATTTTGCGACATGGATCCCGATGTTCCTGCATGCCCTCGCGGACGAAGCCGAGGACGCCCTGGCCCTGCTGCAGAGCCTGGAGCGCGGCTGGAGCGCCGCCCGCCGCGCCACCACCGGCCATCGCCGCTCCTCCCGCACCCCCGCCGCCGTCGACCTGCTGGCCGCCCAGCGCGTCGACGGGCTGCGCGCCGAAGACTGGTTGGCCGGCTCCTCACAGTAGGCGGAGCCAAACCTCGTCCACGCTTGCGATTATTGTCGCCCCTACCCGGCAGGGCAGACCCCAGACGAGGCTTATAGGGCGAACCAGGTAGAGAGATTGGCGGCCTGACGACAACCAGAACCGAGCTTATCCAGGCCGTGAAACTGTCCGACGGATGGGGACTATCTCGGGCATTGGATGGAGCCATGAGCCTCTCAAGCCCCCGTCACAGAGCGCAGCCAATCCGAAAAGCGCTCTATGGCCGCCTGCCGCGGATGTCCCGCCTGATGGACGATGAAGAAGCCGTAGCCTGGCAGGCACAGGCTGGAAGCCTTCACGAGCGCGCCGAGCTCCAACTCACGCCCGACCAGCACGTCGCTGCAGATGCCAACTCCTTGCCCGCCAATCATCGCCTCAATCGCGTGCAACTCCTCGCGAAAGAAAAGGCCCTCCATCGTGTCCGGGTCAGTCAGCGCAGGGGCGATACGGCGAGCCGCTTCTACCCAGCGGCGCCATGTTGGCGCGTGGGGCTCAGCCGGCTGCCAGTGCATGTGGATTAGTGGCAGACGAAGTAGAGCAGCTTCGGTTGTCACCCCATTGGGTGCAAGCAGAACTGGACTGCACATCGGCCAGAACGTGTCCCGTAGGATTTCCCGCGACACCAGCCCGGCCGGCGCCGCCGGTGCATAGCGGATAGCAAGGTCGGCTTCACCCGCCTGCAGGTCTACAAGCGCGTCCGTCCCAATCACCTCCAGCATTTGCCTCGGATGCGCCGCGCGCCACAGCGGCAGCCTGGGTACGAGCCAGCGATGTGCAAAAGCATTTGTGGTGGTCACCCTCAGGGGCTGCCGCTCTTCCGCCTCTCGCAGACCTGACACGGCTGCCGCAATGGAGTCGAAGCCGGCTTGCAGAACTGGGAAAAGGTGATCACCTGCCTTGGTCAATTTCAGAGGGCGTGGGCGGCGGCGGAACAGTGCCGTGCCGCATGCCTCCTCGAGATCCCGTACCTGATGGCTGATGGCAGTCGGCGTTACGCCAAGTTCCGAGGCGGCCGCTTTGAAGCTCATGTGGCGCGCGGTCGCCTCGAAGGCACGAAGCGCTGTGAGGGGCGGCAGCCTCTGTCTCATGTGCACAGCTTAGCTGAGCCGAATTCATCTGCAGCTGAAAAATGCCCATTTGCTGTGATGCCGCTACGTGAAGGAACATCTTCTGCCAGAACCACCCGGCTTGCTGTTCTGCGCGCGGGTTCCAGTTGTCATGAGGCTCAGAAATGCAGCTGACCGAGGCGACTACGGACAAGGGCAGGCTTCTGGAGCCGGCACGGTTTGAACACCTAAAGGGGCAGTTGCGCGGCACACTGCTTCGCCCTGGCGAGCCCTCCTATGACGATGCGCGGCGGCTCTGGAATGGCATGGTCGACAAGCGGCCCATCGCAATCGCCCGCTGTACCAATGACCAAGATGTCCGCGTCGCCTTGGCGTTCGCGTGCGAGACCGGACTGACCGTTGCGGTGCGGGGCGGCGGCCACAGCATTGCTGGCGCCTCCTGCTGCGACGGCGGTCTAATGATCGACTTGTCCGGCATGAAAGCCATCAAGATAGACCCTGTGCGCCGGGTCGCGCGCGCGGAGCCTGGCGTATTGCTTGGCGAGTTCGACGCGGCGACGCAGAGGTATGGGCTCGCCACCACGATGGGGGTCAACAGCGACACCGGCATAGCTGGGCTGACGTTGGGTGGAGGTCTCGGCCGCCTTGGCCGCAGCGTCGGTCTGGCCTGTGATAACCTTCTCGCGGCGGAAGTAGTCGTTGCGGATGGCCGCCTGCTGCGCGCGACCGAGAAGGAGAACTCCGATCTGCTCTGGGGCCTCAGGGGTGGCGGCGGAAATTTCGGCATCGTCACCGCCTTCGAATATCGGCTTCACCCTGTGGGCCCAACGGTCTTGGGCGGGATGCTGCTGTGGGAATGGTCCGCCGCACGAGATGCCATGCGGCACTATGCCGCCTTCTGTGCCGTCGCGCCCGATGATGTGGATGCGCTGGGCGTCTTGCTGACGGGTCCGGATGGCGCACCGGCCTTTGCTGTCTCCGCCTTTTGCGCCGGCTCAATCGAGCGCGGAGAGGAGACCCTTCGGCCGCTGCGCGAGGCTGGCCCACGACCTGCGCAGGACATGGTGGGGCCGGTCACCTACACCGCTCTGCAAGCTTCAGCCGACGGACTGTTTCCGCGAGGTCGGCGCTACCACTGGAAATCTCACTTCCTGCCTGAACTGCGTGCAGAGGCAATCGACGTGCTGATCCGCCTGTTCGAAGATGTGCCCTCCCGAATGTCGGTCATAGGCCTGCAACAGGCCGGAGGTGCCATTGCGCGTGTGTCCGCTGATGCGACAGCTTACTCGAACCGTGACGCGGTCTTCGACTGCATTCCAATTTCGATTTGGGAGGACGCCGCGCAGGACGCAGCCAACATCGCTTGGTCGCGCCGGGTATGGGAGGCGATGAAGCCCTTCGCCACCGGCGGCGTCTACGTGAACAACCTGGGCGATGAGGGCGAGGCACGTATCCGCGCCGCCTACGGCGACAACTATGCCCGCCTTGCAGCTCTCAAGGCGAAGTATGACCCATCCAACCTGTTCCGCCTCAATCAGAACATTAGACCTGCTGCTTGAGGTCGCTCACGTCCAGTAAGCCAGACTGCCGCACAGCTGGGGTTTGAACTCGTTGCCGCTCGTGGTCGAGCAGGCGCAAGCGTTCGTCAGCTCGCACTGATCAAGACGTCTTAGGGGCGGGCTCAGGCTCGTCCCTCGACATGCCGGAGCCCCGCGAGTGGTTAAGGGTCGGCGCAGGGCGGGCGAAAGCGCGACGATAGGCTGCGGGCGTGAGAGCGACGTGGCGGCGGAACAGGCGGCGAAAGAAGGCAGGGTCCTCATAGCCGACCTCGTCGGCGATGGCGTCCACTGCCATCTCCGTGGTTTCCAGCATCTGCTTCGCCTCCTCGATCCGCAGCGCGTGTACATAATCGAGCGGCGAGAGGCCTGTCGCCGCGCGGAACCGGCGCTGGAAGCTGCGCTCCGGCAGCCCCGAGCGCGACAGCATCGAGGCGATCGAGTGCGGCGCGCGGTAGTTCTCTGCCAGCCAATCCTGCGCCGCGCGGATCGCACGGTCGCCATGCTGCGCCGTCGCGCTCAGTGACGCGAAGGGCAGTTGCCCCGCGACATGCCACTGCAGCAGGTTGAGCTTCGCGGCTCGGCGCGCCCTCTCGGCGCCGAGGAAGCGGTCCACGAGGTAGAGCACCAGGTCATACCAGGAGGCAGAGCCACCCGCTGTGACCACGCGCCCGCCGGGCCCGGTGGCGACCAGCACGCGCTCCGGGCACACCCGAACCGCAGGGTGGCGCTGACGCAACGCCGCGCAGTAGCCCCAGTGCGTGGTTGCCTCGCCGCCGTCGAGCAGCCCTGCCTCGGCGAGCAGCAAGGCGCCTGAGCAGGCCGAGGCGACGACGGATCCAGCGGCGAGGCACTGGCGTAGCCACGCGCACACCGCAGGTGGGGCGCCAACGGGCTGGTCGGCCGGCACGGCCAGCGAGGCGACACAGACGAGGTCGGCGCAGGTTCCGGTGCCGGGGGCGTAGGCAGAGATCGGCAGTGTGGCGGCGAGCACTATTCCGTTCGACACCGCCGCCTCGCCGCCGTCGAGGGTGACGAGGCGAGCGTCGATCAGGGATACGGCGGTCGGATCCTCGCCCGTCAGGCGCTCATAGGAACGCCCGACACCAGAGAACAGGTCGACCATGCCGCAGGCCGTGGAGGCGTTCGTGGCGGGCGTGACGAGTACCGCGACGCGCAGCGGCCGTGGCGGCGGCGCAGGGCCCAGGATGTGGGGCATGGCGCAGAAGCCTCGGTTCCGGCCGAAGCCGCCTGCCGACCCGGCCGGAACCAAGCCTAGGCTTCAGCCAGCGGTTCGCCAACTGCCCGATCAGGGGCAGAGGCCGGACCAATAGGGGAGGTTCGAGATGCACGTATCCGCCAACGCCCTCTGGTTCCAAATCTCCTTCTCGGTGGAGCCGCGATACCGCCCTGCGTGGCCGCAGGCGGTGCATGCCCTCCCTGCACGCCTGCAGGCCGGACTCGCCCTCGCCATGCGGCCAGCGGAGCCTGGGCTCGAGGACCTCAGTGCTGCCCGACTCACCGACATCGGGCTGCCGAAAGATTGGGTTTCGACGACGTGGCACGGACCGGCCCGGCTGATCGACAAGGCCCGCAGGTCCTTGGATGCGCCGTTCTGAAGGGAGCCGAAGCAGCGTGGGCCTGGGCCCGCTGCCTCGCGGCCTTGCGATACACCGGGAGGGGACATCACGACCACGATGACGGAAGGCCCGGGCTTCAAGACCTTCGAGCGCGATGGCTGGCACCGGCAGGCGCCGTACTACGACGACCATGCCGGCCGTATGAGCATTGCGGCGGTGACGCCTCTCCTCGACACGCTGGGCGCACGGCCTGGCGTGCGGCCGCTCGATGTCTGTTGCGGTCCCGGCTACGTCCACGGCTGGAGCGGTTGCGCGTGGCGTCAGGGCGATCGGCGTGGACATCGCCCCGGCGATGGTGGAAGTCGCGCGCGCCCGTCTCGCCGGCGTCGAGTTCCGCATTGGTGATGCCAAGGCGTTGGACGACGCAGATGCGCGCTTCGGCGCGGTCGCCGGTGCCTTTGGCATGCTGCACCTGGCCGAGCCAGACCACGCGATCGCCGAGGCCTTCCGTGTGCTCTGCCCGGGCGGGACGTACGCCTTCACGGTGTGGGACGGGCCGGAGCGCGCGACGTTCCTTGGGATGGGAATCCAGGCCGTCATAGCCCATGCCGAAATGACCGTCCCGGTGCCGCCCGGCCCGCCGATCTTCCAGGCGGCCGGTCGCAACTTTACCGCGGCCTTCGCAATGGGACGTGAATGCCCCGGACACGCTGCACGGATAGATTCTCCGCCTACCACAAAGGCGGTTTCGCGAACTCGTGTGATCGCGGTGCTTGAACGCGGTGCTTCTTAGGCGGAACCCTATGGAGGGCTTCGCACCTGTAGGCTCTCCGACCAGTATGCCGATGAAGGCAGCAGTTGCGATGACGCGGGAGGTGTCCCATGACAGCTGCCACGTGCCTGGCCGCGCTTGTCCTGCTGATCGACACCTCTGGATCGGTCCCTGACCACCTCTATGCCGCTCAGCGTGACGGTACCGCCCTGGCGTTCGAGACACCGCAATTGGTCCGGGCCATGGAGCAGGACGGCGGCATGGCCGTCATGGTTGCGGACTTCTCTCATCGCGCAATGGTCCGGCTTGGATGGACGGTGATCAGGAATGCCTCGGAGGCGGGCCACTTCGCCGCGGCGGTCCGTGCGCTGGAGCGATCCGGGCGACATGACATCACAGCAATCGGTCGTGCCATTGCCGATGCACATCGAGAACTGGCTGCTGCGCCCTGTCTGCCGCAGTTTCGAGTGATCGATATCTCAACCGATGGCCAGGAAACAATATCCCTCACTCCCGCGTGGGAGGCGCGCGACGCCGCTGCTGCCGAAGGGGTCATCATCAATGCCATCGCTTTCGGACCTCGCTCCGGCGAGTTTCCTGGCATCGATTCTGCCAGTCTCTTGGCCGATACGGAGCTTTGGTTGCGGGAGAACGTTGCGACGGGCTTCGTCCGGGTCGCTGTCGAGGCGAGCGGGTTCCTGGAGGCGTTCCGGAACAAGCTGGTGACCGAGGTGACCGCGCTGCATTCGGTCACGGAGTAACACGGGCAGATCTCCGGTCGCCGACGTCTGCACCTTCTGAAGTGTCGGAACACTAGCCAGCTTAGACTGCCGACAATCCACCCGAGAAAACCCTCAACCGGGTGCCCACGATCCCGTGGAGTCCGCAATATTCTCCGCGGAATGACGCCTGCCAGGGCTGGCTACGCGCTACGGTGGCGCCGCAGCCCCGGGCGAGACGGAATACAAGGAAGGAGGCGTGTCTTGGCAAATGCAGATGTCCACCGCCGTGAGTTCCTCACCTATGGCGCCACCGCGGCCGGCTTGGCCACGCTCGGCCCGACCCTCCCCGCATGGGCCTTCCCGAGCCGTCCGGGAGAGCAGGTGGTGCCCTGGGCGGATCCTCCCCCGCCGGTTGCCGCGCCCCAGGTGGTGCCGCGCCAACTCGACTGGGAGCAGTTGGACTCCTGGGTCACGCCGAACGACCGCTTCTTCGTCGTCGCCCACTATGGGATCCCGGATGTGGATGCAGCCGCCTTCCGGCTGCGCGTCAGCGGGCTGGTGGACCGACGGCTCAGCCTGACGCTGGACGAGATCAAGGCGCGGCAGCGGCAAGAGGTCACTTGCACCGTGGAGTGCTCCGGCAACCACGGAATTCCCTGGCTCACCGGCGCCATCGGGACGGCACGTTGGACCGGCACGCCCCTCGCGCCGCTCCTGCGCGAGGCTGGCCTCCAGGCGGAGGGGGTCGAGGTCGTCTTTTACGGCGCGGACAGCGGTGAAGAGCAGATCCGCGACACCAAGGTCCAGGCACCCTTCGCGCGGAGCATGTCGGTGGCCGACGCGACGGCGGCTGACGTCCTGCTGTGCTGGGAGATGAACGGCGTGGCGCTTCCGCGCGAGAACGGCTTTCCGCTGCGGCTGGTCGCGCCGGGCTGGTACGGCGTGGCCAACGTGAAGTGGCTCGACCGGATTGAGGTGCGGGACACCCGCTTCGCAGGCCGCTTCATGGGTCGGGACTACGTGACCGTGCGCGAGGAGGAGGTCGGCGGCAGGAGACTCGCGGTAGAAACCACGGTCGGCCGCGCGCTGCTGAAGTCCGCACCCGCCCGGGTCACCCGGCTTGGCGATCGCCATCGGATCGTCGGCGCAGCGTGGGGCGGCCCGGTTGCGCGCGTAGAGGTGCAGATCGACGACGGCCCGTGGGTGGCCGCGACGATCGACCGTTCCGATGCAGCCGAGTTCGCTTGGAAGATCTGGTCGCTGGACTGGAACAACCCGACCTCCGGTGAGCACGCAATCACCTCGCGCGTGATCGACGCCGCGGGACGGATTCAGCCCGCAATGGATGATCCCTGGATCGCCAGCAAGCGCACCTACTGGGAGAGCAACGGGCAGGTCACGCGGCGCGTCCGCATCGGCTGAACGCGCCAGCCGCTGTGGCCCTGCCGCAAAATGTAAAGTCCGTGCAGGCGCGGCGGAAACACCGCCGCCCAACTCAGGTCCGGCAGCGCCGGCGCGCTGCAGCGCGCCCGCCACGGTTTCAATGAGGATCACTGCCGTTCCTTGACAGCGGCTAGCTAGCCTATGGATCGTGATGAAGCTGCGCCAGCCCGCGGACTTGGAGCTTGAGTTCCGCGCAAGTCCGATCCGCGTCATGGATCACCAAAGCTGTTCGCCTCACCGATAGCAGTCCCATGCGGACGAGCTTCGCGAGTTCTCGTGAAATGGTCTCGCGCCGTAGCCCGAGCCGGGCCGCCAGGATTCTCTGTGGCGGCGGCGGCGTAATGATTCGGTCGCCATTTGCGGCGTCGCGGGAAAGGCGGAGCAGCTCCGCAAGCACACGCTGACGCGTCGGCAGCGAGGCAGATTCGAGGCTGCGATCATCCTTGGCGCGCAGTCGGAAGGCAAGTAACCGCAGGAGCCGCCGCCCGACCAACGGCGTGCCGAGGGCGAGCTCAACAAAGTCGTTGCCAGGCACCTGGCAGATGCATGCACGGAATATGGCTGTGACGCTCGCGGATCGTTCAATGCCGTCGATCGCGGCCAGCTCGCCAAAGAAGTCGCCCGGACCCAGATCATTGAGAATCAACTCGGCACCGTTGACACTGTGGAGTGCAACCCGGACCGTACCTTCGACGACGAAAAATACCTCCCGGCCCAAATCGCCGGCATCCATGACTATCTCCCCGGCTACCAGCATCCGCCAGCGCGCCTTGGCTGCCAGCGCACGAAGCGTCGCCTCCGGTGCTCCCGCGAGTAAAGGCACGCGGCTCAACCTCGCGAGGTTCAATTCACTGCCGGGAGCATCTACCGGCCTTACAAGGGGACCTTGGGCAGAACTGGACATAGCGGGCCTCCTGTCGAGTGCCTCGCAACCAGGGCAGCGATGGTTCAGCTTAGCGTGCCAGTCGGCGCGCAGCCAATGTTCCCTGAAGCAGCGCGGCGCGGAGCGGAGCGCCAACCCCGGCCACCTTGGGGTGACCGGGGGCAAGGAAGGCGCTGCGTTCACCGTGACAAACGGGCCGCTGCGGTGGCGAACGCGGCTCCCTGGTGGGGCGCGGGCAGCCACACGAGCTCGCTGTTCTCGCCGATGCTGCGCGAGCTTGGGATAAGCCCCGCGTAGCCGTGCTGTACGGTGAGCGGGTCAAGGTGACGCAGCTCAATGTTCTCACCGGAGCCGGCGACGTCGACGCGGCCGCCGCCCACAATATTGCCTCGCGGACCTGGGCCGTACTCGACGGAGGCGTTTTCACCGCTGCCGACCACGCGCGGGAAACTGCCCTGCTCCTGCGCGACTGCGAAAGCCGAGCAGAGCGGCCCCATTAGGGCGGCTGCGAAAAGATGATTGATGATGCGACGCATTGTCTGGTTCCTCCTATTGGGTCCGAGGCCCCTGCCTCGTCCACGAAGCAACCCTAGGCGCGCCATCGGGAACCGTATGTGAGTGCGATCACAGGGCGAGAGCCGCTGGGCTACATTCCACTGCGTGCCGTGCAGGCACCCGCCCTAGCCCGACGCAGTGATCTGCAGTGCCGCCGCAGGCGCACCCGCAGGTGGCGCACAACAGCACGACCGCGTCCGCGAATTCAGGAGCCGCTCAACTCACGAGCTGCCGCCAAAACATCGATGATGCCGTGACCGGTTCGGCCCATCCAGCCTGCCGGACCCCCAGGCTGTACGGCTGTCGAAGCTATCACCAGCCGAAGCTCTGCAGGGTTGATGTCGGACGGCGCCCACTTGCTGCGGAAAAGCGCCACAGCACCTGCCGCCAAGCCGCAGGCCGCCGAGGTGCCGGTATTGCCGCGGGCATCGTCATCGTGGCTGAACTGACTTGGCGCGCAGACGTCCGGCTTCTCCGCGTGCATGCCTGGAATGCCCGGTCCTTGAGCCGAGTAGCCGAGCCAGAGCCCGTCTGTTCGCACGGCGCCGACGGTAAGCACCGTCGCAAGCGCGTTCGCGCCGTGGATGCTGCGGCCTGGTCCCGTAAATGCCGGGTTGCAACGGGAATGCGGACAGAACTCGCCGCAGTTGCCGGCGGCGAAGATGATATCTACCCCCTCGGCGGCCAGGAGCAGCAGCGCATTGGCCAGAGGATGCTCGGGATTATCAGGGTACGGAATTGACGGCGCTTGCGTATCGGGATCGAACACACCCCAGGCGTTGCAGATCACCCAGGGCGAGGGTGGCAGACCTTGCTGTGCCTCCTCGAGGCGGCGGAATCGCACAACGGCCAGCACCGCAAGCAGCGCGGCGGTCACCGAAACTGTGAACACGTCCAGGTTGCTGATGCCATCTGGGATCGCGGGACAATCGAGCAGGAGCACATCCGTGCCGAGCGTCGCCGCGAGGGCGTTGCCCGCAACCATCTCGCCATGTCCCGCGCTCAGCGGGTCGCCTGGTTGGCGCACCTGGGAACCCACGGCGACAGCCCAGCCCGGAAAGATTGGGGACAGCATGTCTAGTGGCAGCCCGGTGTCCACGAGCACCAAGGAGACGCGCGTGGTCCCAGGCAGCCCCTTCGGGGCAAGTAGCGCCGGATCAGCACAGATTGTCGTAAGCGCCGCGGATCGGGTGCCAAACAGGGTATGGCTCGCCTCGCTCGGGCACCAATGCTGCCAGAAGGTGTCCAATGCGGTTGCGGCGGCTGGGTCGACCCTGACATCAGCGCCGATGCTGGCCTCTTGACCAAAGGCGCCCGTCACGCTTGCGACCAGAAAACGCAGTGCGGCGTCGTTGCCCGTGAAGACCAGCCCAACAGTTAGATACTCGCGTAGTAGCTCCGCAGGGATCTCAATGCCGCGCGGAGCCGTCTCGTTAGAAGGCAGCGCCAGCACGTCGAACTCGGTTGCTACCGCCCAATCGTCGGGCTTGCTGGTCCTCTTCTGCCACTCGAGGATCTGTCGTCTGAGCGCCTCGCGGAATCCAACAAGGTTGCGATCCTCGTAGGACTCCCGCACCTCCGGCCACGATCGAAACGTCAGAACCAATCGCCGGCCATTTCCGCCCGACATTGCCACGGTCCCTTGTCCCTCGGCCGCGAGCCGTGGCTCAAACCGGCCTGCTGATCGTTCGAAAACGTAGCGCCGCATCATGGAAAACGCCATGATGTTCACTAACCTGCGTGCCGCATCATTCCTTGATCTCTACGCAGGGGAGGTGACGTTCTGGTCATGACGTCGGATGGGCCGCTAAACGGGCAGGATGGCGCAGCCTCCAGCGTAGCGGGAAGGCGTCGAGTTGCTGTCATCGCCTTCGCCGATGTGGTCGGCTATTCCACGCTCATGGCGGCTGACGAGCCGGGCATCTATTCGCGCTGGATGGCATTGCTGAGCGACCTCATCGAGCCGCAGACGGCGCGGCACGGCGGTCGAATTGTGGATATGGCCGGCGACGGCCTGCTGGCCGAATTTCCGGATCTGATAAGCGCGCTCCTCTGGGCACGTACCATACAGCACGGCATCCGGCTTGCGATTGAGGATCCGAGCGCGGTTGATCCGCTGCCGATCGTGCTGCGTATCGGCGTGCACACAGGCGAAGTGTTCGAGACCGGGCCGCGCCTCTTTGGGGATGCGGTCAACTTTGCCGCGCGGCTGCAGTCGCATGCTGCGCCCGGCGGCATCGTGATCTCGGAGCGCGTGCGGCAGGCGATGGGTGATGCGCTGAAGCCGGCAGAGCTGCGGGAGCTCGGCCCTGTTGAGCTTAAGGGCTTCGAAAGGTGCGCCCGCTTATTCACGATCGACTGCGATGTCGTGCGCGTGGCGGTGCCTGCGCATCCCTCGGGCGGGCTGCCTTCATTCGCCGTGCTGCCATTGCTCGATGAGGATCAGGGGCCGGCGACATCCTCCTTCGCGGACGGTTTTGCCGAAGACGTGGCGATGTCGTTAGCGCGGCTGCATGAGCTTTTCGTGGTGTCCGCTGCCTCCAGTGCGATGTTTCGCGGACGCCTGCCCGATCCGCGCGAGGTCGGGCGTGCGCTTGGTGTACGCTACGTGCTGATGGGCCGGATGCGCCGCGTACCTGGCGGATACGGAGTGTCGGTGCAACTCTGCGACACGCGTACCGGCGAGACATTGTGGGCTGAAAGAATCCGGGTTGACCCGCGCGAGGTGTTCGACATGCAGGACGACATCGTCCGCAGGATTGTTGCAGGGCTAGCGCCTCATGTTCGCGCCGCAGAACTCCAGCGCGCCATGCGTAAAGCGCCGGACAGCCAAACCGCCTATGATCGTACGCTGCGCGCCCTCTACATGATGAGCAGCACGGACCGCGATACCTTCGACTGCGCACGCAGGTTCCTGGCCGAAGCGATGATCGAGGAGCCCGGTTTCGCACTTCCAATTGCCTGGGCAGCGCGCTGGCACAGCGTGCGCATCGGCCGGGGATGGTCGGCCGACCCGGACCGCGACGGTGCTGAGGCATTTGTCCTGGCAAAGCGAGCCGTAGAAATCGACCGCACAAACGCGCTGGCCTACGCCACGCTCGGCCATCTTAACACCATCCTGCGCCGCGACAGCGACGCCGCCATGATGTGCTTTGAGGCCGCCCTCGACGCCTCCCCAAACCATGCCCTGGCCTGGACCTTGTCGAGTGCCACGCTGGCCTACCTTGGCCAGGGCGACGAGGCGGTGCGACGGGCCGAGTTGGGCCTTCGCCTCTCGCCGCAGGATCCGATGCGGTACTCACAGTTCATGTTCCTCGGGATCGCGCATTACGCAAAGGGAAATTTTGCGGAAGCTGTGCGCTGGCAACGTCGTTCGGCGATCGACAACCCTCTGCATGCCGCAACCCTCCTGCTGCTCGCGGCAGCACTGGCTGGCGATGGCAAGTCCGATGAGGCAAGGCACGTCGGCGTACGGTTCCTGGCCTTGCGGCCCGACTTCTCGCTGGCCGCCTATGGGCGGTCGCGGCTGCCCTTCTTTAAGCAGAACCTGCGCGATGCCTTCGCCGCGCATCTGCGGCATTCCGGACTGCCGGAGTGACGGCCTGCCGCCTTGGGGGTCCACGGTAAACACGATGGGAGAGGGATATGTCAGGTCGCTTTGTCGCCGGGCCGTTTGATGGAGCTGATGGCGCGGACGGTGCAGATGGTGCGGATGGGTTCGAAACGCTCGACCTGCTCGGGGGCAACGGGCGGCGCTCGGTCCTTCGTCCAATCGGCGTCGCGCCCGAGTTCGTACGGCGGCCGAGGCCGACACCGTCCGATCCCAATGCACTGGAGCCCCATTACCGCGGGCATCGCTGGCCGCCGCAACTGCAGGGAGCAGATTGGCCACCCACCGGCGGCGCCGCCTGGCAGATCGCACCGGAAGGGGTCGCGCGACGGCTCACCGACTTCACACCGGATAACGCGTCGCTCCTGGTTCTTGCAGAGCTTGTTCAAATCAAGGCCCAGGATTCCGGCGGAAAGGACTACGATGCCTGGACGAAACTGCTGACGCAGGCTGAGTACGTGGCGGACACCAGTGTACCCAACAGCAATCCGCCGGTCAGCAATCTTCAGGCCGAACTGGCGGAGTTGCGGCTGCTGGCTCAGTATCGCGCCGGCGCCATCGCCGAGGCGCTGGCTCAGCGCAACGGCATCATTGGCTACTTCCGCGGGTTGTTGCAGTTCAGCTTGGCGACCCATCCGTACACCTACTACCTGGTGGCCGCCGCGCTTCGCGTAGGGCAGTTTCTCTGCATGCACTACAAGGGTCAGTTCAATCGGCCTCGTCCGATGCGGCTCGACCCCAGCGTCATGTCGACGATCGATCCGCCAGGACATTCCGCTTATCCTAGCGGTCATTCCCTGCAGGCGTTCCTGATAGCGCGCTGTCTGGAGCAGGTCGTGCCCGTGGCGGTCGGAACGGGCCGGCCCGATAAGGCAAGCCCTTGCTGGATGCTGGCGCAGCGCATTGCCAAGCTTCGTGAAGTGCTCGGCGTGCACTATCCGAGTGACACGGTTGCAGGCCAGCGCGTCGCCGAGCGTGCCTTCCCGCTATTGCTGGATTGTGGGTTGGTGAAGGGTAGTCAGGGGACTACCGCGGCGGACAACCAGGTAACCTACAGCGATCCGTTCAGTAATCCTCCAAGTCAGAAGACGGTCACGGTTTTCGACGACGGGTGGTTGGTTCAGGCGAGAGAAGAATGGAAGCCGCGCATCTGAAACGACGCAAATGTTGCGCTCCCTAACGTGGTGAAGGAGGTCGCGCGGCCGGCTGCGTCGTGCGCGGTCACTGCCGTTCTTCGGTAGGTTCGGGCTGCGGGACCTCCCACCCAACCGGAGTCCAATGATGACCGACGAAAGGATGGCGCTCCTCGAACTGGTGAGTTGAACGCCGAATGCGTTCGACGGATGGCAAGCGCGGGCATGGTGCTCGGTGCTGATCCCTTTTAAGGCGCGGTTCTGGTGTTCCGCTCGCGTCGCGCCGATCGGGTCAAGATCCTGAACAACGATGCAGTTTCACGAGACCATGGTAGGAAATGCTGGCCACTGCTGCGGAGCACGCCTGCCGGAAGGCTACCCTCCTCAGCGTCCGCGTGGTCAATGCGGCCTGACGTCCAAATGGCAGCACGGGAAATGTGAAGCACCAGCTTGCCCGCGGTGGCCACGACCTTTTCTGATCAGCTTCGAAGGACGTCCTTCTGCGTCCTCCGGGCTATGTCAACGAAGCGCTGCACGACGACCGAGGCATCTCCCCTGCGTGCGGCAAGATTCAACAGGACCTTCGGCACAATCTCGCCGGATAGGGCGCGGTAGACGACGCCATCGATGCGCATCCGCTGCAGCGAGGCCGGGACGCAAGAGATGCCGAGGCCCGCGGCCACCAGGCTCAGCGTCGAGGTGATGCGCGGCGAGAGCTGCGTCGCTGAGCCGAGATTGCCGACCTGTGGGTTGAAGCCTGCAGCGTGGCAGGCCGCGATCGTCGCGTCGTGCATGCCCGTACCTGGCGGGCCATAAAGGATGAAGGTTTCCGCCGCCAGGCTCGCGAGGGACACTGACGTGTCGGGTCTGTCCCGGGCGAGGTCATGATTGCCCGGCAGCGCCACCACCATCGGCTCCTCGCCAAGACAGTGGACGATCAATCCTGCCGGATCGGGCAGGGAGATACGAATGAAGGCAGCGTCGATCTGCTCGCCTCGCAACCGCTCAATCAGCTCGTTGCTGAGACATTCCTCGACGGCCAGAGCCACGTTCGGGCAGGCGTCGCGGAACGCCCGGATCGCGCGTGGCACGAGAGGATGGAATGGGCCGGTGGATGTGACGCCTATGCAGAGCCTACCCTGTTCACCCCGCGCCACGCGCCGCGTCGTCTCGCTAATCCGCGCAAGTTGGGCAAGTGTCGCGCGCGCATCCTCCAGGAAGGCACGACCGGCATCCGTCATCTCGACGCCGCGGGCCCTGCGGTGGAAGAGTTGCACGCCGAGCTCGCGCTCGAGCAGCTTGATCTGCTGGCTGAGCGGCGGCTGCTGCATGCCAAGCCGCTCGGCGGCCCGCGTAATGTGGCCCTCCTCCGCGACGGCGATGAAGTAGCGCAGGTGCCTCAGCTCCATCGCCATATCCACCAGATATGCAGTTTGCTTATTCGATATTATGGCCCGGTGCTTCTGCAAGAGCTATTACCTGATCGGCATGGCGTTTTCGGCCTGGCTCGCCTGCGGGGCCGCCGCGGCCGCTTCGGACACACTATCGGATTCCGAGGTCTTCTGGGTGGACGCAGAGCATGCCGGCCTGCTCACCCGCCTAGCGGGAGGCGACAACGCTCCCACGGCAGCCGTCGTCTTGGTGCATGATGCGCTTGGCCGCGACGCGCGCGCCGATCAATATGTCGCACAGTTAGCCGCGGCCGGCATCGCCGTGCTGGAGGTGGAACTCCGAGCCATTTCCCTCGACGGCACCACGCCCGACGCAGGACCGGAGGACGCCAAAGAAGGAGCAGCGCGTGCCACTGCGGCCGCCGCTGCGCTCGCGCGCGGGGCCCGCGTGGACCCGGCGCGCATAGGCGCGATCGGCTTCGGCGCTGGCGCGTGGGCCGTATTGCTGGCGCCACGCACGGCGGATGGGTACGACCCGTTTGCCGCGCGCGCGCTGCTCTACCCTGGCTGTGGAGCGCTTGGCCAAGCGCTCGCCATGAGCATGGACGGCCCGCTCGCGCTGCTCGCCGCGCCGCGCGAACGCGCCGCCCCGAAGGCGCGGCGGCTGCTGCTGCACGGTGACGCCGACCCGTTCAACCTGCCGGTCGACTGCGCCAACCTCGCGGCGGCAGTGGCCGAGGCGCACCTAGTGCGCCGGGTGACGTATGCGGGCGCGGGCTACGGGTGGGATACGTTGGCGCTCGGCTCGTCAGCATGGACAACGCGGCTGCCGGCGCCAGGTGTACCGGGGGGGCGAGCGAGGGCCGCTCCGTGGCCGGAACTGGCGACGCTTTCGGCCGCGCGGGTTGCCGCGTTCCTGGCCGAGGCACTGGCCTCTGAGAGACGGCCGTGAGCGAAGGGCGTGGCACGGGCGATCCTGCATGGTGCCAGGCCTATTGTGCCGCCAGACGTCGCCACTCCTACCCGGACGTCTGCTGCCTTATCTCATGCGCGCGACTAACACCGCGGCTGATGGCGGCGGCGCCTCCACCGGCGACCCCTGGCACCGCTTGCCGCATAAGGGGGCGATATGGAAAAACCAGCTGTGGTCAGAACTGGCGCTACGTCAGCCGGTGCCTGCGATGAGATTCGCCGCGACGACGGCAGCTTCGCCGGCCGCCAAATCAAGCCCGTTGGACAAGTGCAGCACGCAGCCACTCGATGGAGCAGTGACGGCCAGCACAGCAGATGACCGGACGTACATGCTGCGCTGGGTGCCAGGCTGGGTCAGGCGCACAAGACCTGGGATCTGCCGAGCGACCGCATCGGACGAGCCGCCCACTTCCAGATCACGCCCGTCGGAGAGTACGACGACGCATAGGTCAACTGAGGGCGACTTGATCGCAATCACTGCCTCACGGCGCACGAACTGCGACCAATCCGTCCCCGGCTGGGGCAACCGGACGAAAGGTTCTACAGCAGGCACCAGGGGCGAGGTGGTCGGAACTGACCTGTCGACGGTTTGGGAGCGCGTTGTCCTGTCCGTTGCAGTGTTAGTCTCCATAGGCCGCCGCGCTGCTTGAGAGAGGAGGCGCGCCGCTGTGCTCGCAGCCGCTGCGAGAGGATTGGGTCCGCCGGCCGCCCGCAGCGCCGCCTGCGCGGTTTCCTCTGCGACGTTGCGCAGCAGCCGACGAGCCTCGGGAGAGAGGACCCCAAGGAGCTCAGCGATGGGGTTGACCTCGGTCCTGCGGCTTTGCTGCGGGTCTTGTGCGGGGTCGTCGAAATTGGCTGGCAAGGGATGCTCCTCAGCGTTGATCGACTTGTTAACGTGGTAGCTCCACCAATCTAAGGTTGCCGCTTCATCGCCGGCTCCCGCACCGGTGGCGTCTTGACGCAACACGGCGCGGCGATCGCCACCTCAGTTATCCAGGAAGCTGCGCAGCTTGCGGCTGCGGCTGGGGTGCTTGAGCTTGCGCAGCGCCTTGGCCTCGATCTGCCGGATGCGCTCGCGCGTCACGTTGAACTGCTGGCCGACTTCCTCCAGCGTGTGGTCGGTGTTCATGCCGATGCCGAAGCGCATC